>CAMULB010000068.1 GCA_947089585.1 uncultured Lachnospiraceae bacterium | reverse complement strand
TGTCTACGGTCTGGTTCTTGATCTTGATGCACTTCATGTCCTGGCCGCCGATGTCGAGGATGCAGTCCACCTCCGGGTTGAAAAATGCGGCCGCGTAATAGTGGGCGACTGTTTCCACCTCGCCTTCATCGAGTAAAAATGCGGCCTTCATCAAGGCTTCACCGTAACCGGTGGAACAGGAATGCACAATGCGGGCGCCCTCCGGCATCAGAGCATAGATCTCCTGAATGGATGAAATTGCCGTTGCCAGCGGACTGCCGTTGTTGCTGCTGTAGAAGGAGTACAAAAGAGAGCCGTCTTCTCCGACCAGGGCTACCTTGGTAGTCGTGGAACCGGCGTCGATGCCAAGATAGCAATCGCCCTGATAGGTGGATAAGTCTGAGGTCGCCACATGGTGCATGCTGTGTCGTTTGAGAAACGTATCGTAAGCGGCTGCGTCTGCAAACAGCGGCTCCATACGTTCTACCTCAAATTCCATCTGTATCTCGGAGGAAAGCTTTTTTAGGACATCGCTTAAGGATACGGTGTGCTCTTCCTTGCTGTTCAAGGCGGAGCCGATGGCGGCAAACAGGTGTGAATGCTCCGGGGCGACAATGTGCGTATCATCCAGATGGAGGGTGCGAATGAATGCAGCCTTTAATTCCGGAAGAAAATGCAGCGGCCCGCCCAAAAAGGCGACATGTCCGCGAATCGGCTTCCCACAGGCTAAGCCGCTGATCGTCTGATTGACGACTGCCTGAAAAATAGAAGCGGACAAATCCTCTCGCGTGGCCCCCTCGTTGATCAAGGGCTGAATATCCGTCTTGGCAAAGACGCCGCAGCGGGCGGCGATCGGATAAATCGCCTTGTAGTCCTTGGCATAGGTGTTCAGCCCGGAGGCGTCGGTTTGCAGCAGAGAAGCCATCTGATCAATAAAAGAACCGGTTCCCCCTGCGCAGATGCCGTTCATCCGCTGCTCGACGTTGCCGCCTTCAAAATAAATGATCTTCGCATCCTCGCCGCCCAATTCGATGGCCACATCGGTCTGCGGAGCCTCATTTTTCAAGGCTGTGGAGACGGCAATGACCTCCTGCACAAATGGAATGTCAAGATGCTTGGCCAGCGTCAGTCCGCCAGAGCCGGTAATCATGGGTGAGAGTGAAATCTCGCCCAGTGCGTGAAAGGCTTTTTTCAGCAAATCGGACAGTGTTTCGCGGATATTTGCGAAATGACGTTCGTAATCTGAAAAAAGCAAATCGTGATTAGAATTTAAAATTGCAATTTTTACAGTGGTCGAGCCAATGTCGATTCCCAACTTATGTAAATGTTGTTTTTCCATTATTATCACCATTACTTCCTATTATAATGTAGTATGATCAGCTGTTTGGCAAGCTACATTATACGACAGGAGAGGACAAAAAACAATTCATTTTCTGCATTTTTATAAAATGTTTAGATTCCAGGAATAGAAAAACCTGGGACTTTTGCGTTTGTTCGGTACTTGCAGCTTAGACGGCGGTACGTTTTTCTTTTTGTTTATTATATGAGCCGGCCGCTGCTGCTTATGAAAAAAGCGCGCGGGATGTGCCGTTTTAGCCTTGCGGATGGCGGAACGGTTTTACGGACGGTGAATATGATATAGGGAGAAATGATTTTTTTGGAGTAGCCATGGCAAGAGTAGTAACGATTCCCATTGGGCCGATTTTCACCAGCGGGCCCTGCCGGGGAATCATTCATGTGATTGAAAAAGGCGATACTCTGTATCAGCTGGGACAGCGTTATCATGTCAGTGTGTCGAGAATTATGTTTGCCAATCCTTATGTCAATATCTATAATCTGCAGATCGGAGACGAGTTATGTATCCCGGTTAGTCCGCAGCCTCGGATGCAGTCAGAGGATGAGGAATATTTCGAGGCAGGGAACGGGCAGGCGCAGATAGAGGAACGCAGCGGACAGGAGCAGACGCAGATGCCTGGCGCAGGTCGTGAGACAGAAGCGGGCAGAATCCCCGGCGTGGAGCGCATGCTGCCGGAGGCGGAAATGCAGGGAATGGAGCGTATGCCGCCGGAGGCGGAAATGCAGGGAATGGAGCGTATGCCGCCGGAACCGGAAATGCAGAGAATGGAGCGTATGCCGCAGGAAGAGGAAATGCAGCGGGTAGAGCGTATGCCACAGGAACCGGGAACGCATGATCTGTCCCAAGGACGTTCGATGCAGAGAATGGATGAGACGATGCAGGGGCGTTTGATGCAAAGAACGCATGAGCTGTCTCAGGAACAGCGGATGCAGGAGGAAGAGGAGTTTTATAAAAGCAGGATCAAGCCAAGGGAGGCAGAGCGGTACGAGAGCCGGCCAATGATGCGGGAGGAAGCATATCCGCTGCCGTCGGGCCTGGAGGAGGAAAACCAATATCCGTCTCGTTTTCTGCCGAAATAGAGATACTGTGTTAAAAATTTTTTAAGGCGGGGGAGCGCCCCGCCTTGGCCTGTCGGTCAAACACGCGAAAAAGCGTCGGATTTCTAAATTTTTCATAAAAGTTCTAAGGGAATATTTGACAAACCTATAGGGGAGCCTATATAATAGAGAAACGGGATCGGAGCGATTCAAAACTTACCGGCCGTGCGTAACAGCTGGCGGCCAAAGAGGTGAATGTATGAATATTTTGAATAAACTGGAACGGAAGCTGGGCAGATATGCGATATCCAATTTGACGCTGTATATCATCGGCACGTATGTGCTGGGGTATCTGCTGCAGTTTTTTGCGGGCAATTTGATCCGCTATTTTTACCTGGATCCATATCTGATTCTTCATGGACAGGTGTGGCGGCTGGTGACATGGCTGTTGGTGCCGCCCTGGCAGTTTTCGGTCCTTGTGTTAATTACGCTGTGGTTTTATTATTCCATTGGCAATACGCTGGAACGAAGCTGGGGGACGTTTCGCTACAATTTTTATATTTTCAGCGGAATCCTGACGACGATTGTCGGGGCCTTTGTACTGTATGGTGTTTCCGCGCTGCTCTATGGCGGGCAGATGGGAGCGATGTATTCACAGCTGTATGCGGGCGCTTTCAGCACATATTACATCAGTATGTCGATTTTTCTGGGCTTTGCCTTGACTTACCCGGACATGCAGGTGCTTTTGATGTTTGTGATTCCCATTAAGATGAAATATTTGGCCGTTTTTGATGTGGCGCTGCTGGCGTACAGCATGATTCAGCCCGGCAGCGGCTGGGGTATTCGGGTGGTAATTTTAAGCTCCTTGCTGAATGTACTGATTTTCTTTTTGGCGACCAGGCGTTATCATACGATTTCGCCGAAGGAGGTACGGCGCAAGCAGGCCTACCGCCGGCAGATGCGGCAGGCGGCGGGAGGTACGAAGCACAAATGCGCGGTCTGCGGGCGGACGGAGCAGGACGGAGAGAATCTGGAATTTCGTTATTGCTCCAAATGCGACGGAAATTACGAGTATTGTCAGGATCATTTGTTTACGCATACGCATAAGAGGATTCAGCCGCATTCGTGACGGAATCGGTGTACAGGAAGAATAGGAGGAGCAGTTATGGAGAATGAAACAGGTTCAAGAAATTTTATAGAACAGATTATTGATAAGGATCTTGCCGAGGGTCATTGCAAGACCGTGCGGACGCGTTTTCCGCCGGAGCCCAATGGGTATCTGCATATTGGACATGCCAAGGCGATTTTGTTAAATTATACGCTGGCACAGGCGTATGGCGGAGAATTCAATATGCGTTTTGACGATACAAATCCGACGAAGGAGAAGGTGGAATTTGTGGAGTCAATCAAAGAAGACATTCGCTGGCTTGGCGCGGACTGGGAGGATCGTCTGTTTTTTGCCTCAGATTATTTTGCGCAGATGTACGAGGCGGCCGTGAAGCTGATTTCCAAGGGGAAAGCGTATGTCTGTGATTTGACGCCGGAGGAGATTCGGGAATACCGGGGCACTTTGACGGAACCGGGAAAGGAGAGCCCCTATCGCAATCGGAGCATTGAGGAGAATCTGACGCTGTTTGAGGAGATGAAGAACGGCAAATATCAGGACGGCGAGAAGGTGCTGCGGGCTAAGATTGATATGAGCTCTCCCAACATCAATATGCGGGATCCGATCATTTACCGCGTTGCGCATATGACGCACCACAATACCGGGGATACCTGGTGCATTTATCCGATGTATGATTTTGCGCATCCGATAGAGGATGCAATTGAGGGCATTACGCATTCGATCTGTACGCTGGAATTTGAGGATCACAGACCCCTGTATGACTGGGTGGTGCGGGAATTGGAATACGAGCATCCGCCCAAGCAGATTGAATTTGCCAAGATGTATCTGACAAATGTGGTGACGGGAAAGCGCTATATAAAGAAGCTGGTGGAGGAGCAGATTGTGGACGGCTGGGACGATCCGCGTCTGGTATCCATTGCCGCGCTGCGCAGAAGAGGCTTTACGCCGGAATCCATCCAGCGCTTTGTAGAGCTGTGCGGGGTCAGCAAGAGCAACAGCTCGGTTGATTATGCCATGCTGGAATACTGTATCCGCGAGGATTTGAAGCTCAAGCGGCCGCGTTTGATGGCTGTTTTAGACCCCATTAAGCTGGTGATTGACAATTATCCCGAAGGCCAGGTGGAGGAGTTAGAGGCGGACAATAATCTGGAGAACGAAGCCCTGGGCAAGCGCAAGATTCCGTTTTGCCGGGAGCTGTATATTGAGCGGGAGGATTTTATGGAGGAGCCTCCAAGAAAATATTTCCGTCTCTTTCCGGGCAATGAAGTGCGCCTGATGCATGCGTACTTTGTAAAATGCGAAAGCTTCATCAAGGATGAGGCGGGGAACGTTACAGAGGTACACTGTACCTACGATCCGGAGACGAAAGCCGGGAGCGGCTTTCAGGGACGCAAGGTAAAGGGGACGATTCACTGGGTTCCGGCGCCTTATGCAGTACAGGCGGAGGTGCGCTTGTATGAGAATCTGGTCAATGAAGAGCTGGGCGTGTACAATGAGGACGGCAGTCTCAATCTCAATCCCAATTCGGTGCGGGTGTTAAAAAATTGTCAGGTTGAACCGCTGCTGGCAAAGGCCGAAGCCTATGACAGCTTCCAGTTTGTGCGCCAGGGCTTTTTCTGTGCGGACGCCAAGGATTCCAGCCCCGAAGGTCTGGTGTTTAACCGCATTGTGTCGCTTAAGAGTTCCTATAAGCTTCCGACGACCAAGTAGTGCAGGGCGTTCATTTGTTTGAAGTGAGACAATTATGAGTTTAAGATGGATGATTCTATTTAAAGGAGAAAAAAGATGAATACATTTCCAGAGGTGGAGCAGGAGAAGGGGAAGCAGACAGGAGGAACGCAGGCGAACGAACAGGCTGCGAAGAAGGAGATTCCGCCCGAAGAGAGCTTTTTGTTGGAGAAGAGCATTCAGTGTCCGGTCTGCGATAGCAAGTTTAAATCCAAAGCTGTAAAAAGCGGACGGGCGGTGCGGATGGAGCCTGACCGCGATATGCGTCCCCGTTTTCGCCATATTGATACCTTGAAATACGATATTATCTCCTGTCCAAATTGTGGGTATACGGCGATGACACGGTATTTTGATCACCTCTCTACGATGCAGATTCGCCTGATTCGCGAGGGAATTTCGGCCAAATTTAATCCGCCGACGACAAAGGAAGGCGCGTTTTATACCCACGATGAGGCCATTGACAAATATAAGCTCGCCCTGGTCAATACGATGGTGAAACGGGGCAAGGACAGCGAAAAGGCTTACGCCTGCCTGAAGATTTCCTGGCTGCTGCGGGGCAAGGCGGAGAACATGCCGGAAGAGACCGAGGAGGAGCAGAAGGCAAAGGAAGCCGTAAAACAGGAGGAAGAGAAATTTTATCTGCAGGCATACGAAGGATTTTCGACGGCGCTTGCCAACGAGATGTTTCCGATCTGCGGAATGGATCAGAGCACCATGGATTATCTTCTGGCATATATGTCGTATCATTTCGGCAAGTATGAGATCGCGTCCAAATTTTTGGCCGGTGTTCTTTCTTCCGGGACGGCCAGCAGGAGGATGAAGGATTTGGCGTTGGATTTGAAAGACGATATTGTGCGCAAGCTGCGGAAAAAAGAAGGCTGATTGTTTTGAAGGAGTTGACGATTCCGCTTGAAAGCGGCGGAAAGGTTCCGCTCTATGAGCAAATTTATCAATATATCAAACAAGATATTCTAGACGGTAAGATTTCCCCTGGGGAAAAATTACCGTCTACGCGTTTACTGGCAAAATATTTGCAGGTCAGCCGCAGTACGACGGATTTGGCCTATGGGCAGCTGCTTTCGGAGGGATACGTGAGAACCGTGCCGGGAAGCGGCTATTATGTATGCAGGATTCAACATGAGTTGCTGCAGCTTACAGGGAACGGTTACGGCAGCCCTGTGAGAATGGATCGTTGGCCGGCGGGCAGCCCGATCGGAGGAGCATTCGGATGGCAGGGAAGCGTTCAGAGCGCCGGGTGCGATGGAGTGCAGGGAGCCGTTCAAAGCGCCGGGTGCGATGGAATATGGGGAAATGTTCAAAGCAGCGAATACGACGGAGTGCAGAGGAAGCCAATTCGCTGTGATTTTTCCCTGGAGGAAGTGGAGTGGTCCAATTTTTCGATGACTTCCTGGAGAAAGGCGGTCAAATGTATGCTTCAGGAGGAAATGGACGGTTTATTTGAAGCCGGGATTCCCCAGGGAGAGGAAAATCTGCGGCAGGAAATCGGACGTTATCTCTATCAGGCGCGGGGCGTCAGTTGTCAGGCGCAGCAGATCGTGATTGGCGCCGGCAATGAATATCTGCTGATGCTGCTGGATCAGATGCTGCCGGCACGGGCGGTGGCGATGGAGAGCCCCACCTATCGGCAGGCTTATCAGACCTTCTGCAATCTGGGCTGGGAGATCGCACCTGTGTCGATGGATGCGGCGGGAATGCGGCCGAAGGAGTTAAATGACAGCGGCGCCAATCTGGCCTACATTATGCCGTCCCATCAATTTCCGCTCGGTACGGTTATGCCGATGAAGCGGAGGATGGAGCTTTTGCAATGGGCTGCCAAAGCAAAAGAGCGCTATATCATTGAAGATGATTACGACAGTGAATTTCGGTATAAAGGGAAACCGATTCCTTCTCTGCAAGGCAGCGATCCTTACGGCCGGGTGATTTATCTTGGCACCTTTTCCAAGAGTATTGCTCCGGCGATTCGTGTCAGCTATATGGTGCTGCCTCTGGAGCTGCTGGCGGCATATCGAACCCGCTGCGGTTTTTATTCCTCGACTGTTTCGCGCATTCAGCAGCAGATCCTGTATCACTTTATGCGGGAGGGGTACTTTGAACGTCATCTCAATAAAATGCGCCGCATTTACCACAGCAGACATGACGCGCTGCTGCAGTCCCTGAAGGGACAAAGCTGGGCGAGGCAGATTTATGGAGAGAATGCCGGACTGCATATGTTAGTGGAGGTGCAGACGGACAAATCAGAGGAAACGATTGTAAGGCAGGCTGCACAACGGCAGGTGCGCGTATACGGCCTGGGAGAATACTCGATTCGCCCGAAAGGGGACAAAGCAAAGCCGATTTTGCTTTTGGGCTACGCGAGATTGACAGAGGAGCAGATTGCGGAGGGCATCCGGCGTCTGCAGCAGGCGATTGAGGAATAGAAAAAACTTGAAGAAGGAAATAGTTTCGATTATAATAGTGGTAAACGCTGGCGATTTCAGTTTGGATTGCTGGGATTTGCAGGGGGAGGCGTGGATCTGAACATGATGTTTGCACTTTGGGGAATATAAGAAGTCAGGGAGAGACAGGAGGAAACGGTATGTATCATTGCCGGATACGATTTTATCTGCTCGGCCGGCCGTGCAGAACTTTTGAAATCATGAAGGAATCATCTCCGCCGGAGCATTTTACTTATGAATTTTGGGAGAGTGAGCGGCCGGAGGAATCACTGGCAGAAGCGGCAGATGTGATTTTTGCGGATTTGCAGGATTTGGACGCCAAGGCAGCGGTGCGGACAATTTTGTGTGCGAAGCAGGAAGAAGCCCAGCTGATTCTCCTGACGGAGAAGAGTCAGGTTAGTTTTTTGACCGATGATTTGCCCCAGATTCAGGATCTTTGGATTTGCCCGATGTCAGAAGAGGAGGCGCGCTTTCATTTTTTACGTTGGCAGCAGACATATCGGATGGAAAAGGAATTCTGGCAGACCAACCAATTTTTTGAAACCACGATCAACAATATTCCCAATCTGATCTGGTATAAGGATAAGAACGGAATTCATGAGAAGGTCAACGACAGCTTTTGTCAGACGGTCAATAAGACCAAGCAGCAGGTGCAGGGGCGCGGCCATGCCTATATCTGGGATGTGGAGCAGGATGATCCGGCCTGTATTGAATCCGAAGCGGAGGTCATGCGCCGGAGAGAGACGTGTGTGTCTGAGGAGACCATTCAAACCGGAGCTGGCATGCGGACGCTGATGACCTACAAATCTCCGCTGTACGACTTAGACGGCAGCGTGATGGGAACAGCGGGCGTAGCGATTGACGTGACCAAGGAGCGGGCCTATAAGCAGGAGATTACGGAGAAAAATCAGACGCTGGAGAAGATCTTTACAACGATTGACTGCGGCGTGATGCGCCATACGGTAGACGGAAGCCGTGTATTGAGTATCAATCAGGCTGCATTGAAGATTCTTGGCTATGGCTCGCAGGAGGAGCTGATGAATGACGGTTTTGATCTGGTTGCAGGCGCGGTGTTAGAGGAAGACCGTGAGAAGCTGCAGAACGGGATCAAGAAGCTGGAAAAAGAGGGTGACAATGTCAGCATTGAATATCGGGTGCGCCATAAAGACGGCGAGATTTTACATGTTATGGGGAATGTGAAGCTCCTTGAGGAAAATGGTACGCTGTTTTACCAGCGCTTTCTTTTGGACTGCACGGCGCAGAAGCTGCAGGAGAAGAAAAGAGAGCGTCGTCAGATGGAGCTCGTGCAGGCGCTCAGCATGGATTACCAGATTGTCTGTTATTTCGATCTCGATACCGGCTTTGGTACGCTGCTTCGCAGCAGCAAGGAGGGGCGCAGCGTGTTCGATCCCGGCCCTGAGGAGCGAATTTCCTATACGGAAAGTATGGAGCGTTACATACGGGAGTTTGTCCATACGGATGATCAGGAACTGCTGCGACAGTCATTTTCGATTCACAGTCTGAAGGAGGAATTGGGAGAAAAGAGTCTCTATTATACAAATTATCGTGTTTTGACCAACGACGAGGTCAAATATTATCAGCTGAAGGCCGTTCGCACCGGAAAATGGAGCGAACAGCGAGGCGTGGTCTTAGGCTTTCGCAGTGTCGATGCTGAGACGCGCAGCGAGATGGAGAAGAAGAATCTGCTGGAAAACGCGTTGATGCAGGCCAATCGAGCGAGCAAGGCCAAGAGTGTTTTTCTGTCCAATATGTCGCACGACATCCGCACACCGATGAATGCGATTGTTGGCTTTACGGCGCTCGCCATGGCGCATATGGACTGCCGGGAGCAGGTGGAGGAGTATCTGAAAAAAATCATGACCTCCGGCAATCATCTGTTGAGCCTGATCAACGATGTGCTTGATATGAGCCGCATTGAAAGCGGTAAGATTCATCTGGATGAGAAGGAATGCTGTCTGCCGGACATTCTTCATGGACTGCGCAGTATGCTGCAGGCAGACGTACATGCCAAGCAGCTGGAGCTGTATATTGATGCGGTCGATATTTTTGACGAAGAGATTTACTGTGATAAGCTGCGGCTGAACCAGGTGCTGCTGAATCTGCTGAGCAATGCAGTCAAATACACGACAGCCGGCGGGATTGTCAGCATGCGGATCACGGAGAAAGCGGGTGCGCCCCAGGGCTATGCCAATTATGAATTTGTAATTAAGGATACTGGAATCGGGATGAGCGAAGAGTTTGTATCCCATATTTTTGAGCCCTTTGAACGTGAGAATTGCAGCACCACCAGCGGCATTCAGGGGACCGGTCTTGGAATGGCGATCACCAAAAATATTGTCGATATGATGAATGGTACGATTACGGTCAAGAGTGAGCAGGGAAAAGGCACCGAGGCAACGGTTTGCTTTACGTTCCGCTTGAGCTCCGGGCCCAAGGAGCCGCAGGATATTCCGAAACTGAAGGATTGCAGAGCATTGGTGGTGGATGATGATTTTAACACCTGTGACAGTGTAACTTATATGCTGGGACAGATTGGGATGCGTGCGGAATGGACGCTGTCCGGGAAGGAAGCGCTGCTGCGTACCCGGCAGGCGGTCAGCCGGGGCGATGTTTATACGGTCTATGTCATAGACTGGATGCTGCCGGATATGAACGGCATTGAGGTAACGCGCAGAATCCGCAAGGAGATGGGCGATGAGGTGCCGATCATTCTGCTCTCGGCCTACGACTGGCTGGATATCGAGGAAGAAGCCAAGGAAGCCGGCGTCTCGGCATTTTGCAGCAAACCGCTCTTTTTGTCCGAGCTGCGCAGCTGTCTGAATGCCATTGTGGAGCAGGAGGAAGTCCAGGCAGAGAGAGAAGTATCCGCCAGACACCATACGGGGCGGATTTTGTTGGCGGAGGATAACGAGCTGAACCAGGAGATTGCGACGGCGATTTTGGGGGATGCGGGATTTACCGTTGAGATTGCCGCCAACGGCCGCATTGCTGTCGATATGCTGAAGCAGTCCCAGCCAGGCTATTATCAGCTGGTGCTGATGGATGTGCGGATGCCGGTGATGAACGGCTATGAAGCGACCAGAGAGATTCGCAGTCTGCAGGATGCAGGGCTGTCTACGATTCCCATTCTGGCAATGACGGCTAACGCGTTTGAAGAGGATCGTCAGGAGGCGCTGGAGAGCGGCATGAACGGACATCTGGCCAAGCCGATTGATGCGCAGATTCTGTTTGATACGCTCGATCAGGTGCTGGTGTAGCAGGATTTGTCGTTCGCTGCCAGGTGCAGATCAATTGAAAACGGCTCCCGATTTGGGCAACGCAGTGCGAATGCCTGAATGGGAGCCGTTTGCTTGTCCGCTTCTTCAGTTATCGTTGGAGATTGAGGATAAAATATGTTCCACGATCTATATAGAGCCTTTTGCGTTGCTCGGACGTTTGCATTCCAAGAAAATAAGGATGAATCAGAGGAAAAATAGAGATGTAAAATGCAACATTTTGTTTGAAATGTTGCATTTTTGCTTTTGCACTTATATTATCGGCCGTTCAGGACAATACTTAACCCCCAAAAATCAAAAAATAAAAAATATCCTGCTTTGCAATGCCCCGTATTTTGGGGCTTTTTTCGTGGATGCAACATTTCAAACAGTCCGTTGCATTTGTTGGATGAGAAAATGTGTTGGAACGCATACAGACCATTTTTTATGAATGGAGAATGAAAAACAAGGAGGTTTTTATGCTGAAGCTAACGGTGAAACCGGGAGAGTACCTGCTGATCGGGGATCAGGTCAAATTGGTCTTTGCCGGCGGGAGTGCCAACAATCTTAGGATTCTGGTGGATGCGCCGAGAAGCGTAAATATTGCGAGAAGTGCAACGCTGGAGAAATATGGATTGGCGGCAGAGCCTGGCAATGAGGTGAAGCACTACAAGGAACGGGCGCTTTCCAAGGAAGCCCAGGATCGGATCAAAGCGATTCTGATGGAGGAGCGCAAGAAGGCGAAGACGGCGGAACAAAGAGCGTTCATCCGGGCGTAGGAGAAGCAAAGCCTGAAGCGGTTGGTCGCAGATAATAATGCAAAGAGAAGCTTGCTTTGCTTATTATAAAAATTATTTATCATCTGCTGTTTTTTGAATCAAAGAGAAAGGATAAAAAAGCAGCGCCACATGCACGCAAACGGAATTGCGGCATTCAAAAACAAGGAGGAACAAACTTATGGCAATGATCGTACAACACAACATGTCAGCAATGAACGCCAACAGAATGTTGGGAGTAACCACGAGCGCACAGTCCAAATCAACCGAGAAATTGTCCAGCGGCTATCGTATTAACCGGGCGGCGGACGATGCAGCCGGATTGTCGATTTCCGAGAAAATGAGAAGCCAGATCCGCGGTTTGAACAAGGCTTCCGCCAATGCTCAGGATGGTATTTCTCTGATTCAGACGGCAGAGGGCGCGTTAAATGAGTCCCACTCTATTTTGCAGAGAATGCGCGAGCTGGCGGTTCAGGCTGCCAACGGAACGGAGACGGACGACGACCGTGAGGCGGTCAATGACGAGATCACCCAGCTGCAGGAAGAGCTGACCAGAATCTCCGAGACGACAGAGTTCAATACCTTGAAGCTGTTAGACGGAAGCCAGTCCGGAAGCACCTCTTCAACTGGTTCCGGGCCGAAGTTCGGTATTGTAGATTCTACTTTGGATGGCGCACTGGTGACTTCCAATGTGGCAGGAATTAAAGTGGCGACAGCCGCTACAGCAACAACAAAGGCTGGGCAGGAAACGGCAATCTGGGATGCAACCGGAAAGACACTGACCTTAAATCTTTCTTTGAATAAGGTTTATACCCAGAGCGAGATTGACGAACTGGTTAAGAATGCGAAGCAGGAAGACAGTACCGCGACCGGAACGCCGGCAGATGTAAAGGTTACATTAAAGAACGGGATCTTTAATGCAGATGCAGCTACAACAGCTGGTACGGCAACAGCAGCAGGTGTTAAGGCTGTTTCAGATGAAGCAGAAGTAGCGGCAGGTGGATTTGTTGGAGCAAATAAAATCCAATTTACGGCTAATAAATATGGTGTAGAATTCAATGGTACAACCTTTGATTTTGCGTTTGACAAAGAGGTAGGGAAAGAAGAGGTCGAAACAACTACCGCAATTACTACCAGCGCTGTAAATGCCGTTACAGCAGGTGAATATACGATTCATCTGGCTGCCGGAAAGGAATATACGGCGGAGGATTTAGAGGATATTCTGGCCAAAGCAGGGTTTGACTTTGACGTGACCTTAAGCGGTGCGACACCCGATGAGCCCAATACATTGTTTGCTACCAGCGGTGCAACTGCAGTAGGGCAGCTGACGATGGACGGCACAACTGCCGGCGCAGGTCTTGGCAGCACCCAGGCGATGTGGGGCCAGGCAGGCTACGACAGCGTATCGGCAGGCGGCGGAATCACCCTGCAGATCGGCGCAAATGAGGGGCAGACCATGAGCTTCTCCATCGAGGATATGAGCGCGCGGGCGTTGGGTGTAGACGGCAATAAAGTCGATTTGAGCAACCAGGAAAGCGCACAGAAAGCGACGACAACGATTGATGAGGCGATCAAGACCGTATCAAAGGCCCGTGGCCGCATGGGTGCGATCCAGAACCGTTTGGAGCATACGATCGCCAATCTGGATACTGCCGCTGAAAATACGCAGAATGCGGAATCCCGCATCCGCGATACCGATATGGCGT
>CAMULB010000067.1 GCA_947089585.1 uncultured Lachnospiraceae bacterium | reverse complement strand
GACCAGACAGCGACAGGTACAATATCCGCAGTTTGTGCTATGCTGTTTTATCATGAACTGATTCGGAAGGAAAAAAGTAAAGATGATGAGAATGAAAAATAACGAGTAATCATTTTGCCGGTTCTTTCAAGCTCTTCTTAAGGTCCGTAAGCAGCTCCGCAAGCAGCCGTTCCTGATACCCCGCCTTTTGCTCCGCAAGCACCGCCTCCTTCACATCCTGCAATCGCTCATCCTGTACGCGGTTCAGCTTCTGCAGCCGCTCCTGGCTTACTCCTTCCTCCGAGCGCGCCCGCAGATAGTCCTCCTTCGCCATATGCCAGGGCTGCACCTGGTGTGGGTGGCGCGCGAACAGCCTCTGTGCAATCCCAATCCCCTCCGGGTCCAGATCGCCGCTGTAAAAAATCTGGCAGCCGCTTTCACACAGCAGATCAAGCAGCATCAGCGACGCTGTCTTAATCTGGCCTGAGGTGCAGATCAATCCGCACTCGGCCCCCGCGAGCGCCTCACATAAATGGGAAAATACCATCTGATTCTCCACCACATAGACTGTCTTGCCCCTGGCATCTGCACGCCGGATGCGGCTCAAATTGGACAGCGTGACTACGCAGGGCTCCCCCGCTCCGACAAACGCACGATAGGCCGGATGCTCTCCCTGTTCTGTAAAAAAATGAATGCCATAGACCGTGGTAAAGCTGGAGATATCATCGGGCCGAATCCCGGCGGCATAGTACAGCTGCAGCAGCTCCTCCGCCGTTTTACACTCCATTCCGTCCTGTAAAAAGTGCAGCGCCTGAATCAGCAGCTTGCCGGCCATCGTATTGCGGTCGAATGCATGCGGATTATGCGTCAGCCGATCTGCCAACACTGCCAGCCGGATGCCGGGCTCCTGTCGAATCAGGCGCAAAGCTCTGCACACTTCCTCCACCAAAAGCTCGGCTTCTGCCCGCCCGCTGCGGTATTGTGTTTTTTGCGTCTTTGCCTGTCCGCCATAGCTTTTTAAAATCAGCTGATAGCCGTACTTTTTATATTCCAAGGCCGCCGAGAGCCAGCGCACCGCATCGCTGTCATGACCGCATGCTTCTGTTGTCCGCCGAAGCAGCGTATGAAAAAATGCCTGCCTTTCGTCTGCTTCCTGCTCCCGGCGCGCCTGATTGCTCACCAGCGGCTCCCCGAAATAACCAGCCAAAAGCTCCTCCAGCGAAATTTTTCCAAACCGGCTCTGGCCCAGCGCCTCGACAAATTCCTTGACCGTGAACCTAAGATAGGCTCCGTCCATCTCTCTGGCAAAAAATCCCTCCAGCGTCTCCCGCTCCTCTTTCGTCGGATGCTCCAGCTTGATCACCCCTGCTGCCCGGCCGTACTGCTGCCATTTTTTGCGCATGGCAGCAAAAGCCCGGCCATAGCCGCCGCGGCTGGAAAAATAAGAAATACAGTCTTTTATATTCTGCTGTCGCTTCTGATCATCCATTTTCTATTTCACGCTACCCTTTTCATTACGGAATCAAAATGTGTTTTGATTCATTTACAGCACTCTTTTTCTCTGACACTACTGCGCATCCAACACCCGTTCATGCCCGTTCCAGCTGTAATAGATCACCGTCACCAAATCGGAATTGGCCGGACGCAGCAGCTCCGCAATCCGCAGCTTTTTGACCGTCTCATAGCAGCCCCATAACACCTGTGAATTCATGATATAGTCAAAATCCAGCTTTTCCACCAGCTCGAACATACTGCTGATATTTTTATCATCCACGCCGGCAAACGCCTCGTCCAATGCAATCATCCGCGGATGATCCTCATGCTCTGCCTTTTTATACTGGGCATTGACGGCTGCAAACAACGGCACATACATGGCCATAGCCTTTTCTCCGCCGCTGAAACGGTTAAAAGCGCCGTTGGTCAGCTCTTTTTTATTGTCCTCATTGCGATAATAATACATGCAGAACTCGAACCACTTGCGGTAATCCAGCGCATCCCGCACCAAATCCATATAGTTGACGGAATCGCCGTTCTCCTGGGCCATGCGCTTGGCATTGTGAATCCTGGTACGGAAATGAACCGAGACCTTCTCGATATCCTCGGCCGTCAACAGCTCCCGTTCACGGGCGAGAATTTTTTCCAGCTCCCTCGTGTCCAGCTCCTGATCGCCCTCGGCCGCCTTCGGCTTCCATTCGAGGGAAAAGGTCAGCGCCATGGAGGTGTCCATCTGCTTCATCAGCGCCGACATATCCTTAATCCAGCTGCGGCTCTCACGGATGCGGCTGCTCAATTTACGGCTTAAGGTATCCGCCAGAATTCCCTCAAACAGCTCGCGATCCTTTGTACGGATCAAAAGCTCGGTATTTTCAATCGCTTCCCGAATGATCGTGTAGAATTCCTCCAGATACAGCTTCTTGCCGTTCCAGATCGCCGCAATCCGCTGCCGTGCCCGCAGCAAGGACGTGTCCGCTCCGCCTCCGGTAAAGCATTCCTCCATTGTAATGCCGTAGCCGCTGATTGATCCCATATGCGCATGAAATGTTTTCATCAGTGCAGTCGTCATCTCGGAGCCGGAACGATGTCTGTCCATTTCGCGCAGCTGATTTCCTGCGCTCTGTGCCGCCTGCAGCAGATCCGTTCCCTCCTGCTTCATGACGAGTCCCAGCGCAAGCTCCTCGCTGAAATACTCCCGCAGCTTTGTCTCTTTGGCAATCTGCTCGATGGCCGCCTGCTTCAATTCTCCGATTTCCGCCGCCAACCGCTCCTCGTTGCTGACCAGGATTGCCAGACGCTTGTCATTCTCATGGTGCTGTGTCGCCTTTTGCTCCAGCTCTTCCTTGATCGCCGCCAGACGCCTGACCTTTTGCTGAATCTGCGGATCCTCCAGATACTCACGGATTCTCTGCATCCGCACTTGAAGCTCCTTGATATTGCGCTCTGCCCGCCGCAGGTAATCAAATTCATTCTCTTGTACCTCCCGCTCGCGTTCGGTCAGCTCGCGGATGTGGGCTGCCTGCACCTGTTTTGTCTCCCACGCGGTGCGGGCCCCCTCCAATTCATCCAGAAGATCACCATAGCTTTGTACCGACGCTTTTGCCTCCTCATATGCCTCCGGCGTGCGGTAATATGGCAGCGCCTTACACAGCTTGAGCATCTGCTGCTCCTGCATTTTAACCGCATCCTTCAGACGGGCAGCAGCTGCTTCCTGCTCCTGCAGCTGCCTGCTGCACTGTTCCAATTGCTTTTGATACGCTGCCAGCAAATCCATCGCATGATCGAGATCTGTGAACGCCGGAAAATTTTCCCGTTCCTGCAAAAGAATCTGCAAACGCTCCTTCAAAGCGGCCAGCTCCTGATCCAATGCCTGCAGACGCTCTTCGGCGCATCGCAGCTCCTCCTGCTTCTGCCGGCGCATCCGCTCCTTTTTGCGCCTGCGGGCAGCGGCGCCGACATAAGACGCTTCCTCCTCACTGTGGCAATATCCTTCCAGAATGCCGTTTTGAAAATAACCGTCCGGGGACAGAACAATTTGGCCCGGCATAACGCTGTCCTGTGCCTTTTTCTCGCGCATACACGCCAATAGCTCCTGCGCCGCCTTACGCAGTCCCGACTCCTCCAACACACAGACCAGATGGGGGAACGGCTCGCCCTTCGCTCCATACGGCGCAAGCAGCACATCGGACAGTCCCTGCAGTACAGCCTTGGCTCTCTTGCATTCCTCTGCCGGGACAATCAGCGCGTCCAAAAGCCCCGCCGCTTCCAGCTGTCCTTCCAGACGGTCACGCTCCTCCTGCGGCAGTCCTTCTGCGAATTCCACCGCTTCATAAAATGGCACAAAGGAAATGCCCTGCTCTTTAAGCGCCGCTCTGGCCTTTTTCGTCCGCTCTCTGCGCGCAGGCTCCGGCATCACCATCGCTTCAATCTGCGCCAGCTCCTCGCGCAGACGATTGCGTTCCATCAGGCTCTGACTGCGCTCCTGCTCCTTTTGCAGCCGTCTGCCCTCCAGAATCCGGTTTTTGCCGCTCCAAATCCGATAATAAGCATCGAGAATCTCTCCCAGCTGAGCGGGGCCCTGATAGCGGCGAATCTGCTGCAGCAGCTCCTCACGCTCGTTGGCAGAGAGCGTCATCTCTCGATTTTGTGCGGTCAGCGCATGCACCGTCTCCACCAGACGGTCGCGGCATTCATCCTCCATCTGCTCGGCGCTCTGGCACTGTGACGCAATTTCTTCTTTTTCCTGCAAAAGCTTCTGCAGCGCTTCCTCTTCCCGATCCCATTTTAGCTGCAGCTCCTTTAATTTGTGCTGCGCCTCACAGCCCTTTTGAATCTCCTGCTGCAAATTGCGCAGCTCCCGTTTCAAGGCGACAGCCTGACTTGTATCCCGCGCTTCCACCAACAGCCTGACTTGATCATGCAGAGGAAACAGCGCCGTCTCATTTTCCACGTCCAGCTCCTCAACCGCTTTCTTCTGCTGCTGCAGGAAATCTTCGATTTTGCCCTGACAGGCCCGCAGCTCCTGATCCTTTTGCAGAATCTGCTCTCTGCAATGCTCGATTCTCGCCTCAATCTGCTCTTTTTCCTTCTCTGCCGCCGTCTTTTCCGCTTCCGCCTTTTTCAGGCGATCCATCGAATCCTCCAGATCCTCCAAATGCAGCGTGTCCTTTTCCGCTTCCAGCACATGCATTTCATCCTGAATCCGTGTCGCTCTCTGCCTGCGCTCTTTGATCTCCGCCGTGCTGTCCTCAAGCTCCTGCTGCCTTGCGTCCAGACGCCCCCGCACTTCATCGACGCGCTTTTTTTCCTCCAGATAAGACTGCGCCTTTTTCCCCAGCATATAACCGTTATAGCGATTGTATTCATTGCGGATGGCATTCAGATCCTTGTAAGCATCCTTCAAGTGATCAAGCTTTCCCTGAATCTCATCCATCCGCTCCATCGCCTCAACCATCGCCCGCAAATCCTCATCCGTCAAGGTCTGCAGCGAATCATTCAGAATCTCATAAACCCTGGAAGGCTTGAATTCCTTGGAAAGCTTGGGCGCCCGCACCTTGATCAGCAGCTTGATAAACTGATTGTACTGCTCCGTGCCGGAAAAGCCAAACAAATGCTTGTTGACCAGCTCCATATAGTCCCGCTGAACCTCGGTGAGGGGATTTTCTTCTCCCAAAACCTGCCGCAGCTCCTGTTTGCTGTAAGGAATTTTTTTGGTTCCTGCTTCCCGATACAGTGAAAGATCATAGCCAATCCGTCTGCCGTCGAGAATCAAAAAGCCCCAGAACGCCATTGGCTTGCCCTTCTGTGCCCGCTGACCAATGCCAATCGTGCGGTATTGCTCTATATTTTCCCGTTTGAACTCAAGGAACAAATAGCCGGTCGCCTCTTCGCGATCATTTTCTCCCAGAAAATAGTACTCCATCCGCCGGTCGCTGGAGCCAAACGGATCCAGGCGGCTCGGACTGCGATCGCCGTCTAGAATAAAGGGAATAAAGCTCTGGGTCGTGATGGATTTGCCCGAACCGTTCTGCCCCCGCAGCAGCAGCTTTCCGTCCTGGAACGAAAAAATCTCTTCGTCGTAAAGCCAGAAATTGACGAACCCCATCCGGTTCATATGCCATGTATTACTCATTGCTCTCCTCCTGTTCCGATCTGTCCGCAGAGTTCACATTCGCTTCCGCTTCCGATCTCGCCGCGGTTTTCTCCTGTGTCGCCCGCTCCAGGAATGACTGCGGGTAGGCGCCAGTCAGCTTGCCTGCGGCCGGATACAGTACGATCTGCTCCCCGTTGCGCCCCACCAGCATCCACGACTCCATATAGGCCAGCAAGGTATCCGCCAGCTTGCCCGGCGCCATCTCTCGAAACTCCTTGCTCCAGGCCGCACTGTAACGCTTGTGGCAATCTGCCAGAAATGCTTCAAATTCTTCCCGCGAAAGCTGGATACAATCGCTGCTGTCCGGCTTTCGCTTGCCGCAATCCACGCACTCCCGCAGCCGGGCGCAGACGTTGAGACAGACCTCGCTGACTGTGGCCTCTTTTGGGTGCACCTCGCCAAAGCAATCATCCTCATCCAGAACAAAAAAAGCGGCATTTTTGTGAATATGCAGGGTTCCACCTAAATATTGCGCAAGATATTTTTGCACCCACTGTCGTTGATTTTTTAAATATTGTGCGTCCACGTCCTCCGAGGACTGCCAGTACATAGCCGGGGCGACGGCCAGCTGCCGATACACGCGCTGAGTGCGAAAATGTCCCCTGTCTGTCTCCAGTTCCTGACTTTGCCTTGTCTCAAAATCACGATACGAGGTAAAATCGCTGATTCCGTATCCAAAATTTACAGCAAAATAGCGTGACAAGCCGGTGTTTTCATATAATACCTCTGAATCCATCCCGCCTGCCACGCTCTCGCTGGAGCCCTCATATACCGCCAAAAGACCTTTTTCCTCCGCAAATCGAAGCGCCCGCACCAGGGACTTGCGCTGATGGTACATCGTCCAATCAATCTCCATCGACTCCTGCAGCTGGGCCTCAATCATCCCAACCAGCTCCGATAAAAGAAATTGCTCGCCGTCCTCCTTGTCCTCCAGAAAAATCAGCAGGGCGCAGAACATACAGTAATCACGGATCTCCGTAAAGGCCGTAATCCCCATAAATGCTTCCGCATGAGCCGGAATTTTCTCCAGCTTTAAGATTCGCTCGTTGTTGATCAGGCTCCAGCCCAGCTGATCGGTAAAAAAGCGGCGAAACTGATTCCACTCGCGTTTTGTCTTGTGATAAAGCTCTTTTTCCTTCTCCTTATGAATCCAATACCGCTCCATCAGCGTTCGCACTGCTTCCATTCTTTTCCTCCAAAAATTCAAACACATAGGCCGGCATGATCAAATTGCCGTCCTCACAATGCAGCGTACACGTCCCTTCCTTTTTCCGCAAACGATAATCCTGTCCGTATTCGGTACGCCCTTTACCGGAGCCGGTCAAATTGGCTGCGGCAATCCAGCGCAGCAGCGTCTGTCTGGTTGAAGCCGGCACCACCTCATCAATCTGCGACAAGTCCAGAATCCGACCATCCACATAGCGCATCACCAACGCGCGCTCGTCCTGCATCTGTTTCAGATACAGATTGCGCTGTAC
This sequence comes from uncultured Lachnospiraceae bacterium, assembly GCA_947089585.1. Taxonomy (GTDB): domain Bacteria; phylum Bacillota; class Clostridia; order Lachnospirales; family Lachnospiraceae; genus 14-2. Next base: position 6,395 of record CAMULB010000067.1, on the reverse strand, counting down.
CAGCTTTTCAAAAGCGCGGTTTTCAAAGCCAGACTTGTCCACACGCGGCCGATAGGTCCGCGTCCGCGGCTTTAAGGAGAATTCCATCGGCTCCTCTTCGTAGGTGCTGCTGTTAATGCTGTCCGTTGACCGGCTGTCATTGACTTTATAATGGCGTATATGCTGAATGCCGAACAAATGCGCCGACAGCTTATGTGCTTCCGTCACATCTGAACAGTCCAAAAACATAGATATAAATTTCTTATAGTCATCCTTGCGGCTGATGCCCCAGTTCTGCAGCTGGACGATCAGCGCCGCATTCTGAATAATTTTGCGAATGATCTCATCGGTAATATCCAGCACGCGGGCGCATTCGCTGATCCCGCCCTCCCCAGGCACAAACCAACGCTTTAGCGCCTCCCATTTGCCTAGAATATTCTCACGCACATAAGGCTCCATCGGTTCCTTCAGCTCCGAGAGCGAACGCGGCACCTTAAGCTCGCTGGTGATCACCTGTTCCAGCAATTCCTGTTCCGCCTGCGGCGTAATCTGCTGCATCAGACCCTCAATCCGTGTGGCGTTGACCTGCAGCTCCTGAATGAACTCACGCAAATAGGAAATAAAATGATCCTTATGTAAAATAAATTCTACCGACTTCAACAGCTTCTGAGCCCGACCGGAATAAAATTCCCGCAAATAATCCTGATAATTCTGGTTCAGCCGCTTAAAATCCTCCTGTAAATTGTGCCACCATTCATTCGTCTCCTTCGGCGAAGCGCCCCGTATCTGGTTCAGTCGTGAAATCGCTTCTTCAATTCGCACAAAATAACTGGAGGACAGATTCCCGCCCTCCACAAAAAGATTCTCCAGCTTGACCGTTAGACGCTCGATCTCCACCGCATATTCCGACATGGAATACCGAAATTGCTTATTTTTGTAATCCGCAATGGTATAGACCCGCTTGGGATCCTGAATCGGTGTGAGATTCTTCCATTCCACCAGCATATTCAAATCCGCTTTCAGCTGCTCCATCGCGTACTCTTCAAATCCCGGATACTCCCGCAGCAGCTCCATGATCTCTTCCTTGTACAGCTGGAATCGCATCTTCTCATATTCCTGGTAAAAGATCCGCATAATTCTCCGATACTGGGGTGTATTCCCGGTTGTCAGATAGGCTGTCTCCTGTATGACACCCAGATTATTCAAATGAATCCACCTTTCTCCTCTCCTGTGCCGCAGCTCTGCTCTTTCTTCTTATCTCCGGCCGCAGCACTGCTTATATTTCTTGCCGCTTCCACAGGGACAGGGATCGTTGGGATAGATCTTTGCGCTCTCACGGCGTTTCGGCCCCTTTTGCGCAGATTCGTCGCGATTCGTGCCCGTCACCTTCGCCACCTGCTCGCGCTCTACCTTCTGCTCAATCTTGACATGCATCAGCAGACGCACCGTATCCTCCTGGATACCGGCGATCATCCCGTCAAACATATCGTAGCCGCTCATCTTGTATTCCACCAGCGGGTCTCGCTGACCATACGCCTGTAAGCCGATTCCCTGGCGCAGCTGATCCATATCGTCGATGTGATCCATCCATTTGCGGTCGATCACCTTCAGCAAAATCACCCGCTCCAATTCCCGCACTGCCTCCGGCTCCGGGAATTCCGCTTCCTTCATCTCGTACAGCTTGACCGCCTGTTCCTTCAGGCTGTGCTTCAGCTCGTTGGCCTTCACCCCGCTGACATCCTCGGCCGTTACCGGCTTTAAGGGCATCACCGGCAAAAGCAGCTGGTTGAGCTCATTCAAATCCCACTCTTCACTGGGCTGATCGGCAGAAATACAGGTGTCAACCGTATTCTCCACACGGTCGGTAATCATCTTGTAGATCGCGTCACGCATACTCTCGCCGTTTAAAACCTGGCGGCGCTCCTTATAGATAATCTCCCGCTGATCGTTCATCACCTGATCGTATTCCAGCAGGTTCTTACTAATGCCAAAGTTGTTGTTCTCAATCTTCATCTGCGCCTTCTCGATGGCATTGGTCAGCATCTTGTGCTGAATCTGCTCATTCTCCGGCACGCCCAGGGCGTTGAACATCCCCATCAAACGCTCGGAGCCAAAGAGCCGCATCAAATCGTCCTCCAGAGAGATAAAGAATTGCGATTCTCCCGGATCCCCCTGACGCCCGCTTCGACCGCGCAGCTGATTGTCAATCCGTCGGGACTCATGGCGCTCTGTACCGATGATTTTCAATCCGCCGGCTGCCTTGGATTCCTCGTCCAGCTTGATATCTGTACCACGGCCCGCCATGTTGGTGGCAATCGTTACCGTTCCGTGAATTCCGGCCTCGGCGACAATCTCCGCCTCCATCTCATGAAATTTTGCGTTCAGTACCTTATGCGGGATTCCCTGGCGCTTGAGCATTCCGCTGATCTCCTCGGAGGCTTCAATCGTAATCGTGCCGACCAGCACCGGCTGTCCCTTCTCATGAGCCTTGATAATCTCCTCGATCACCGCATGCAGCTTTTCCTTCTTGGTCTTATACACCGCATCCTGGAGATCTTTTCGTATCATCGGCATATTGGTCGGAATCTCAATCACGTCCATCCCGTAAATATCCCGAAATTCCTTCTCCTCCGTCAGCGCCGTACCGGTCATGCCGGCCTTCTTGGCATATTTATTGAAAAAGTTCTGGAAGGTGATTGTCGCTAACGTCTTGCTCTCCCGCTTGACCTTCACATGCTCTTTTGCCTCAATCGCCTGATGCAGTCCGTCCGAATAACGCCGCCCCGGCATGATACGGCCGGTAAATTCATCTACAATCAGTACCTTATCGTCCTGTACGACATAATCCTGATCGCGGAACATCAAATTGTGCGCTCGCAGCGCGAGGATGATGTTGTGCTGAATCTCCAGGTTGTCCGCATCCGCCAGGTTCTCAATCTTGAAGAAATTCTCTACCTTCTTCACGCCGTCCGCGGTCAGATTGACCACCTTGTCCTTCTCGTTGACAATAAAGTCCCCTGTCTCCTCGATCTCCATTCCCATGATGGCATCCATCTTGGAAAATTCCTTGCTGGCCTCTCCCTTGATCATCTGCCGGACCAAAATATCGCAGGCCTCATACAGCTTGGTTGATTTCCCACTCTGACCGGAAATAATCAGCGGTGTCCGCGCCTCGTCAATCAAAACCGAGTCCACCTCGTCGATGATCGCATAATGCAGATCACGCTGTACCAGCTGCTCCTTATAGATCACCATATTATCGCGCAGGTAGTCAAATCCCAGCTCGTTGTTAGTTACATAAGTAATATCGCAGGCATAGGCCGCCCGACGCTCGTCGTTGTCCATCGAGTTGAGGACAACGCCCACCGTCAGGCCCATGAATTCATGAACCTTCCCCATCCACTCGGCATCACGCTTGGCCAGGTAATCATTGACTGTGACTACATGAACGCCCTTGCCGTCTAACGCATTCAAATAAGCGGGAAGCGTAGACACCAGTGTCTTTCCTTCACCGGTCTTCATCTCCGCGATTCGTCCCTGATGCAGTACCACGCCGCCCACCAGCTGCACGCGATAGTGCTCTAAACCGATCGAGCGTCTGGCTGCCTCCCGTACTGCGGCATAGGCCTCCGGCATCAGCTGCTCCAGCGTCTCGCCCTCTTCCCGCCGCTTCTTAAATTCCTTCGTCTTATCCCGCAGCTGCTCATCGCTTAATTCCTGCATGGCCGACCGCAGAGATTCAATCTTATCTACGATTGGATTCACCAGCTTCAATTCCCGATCACTGTGTGTTCCGAAGATCTTTTCAATTACTCCCATAGATTCGCTCCTATTATGTTCCCTCTCATACTTCATATCCAGTCAGATATGGAATTACAGACACCCGTGCTGCCTCACATCTCTCCCGTCATCCCAGAGCCGACTGTCGGCAAAATCAATGGCTGCACATGCCCCAGGGAACGGACTGTTTTTTATTGTACCACTTTATATGCATTTAAACAATAGAGAATCCGGTGAACGAATTATGAATTTTTTATGAAATCCTTTTCGCCGTCCTGATTTTATGCTAGAATAACAGAAAAAATATCGTTGCTGCAAACAACGGGCAAGGAAAGGACTGGAAAGATGAGATATTCCTATAAGACAAAGGGAACGTGTTCCACCTTAATCGAGGTCGAATTGGACGGAAAGATAATCAAAAATGTGGTGTTTACCGGCGGATGCAACGGCAATCTGCAGGCAATTCCGCGGCTGGTCGTTGGTCTTACAATTGACGAGGTAGAGCAGAAGATCGGCGGCATCTCCTGCAACGGACGCCCCACCTCCTGCGGAGATCAGCTGGCCAAGGCCTGCCGTGAAGCATATGAAGCTTCGCTTAAGTAGCCCCCATGAACCGACCGCAAAATCGGCTTCTACTGTACATCCTGTTACAGTGGAAGCCGATTTATTATAAATAATGAGGACCTTCCTTCAAAAGCAAGCCAGAACAGACACATTTGATTTTTATTATCTCAATAGACCTTGACCGCCTTCTTCTGCCCTTTTCCCTTCCAAAGCTTCTGGTACTTTTTCAATCTCGACTTCGGCACCTTGATCTTCAATTTGCCATAGCTCTTCTTGAGCGCATTGGCGCCAACCTTGGTCAGCTTTGTTGATTTCACCGTGATTGTTTTCAGCTCCTTTGCGCCGTAGAATGCTTCTTTTCCAATTGTCTGCACATTCTTGCCAACCGTGACAGAGGAAACCGCCGTACTGTTCTTTAACGCCCGGTCTTCGATCTTGATCACCTTGAATTTTGCGCCTAAAATCGTCACCGTATCACCGATCTTTACACTCTCTACATGCCTTGCCAGTCCAAAGAAAGAGACCGTCCCTTTGCCGTTGGTCTTGGCGGAAATAATTTTGTAGCGATAATTTCCAACCGTATGAACCGCGCCCTTTTTGCACTTCACCTTATTCAGCGTCTTGCTCTTAAGGGTCTTGCCGCAGGTCTTGCAGACTACCTTCTGTGATCCTGTCTTTAAAAACGTAGCCGGCTTCTCAACCGTCTCCGTAAATCGGTGTCCGGACGCTTTGCGGATCAGCTGGTGACAGACCGTGCAGTTCTGATCCTTGGTGCAGGATACCGCCTTCGGCGCCGTATGGCCCTTGGCCGATGCGAGCACGCTCTGGCAGACCGTACAGCGCTGAGGGCTCGTGCAGGTCGCCGCTCCGCCCGGCGTGTGCGGCTTTGCTTCGGCCAGAATCTGATTGCAGCTGACGCAGCGCTGGGGACTGGTACACGTCGCCGCTGCCCCCGCCGTATGCGCAATTGTCTCGGCCAAAATCTCATTGCAGACCGTACAGCGCTGAGGACTGGTGCAGGTCGCCGCCGCCCCCGCTGTATGCGGCTGTATGCCCTGCAGCACCGTATCACAGACCGTGCAGCGCTGCGGTTCTCTGCAGGTTGCCGCCGCTCCCGGTGCATGACTGCCTGCTGTCGCCACGATTTCTTTGCAAACCGTACAAATTTTGGGTTCGGTACAGGACACATTCGCCTTTGGCGTATGGCCCCTTGCTTCTTGCAGCACTGCGCGGCAGACCGTACACTGCTGCGGACTGGTACACGTCGCTGCCCGGCCCGGCGTATGCGGCCTCGCCTCCTTAAGGATCGTATGGCAAACGGTACATTCCTGGGGTGCGGCGCAGGTCGCCTCCTTCCCCGGCGTATGCGGCTTCGCCTCCTGTAGAATCTCATCACAAACGGTACAGCGCTGCGGTTCCTGACAGGTTGCCGCCGCCCCCGGCGTATGCGGGCGTATGTCCATAAGAATCTGATCGCAAACGGTACAGCGCTGCGGTTCCTTGCAGGTTGCCGCCGCTCCCGGCGTATGACCGGCTGCTGCCGCCAACATCGTCTGGCAGACCGTACATTTTCGCGGCTGCGTACAGGGAACATTGGCCTGTGGTGTGTGGCCTGCCGCTTCTTTTAACACGGCATGACAAATCGTACATTCCTGCGGCGTCGTACAGGTCGCCGCTTTTCCCGGCGTGTGCGCTCCTTTTTCTGCCAAAATCTCTCCGCAGACGATACAGCGCTGCGGCTCCTGACAGGTCGCTTCCGCTCCCGGTGTATGACCGGCCGCCACCGACAGCCGCTCTCCGCAGATCACACATTTGCGCGGCTGCATACAGGATACATTCGCCGCCGGCGTATGACCGATTGCCGGCTCGATCACCGCCTGACAGACCGTACAGGTGCGTGGTTTGGTACAGGTCGCCGCCGCTCCCGGCGTATGGTCGCTGCGCGGAAGTGTCCGCTTCTGCTTTTGACTGCATACCTGGCAGCTCCGTATCTCTTCCCCTTCCGCGGAACAGGTACTGGCAACCGACTGCGTCCAGGCGCCAAAGGTATGCGTATGAATGCTGCTCTCCTT
>CAMULB010000066.1 GCA_947089585.1 uncultured Lachnospiraceae bacterium | reverse complement strand
GACCATACCAATGCCAAACGCCCCAGCCGCCACCAAAAGCAGCAGCAAAAAGTGAAGCTTTCCCACCATACTGCCGAATACCGCCAGCCCAAGCACGCTGACAAATACCTCATACATGCCGTTGTGCATGCCGTTGATGCCCGTTCGGGGCGCCGAGGTTCCAATCAGATCACTGACCCGATCCAATTCTACCTGTGTTCTGGGATTCTCTGCCTCCTGATAGGGACAGCGCAGAAACACCTTCTCCATCTCCACCAGAAACCGCATGCGGTTGAGTCCCTGGTAGTGCGCCATCTCCACCGTAGACACATGCTTAAGGAAGCCGGCAGCAGCCGAAGCAGCCGTCAAAAGCAGTACCACGCGCAGAAAATCGGAAAATTGCCAATGGATCAAAATGCCGTCAAGCGCGCTCTTTTGTAGCAGAATCGCCAAAAGAGGGAGCGCCACGACGGCCGCTCCTTTGAGCACGCCCCAGAAAAAGAAGGGGCGATCCCGCTTCCAGAGATCCATCGACAGAAAGCGAAGATTGCTTTGTATGGTGTAGCGCGATTTTTGGTTCATGTTCATCCCCCCGTTGTGTGATTCCTATATACCGATGAATCATCTTATAATGAAAACATCTTTTTGTCAGATGCAGACTTGAGCACTACATCCGTCCTGCCACAAAAACAGCCGGCGATTGAGGCCGGCCGCTCCATTACTACGATAAGTTTAGCATAGTTATTTTGATTGTACAACGATAAATTGCAAAAACACATCCCCTGTTCCTCTGCTAAAGCACGTAACTATTTATTTCAATACATAAACACTGTGAAAGAGCATATGATCTCTCATCCCTTTTGAAGTTTCCAAAATATCTCTTTTTTCTCCATTAACTCCTGGTAATTTCCCTTCTCTACAATCTTTCCATCTTGCATCACTAAAATTTCATCATATTTTTCTATATTTTCTACACCAAAATGATGCATAACAGAAACACAAGTCAGTCTAGGATCCTCTATCATGATCCGCTCTATACTAGCTGCTGTAAAAGCATCTACATTCGCTGTGGCCTCATCCATAAGAATCAGATTTTTATCCAAAAGTAGAGCCCGTGCTACCGCGATCCGCTGTTTTTCCCCACCAGAAAAATTATTTCCATTCTCTCTAACAATCGTTTCCAGTCCCATCTCTAACCGTTCCACCACTGACTTAAGTCCCGCTCTTGCTATTGCTTCCTCAATCCGATCTTTCGGAATTTTTCGATAAAGTGTAAGATTATTGTACAGTGTATCATGAAATAGAAAGATATTTTGCGGAACCAATGCGCATATACAGCGCACACTTTCTTCTGAAAAAGATGAAATTTCTTTTTCATCCAATTCAATTCGCCCACCATATTCTGTATAATAACATAATAAAAGTCGTAAGATCGTGGACTTTCCACTTCCGCTTCCCCCTACAATCGCATATTTTTTCCCCCTTTCAAAAACTATATTCAATCCTTTTAATATTTCTCTTCCATCTTCATATCCAAAATGAACGCCTTTAAACTGAATTTTTCGATCCAGCGGCTCCGCTTTCGGCAATTTCTTTTCATCCTCCTCTAACGTAATTTCAAGAACTTTTTTCTGAATCGGGCGGGAAGATTGATACACATTCATATTTTCTACAATTGAAAAAAGTGGGTGGAACACATTATTTTCCATAGATAAAAACAATACCATCTGTGAAACAGTTATTTTATCTTTAACAACAAGGTAAGCGCAAACAGCCATTAGCATTGTCTGTATTAGAATATTCGTAGTCTGTGTCAAATTATTCGCACGATCCAATCTCCTGTTGCATTGATATCTTCTATGTTCCAGTTTTTCATTCCATTCCCTGTGCTTTTCCATCATAATATTTAGAATTCCTACATTGCGAATTATTTCAAATCCACTAAAAGCATCCTTAATTCTTTCCAAATATTTTGCCAATTGCTCCATATAAATTTTACTGGCCACATCCACACCTTTGCCGTATAGCCTTGGTAAAAACAATGAAACAATGGCAATTATTACCATTATAACTGCAAGAAGCCCGTTCATTGCGCCAATGTATCCCAAAGCCATAATCAACAAAAAAGCGTATTGTATCACGGCAAATATTGGAAGAATCGCTTTTTCTTCTAATTGATGAACATCATTATTAATCAAAGAAATATATTCGCCCGAATTTACCTGATAAAATTTTGAGAAATTTCTCTTCATAATACTGCCAAACAAATCTTCTTTGATCTCTTTTGTCATACGGCAGCGCAATTTTTCCTTAAAATAATAAAGAAAGAAACTAGAGATCAAAGAATATGTCGCCAAAAACAGAGATGCTATCACTGCGTCTGTTACTGTTTTTCCATTCTCACCAGTTGCTATCGCTGTAATAAACTGAATGGTCAATGACAACAACATAGAAGTCGTAGCTGTAATCACTTCCATAATCCCATATCCAATCGCAAAAAAACGACATTTTTTATAATATTTTTTCATTATATTGAATCCCCATTTTTATAATATTAAAAACATTTTTAATTCTTTTCCGTTCTTCCATCTCCTTGCAGTGAATTCCTCATTACCAAATAATATTGAAATCAATTCTGACTTTCCACCAATTCTAACCGAAGCTCGAACCATAGACTGTTCAAATTCTGTATCAATTGGAGAAAATTTAAGATAATTATAGTGTACATGAGAATGTATCACAACAGGAATGAATTCATTCATTCTACAATATTTCAATATCTTTATCTGTAATTCTTTCGGTACGCTTGCTGTAAAAGAATTAGCCGTTTCCCTTTCACAGGAAACGACTTTTGTAATTAGAAAATATTTATCTTTTTTTTCTGCGACCCCTAACATAGCAAACTCACAACTTCGATTTGATAATTCCTCTTCTATTATTTTCATTACATTTAGTCTTATTTTTATCATGTTCTATTCCTTCTATATAATAATGCAGAATACCCTATGTTTAGGTTATTTCATTACGATTCTTAATTCAAGTCCGGCAAGCGCATACAAGCGCTGATCCGCCAGCTCCATCTGCAACTTGCTCCTGCAAGCACTCCATTTCTCTCTCTTCCTCTTTTGTTAAAGCAACTTCTTTTAATTCTTCTTCAAACATGTTTTTCATATTGTATTTCCTCCTAATTGTTATTGGTATTCTGCATTAATATCTGAATTATTTATTTCTGCAATATTCTAATAATACTTTCTCATTTCTATGTCTCTTCCATTTACAATTGTCCTCTAATTTAAAATTCCATTCAAATACAAGCTCAGACATACAATTAAGGCATCCTTCACGCGCTGTACATCTCTTACAATCACTTTTCTCTTTTATTTCTGTAAGAAGTTTTTGCACTATTAAACTTTTTTCTCTGTTTTCATTTTCACTTCCATAAACGTTTCCCATTTCCCATTGTGTACTCGATGCAAAGCCGTGGCATGGAAAAATTGATCCATCTGGATAAACTGCAATCATGGAAAAACCAGCATTACAAAAATGAGTATCTACCCCCCGTTTATACCACCCTTCCAAAACTCTTGCACGTGATTTACCAAAGAGTTCACCAACCTCTTTTGTTTCCTCTTTCTCTCGTAATCTTTTAGCATATTTATGTTCATCACAAAGATACAAATCATATTCCCCAAAATTATTTTCAAAAAAATTAACAAGATCTTGTTTTGTATATCCTGTTCTTTCATGCTCTTCTGTAAAAGTACATTCAATACATCGAACATCCAATTTTCTTTCTTTTAATCTTTCTATATTCTTTACGACTTTTTCATACGTATCTGAAACTCCATCACGTGGAACTCTTAATTTATTTGTAATCTCTTTGGGTCCGTCTAAACTAATCGTGATTATAATATCATATTTTTCAATATATTGAATGAATTCATTAGGTAATACTGTAAAGTTACTCACTATTTTATATTGAGGACGTTTCAGTAAAATCATATCCAATTTATCACAAATATACATGATCGTTTTAAATCCCAACAAAGGTTCCCCGCCAAAAAAAACAATTTCTCCAATCTGATCCCCTTTCTTTATAATAAATGAAATGATCCTGTCTGCCGTCTCTATTGACATTGTCATTCTCTGTCTTCCATAATTCCCACCATCGGCATAACAATAAGAGCAATTTAAATTACAAGCTGTCGTAATTATTATTTCTAACCTTGATAACCCTTTTTTTACTACTTCTGCTTTTTGACAATCACTATAATTACATTTCTTTTCAAAAGTATCAAAAAGAAATTGTTCTACTTGCTCATCAATCTGTTTTTTTTCCAAGCTTTCTTTTAATATCTTCGCTAATTCTGTCTTACATTTTACAATTCTTTTACTTGGAATATGGTGAATAAAACCAAATGATTTATCAAATCCTATGACATAGTCATACGGTTTTATCTTTTTATTCATTTTTCTCCTCCCTTCTTCGTTTTATCTGTTGTTAATATATAGCAAAAAATTCAAAAACACCACAATATTTCTGGAAACTTTTTGTCTTCAAAAATATTGTGGTGTTCTCCACATTAATATTATATATTTAATTTATTCCATAAATCAACAGAAAAAATATCATCAATTCAAACCGGAGGTAACAAAATGAATCACAAAATCAAACCGTTTGCAAAGATAAAAACACTGATTCTCATCACAGTATTCACACTACTGATTTCGCATTTTACATTGCTCTCATGTAGTTCTCAGAATAATACCGTGAATTCGTCTTATCATCTTTGCTCCCTACCAGATGAACTAAAAAATTTCTAATACCAAATTATATTTGAATCATAATGTTCACGATAATATTGGTCTATATAGGCAGTTGCACTGTGATATGACATTAAATCACTCAAATAATATGCTTTATACCAGTAATCTTTACTTTTCTGTGTAAAACTTTGCAGCTCATCATCCATTGCTTCTGCCTTATTCCCTAAAAACATAGCAAGTCGCACACCTCTTCCACTCTCAAAGCATACTTTGAGTCCCAATTCACACATCTCCTTGCATTCCTCAAACATGCCTGCTTCCTCATAATAGGAAGAAAGATTTCCGATTACCGTCATGCTTGATACATACCGGTCTGCCAACCTCACTTTACTTTTCTTCAGCTCTGACAGCAAATGCTCCAGGATAAAAATACTCTTCTCCCTCTTCCCCATCCGGTTATAGACAATCGCAATATGCACCAGCAGATCCACTTTATACTCTGTAAAAAATTGCTTCCAGAATCGCTCCTCCTTCCATTTCTCCCCTTCACATCCCAAGGCCTGCTCGCATTCCCGTAAAAAATCCTCTTGTGAGAGTTTCTCTGTATAAAAAAGCATACCGTTTTCGGAAGCCTGCAGCGTTTTCTGATTCAAAGGCAATGTTAAATCCACCCTTGATTTGATATAAGCTAAAAGACGCTGTGCCTCCTCCCATTTGCGCAAGGAAATCGCCCGGTCCAGCTCCTTCATCCTTTCCAGCAGCAAAAAATCCGTCGTATCCAGCTTTGCGTTATAATAATCCAGACCTGTATCCAGCTTATCCATCAATGCGCGGAAATTTCTGGTACTCGGCGCTCCCTTTCCACGCTCAATCCGCGACAGATTCTCCGGGCTGCAGATTCCTTCGCTTAACGCCTCCTGCGACATGCCTCTTTCAAGCCGGCTTCTCTGGATCATCTCATCGACCAGGTATATTTCCTGATTCTCATAATACATCCTGCATTCGCCCGACAAATATTGCTCTGCGCCAAATTCTTCATAGACCTCACGCAGCGCCCACAGCTGACGGCTGAATCGGATTCGCTGCGGCTCTTCTTTTGCAAATCCCGCGCTGCACGCCAGATATCCCTCCAGCAGCTCCTTGAGATCATAGAGTACTCCCTGCCAAAGGAGCATATCAATTGCCTCTTTACAGAGCAACGCCCCTTCCATCTCCCTTTGTTGCTGCAGCAGAAGCGGATAAAGCATTCTCACTGCTTTCGGATATACCTTCACTTTGGCCTCATAGTCCCGATACTGATGCTTTACATACGCTGTAATCTCCAGCAGCAGCTCCGCCGCCTCCTGCTCACGCTTTCCTGCAATCTGAAGCCGCGCCAGCTCCAACAGAATCTGCATCTCTTCCATACTGATCCGATACTGTGCCAGCGTTTCGTTCTTAATTCCGGGCATGGTCAGATTCATAGCCCTCTTTAGCAGTGCAATGCCCCGCTCTAAATCTGCATCTCTCTCCCAGGCAACATAAGCCCGCATCTGACAGACAAATTGCTGCTGCAGTGCGGCATGGATGACGATGCTTTCTGCCTCTGGTTCCTCCAGCAGGCAGAGCACCATGTCCATTTGCTTTTTTTCTGCAGCCTCCAGCACCTGACTTTTCCAGACAAAATAATGGTATTCCTCAGGCGTAAACACAGCCGGGAGCTTATCGGACGATTTTCCCAGCCGCTGTATCAGTGCACTTAACAGCAGCCGGTCAATTCTTCGCTCCCCGCTCTCATATTTGGAATAAGCCCCCTTTGTACACAATCCCCGGCTTAGCTTCTCCTGTCCGATTCCGCCCTCGATGCGCAGATAATAAAGTGCTTCATTGATCGTTCTTTCCTTCATTTGTATGTACCTTTTACTATTTTAATAAATAGAATTTATACCATTTATGATTATTAAAAATTGAATTTATATCGTATGCTACATCCAAATGGATGATCTCCTGTTTCTGGTTCAGCACAAAGCTGTATGGATTTACAAAAAACGAATGCCTGCATCTTATGTATGCTCTTTATTTTTCAGCTTACAGATGCCCTGCGTCATCGTTCCCATCGGACAGAATGCGCACCATGTACGCGGTTTGAAGAAAACCATAACGATTAAGCCCAAAAGCAGGGATGTCAGCATCAAGCTGTAAAAGCCAAAACTAAATTGCGCAATCCAATCCGGCGCCATGCCCACCGTATAAGTCCAGTCCCAGGGCACTCGAATGGTCCAAAAGAGCTTGATTGCTTCCTTCAGCGAATTAACTCCGGCAAATACCAAATAGGTTTGAAATACCATCGTTCCAAACATCGCCAGAAAGAAGACCAAAAATCCGTATCGAAACCATTTCATAGACATCCACCTTGGCGTAGGCTTACCACGAGAGCAGCCAAGCCTTCCGCCCAGCAGGGAAAACAGCTGCCCTCTGCCGCAGAGGTGATTGCAAAACCACTTATTCCCGCCAATCAAGGCAATTGCCAGCGGCAAAAGAAAATCAATCATTCCAAGCCAGGCAAAGAGGATATTGAAAAATCCCAGTGCAAAATAAAGCATTGACCAGATCCACAGATAGTCATACCAGCGCTTTTTCTTAGTTTTCATCCTCATTCCTCCTTTCCTCGATCACAATGCAGCCAGTCGGACAAATTTTTGCACATTTCCCGCAGCCAACGCATTGTTCTGCCGCAACAGCAGCATAACAGCCCTTAAAAATAGCAACTGCGCTGCGGGGACATTCTTTCACGCAAGCGCCGCACGCTGCGCACACAGATTGCTCAAAACGAGCAACTTTTTTTGACAACATGAAAATACCTCCTTACATACATTCACTTCTCACATATTCAGCCGTTCATAGATATATGCATCCAATCGTTCATAATATTCATAGAGGAAACGGCTCATCTGTGATCTCCAGAGCGCAAATTCAATCAGGCGATTGTAGCTTCCTTTCGCATAATCCTCCATATATGGCCGATAACCGAACGTACTGACTAGTAAGGTATAAAAATAAAAGCAGCATCCATACTGTAAATCCTCACTGCGCAACGTGCTCTTTTGCAGATACCGCTGCAGGTAACGACAATAAAAATCCACTTCCAGTCCCTTTCCGTCTGCGCACGCTCCGGCCGCATAGGTATATGAGCGGAGCAGCTCCCAGATTGCAGGCACATTGCTGCAGCTGCCAAAATCAATCACCGCTTTGATTTGATCCGAATCACAGATCCATTGGTACACGTTATAATCTCCGTGGCTGTTTTTTCTGGTCAAATGCGCGAAATTGCCTTTCAGCTTAGGCAGAACCGAAGCGACCTGCTTTTTCCACTTACAGTCCTCGATGATTTTTTCCCTCAGATCATGTGCCTCAAGCTGTTCTGCCTCATGGATCAGCTGTTCTGCCCTCGATGCCAGCGCTTCGGCGTCCGCCATTTTTTCAATCCATTCAGGTGTAAAATCCTGCTGCAGACCCTGGATTTCCTGCAGGTTTTGATGCATGTCTGCCAGAACCTCCGCTGAATGCAGGATGACCGGCGCAGGAGCCTGAAACTTTTCATAGGTAATTCCAGGAATGTATTCTTGCACCGTGTAGATTCCAAACTCCTTTTTATTGATCAAAGCTCCGTTTCGATTGTTCCAATAGTGCGATACCTGCATCCCCTTTGCCTGCAAATGCTTACAGAGCCGAATTTCCTTTGAAATTTGATCGCAATCATGCTTTTTCTGATAGATCTTGACAAATAATTTTCCGCGATCCGTATCCGCGAAATAGCATTCTGCCGTTCCAAATTTTGTCCTGGTCAGGCATAGTACCTGCAGGTCATAATCAAACGCCAATGCTTCCTTTAATTCTTGATTCATTTTCTCCCTCCGTAACGATCCTCTGCTCGTATCTTACAACAGGTCGCAAATTGTGTCAATCGCAGAAGGGCATTGCATCACTCTATCTGCACATTACAGCAAAAAAACTATGCAGACGGCAAATCATCTGCATAGTTTTTCTTTCAACTTAGCCGGCAGCTCATACTTCAAACGCGCGGCTGCGAGGAACAATCACTGCTTTTAATAAACATTCTTCCACTCTTCAATATTGTCCGGTGTGAATGCGAACGGAGGTCCTAATACGACTTCGGTACCGCCGTCGGCTGCCGCTTCGATCGTGTAATCACCCAAATCGCCTGCGGTAAAATTCTCACCCTCTGCTCCGGTAATGCTTCCGTCTACCAGCGCCAACGATACGTAAGCTGTCAGACGCCCGATATCAATTGGGTTCCACAGATACATATAGGGGCAGGAATGCGCATCATCGGTGCCAATATAATCGGCCATCTCGGAGGGCAGCCCCAGACCAGTCAGCTTGACGTCGGTCTGTTCATCCTTCAATACCTTTGCCGCCGCCATAATCCCTACAGTCGTAGGAGCGCAGATTACTTTCAAATCGGGATAGTTGGCCAGCAGCGCCTGTGTCTGGTCTACAGATTTCTGGTACTCGTCGTCACCGTATGCTACTTCTACCAGCTCTAATTTGGAATATTTCTCATCTTCCATTACGGTTTTCATCGCATCAATCCAGGCATTCTGATTCGTCGCCTGACTGGTCGCAGAGAGGATCGCCCACTGCCCTTCGCCTCCTGTGATATCATACACCGCTTCCATCAAGGTCTCGCCGATGATTTCAATACCGGCCTGATTGACAAACAGCTGGCGGCTGTCCGCGTTGACGGAGGAGTCCATACAACATACCTTGATTCCCTGATTCATTGCCTCTTCCAATGCCGGCTGCAGCGCGTCCGGATCATTGCCGGCAATGGCGATGGAGCTGATCCCCTGCGCCACCAGCTCATTGATCATCTTAATCTGTGCCTCAGCGGAAGCTTCTTCCGGTTCCTTGACGACACAAGTCACGCCCTCCGCGTCCATGATCTCCTGAAAGCCCTCGATCATCTTTTTGTTATATGGATTTCCGGCGCTCTTGACCAGAATTGCACAGGATTTTCCGCCAGTTCCTGTCGCCTGATCGGATCCGTTCTGATCTGCGTCGTCTGCAGACGCATCTGCCTGCTCCTTGTCTCCGCCTGATGTCGAGTCCTCTCCCTGAGACGGCGCATTGGCGTCGCCACCGGCCGCGGAATCGCTGTCTGAGGGGCTCCCACCGCAGCCGGCCAACAGCGTCATCGCCATTGCCGCACAAAGCATTACACTAACTAATTTTTTCTTCATCGTTCTTACCTCCCATAAAGATAAAAAATATTGATACACGAACGAAGCTGCAATCGCCGCGCTCGTATCATAAACGCCGGCCGGCAGGAAAGAGATCCGTCCCGCCTTAAAGCGTATATGTCATGTGATTGGATGCTCGGCATGTATTACTTTGCCGCCTTCTTTTTGAAAAACCTTCCCAGATTGAGGTTCGGCGCCATGACTACAACAATCAAAAGCAGTCCGATAATGACCATCATCAGCTGCGAAGCCACATTGACCAGCCCAAGGCCGTAGCGCAGGAATCCCAGAATAAAAATCGCAAGGATCGCGCCGGGGAAATTCCCCTTGCCGCCGTCGGTCAAAATACCGCCCAGCACTGCCATCGAGATAGCTTCCAGCTCATAGCCTGATGCGATATTGCTTCTGGCGCTTCCCATTCCGGAAGCGAGAAAGAGCGCCGTCACAGCCGAAAAAAGTCCAGTCAGCGTATAGATGATAAAACGGATTCTCTGTACCTGGATACCAGAATATTTAGCAGCCAGCGGATTGCTGCCGATGGCATACATCCGCCGTCCAAAGGTCGTACCGTGCATGACAACTCCGAACACTGCGGCGCAGATGACAAAAATAATAAACATAATCGGAACCACGCCAACCTTTCCCCAGTACAGATTTTTAAACCAAGCAACTTTAGTAAATCCGCCGGTCGCCTGATCCTCCAGCAGAATCTCCGCCAAACCGCGATACAGAATCTGCGTGCCCAGCGTGACAATCATCGGCGCAAGCTCCTGAAATCTGGTCAAAATCAAGCCATTTAAGGCTCCGCAGGCCGCGCCGGTCAGCAGGCAGATCAAAACGGCCGCTCCCATCGGCATGCCAGCATTAAAGCTGATCCCCAGCATGCAGGCGGATAAAGCCACCGTTGCGCCAACGGAAATGTCAATCTCGCCCAAGAGCAGCACATAAGCCATCGGCAGCACGATAAAGGATTTTTCCAAAAAGGAGGACGTGGCGGTAAACAAGCCGTTGACGCTCAAATAATAAGGAGAGATAAAGGCGTTCATAATGTTTACTGCAATAAATATCACGACCAGAAATACTTCCCACTTCAGCAGCGCTTTCTTCCAGTCAAAAGGTTTCTGCGCGCTGATTACTCTTCCGGATTTCGTTGCCATACCTACATCTCCCTCCCCTTTAAGTTATTTTTATCCATCACCCGCTGAGTCAGGACGTTCAAAATAACCGCTGCAATGATAATCAGTCCCTTGATTGCTGTCTGCCAGAACTGCGATACGCCGATTAGGGGCAGCGCCCGTCCAACAATCGCCATTGTCAGCGCGCCTAAAAATACGCCGACTACACTGCCGCGGCCGCCGTTTAAGCTGACGCCGCCGACTACGCAGGCTGCAATCACATCCATTTCCAACCCGGTTCCCATATCGCCCTGCGCTGACGCGTAGAGCGACGTATAGATCGCCCCGCACAGTCCGGTGAGAAAGCCAAGAATCGCATAGCACATGATTTTTACTTGTTTGATCTTAATGCCGCTGACCTCCGCCGCTTCGGCGTTGCTCCCGACCGCATAGATTTTTCTTCCTACCGTCGTCCACTTAAAAAAGATGAAAAACAGCACATAGATCACAATCGTGAGAACAATCAGGTTGTTGAGCAGGCCAAAGCCGAGATATTTCGACTGGGCAAAGTCTTTATAGCCGTCGGTAAACTGATAGGCGGCTACCCATTCGTTCTTAGCTACCAGATACGCCAATCCGCGGAACACATACATACCGCCCAGCGTTGCGATGATCGGCGGTACCTTCCCATAGGAAATCACGAGTCCGATCAAGGTGCCGCAGACTGTTCCGATGACAATTGAAATCAGAAAAATCGCAATTACCGGCATCCCCGGATGATCCCGCAAAAACAAAGACGCACACATTCCGGAAAATCCCAGCGTCGAACCGACCGCGATATCAATGCCGCCGATTAAAAGCACACACATCATCCCCAGCGCCATAATCATCGTCACCGCATAATTTTTAAACAGATTTTCCATCATCCCCGGCGTCAAAAACGCGCTGTTGCGCAGCTGTACCAAAATACACAAAAGAATCACCACAATGACCAGACTCGTTTCGCGGGAACTGGTGATACCTTTTAAACTGAATTTCTTTTTCATGCTTCACCCTCCCTTACGACGCTTTCAATGACTTTGCCATGGCCAGCTTTAAGATCTCCTCCTGGGTCGCTTCCTCTCGTCGCAACTCACCCGTCACCTTGCCCTCGCACATGACAACAATACGATCGCTCATACCGAGAATCTCCGGCATTTCCGAGGAAATCATAATAATACCGTAGCCCTTCTTGGCCAACTCGCCCATAATCGCATAGATCTCGGCTTTGGCGCCTACATCCACACCCTTGGTAGGCTCATCCATGATCAGCACCTTCAGGTCTGAGGCCAGTATCTTGGCTACAACAACCTTCTGCTGGTTGCCGCCGGATAAGGAGCTTGCCTTATCAAAAATCGTCACCGCCTTGGTATCCACTTCCTCCGCCAGCTTCTTGGCCGCTTCCCGCTCCGCCTTGTCATTGGTAAAAATCTTATTGCCGTATTTTTCAATTTCTGAAAGCGTAATATTACGCCCAATGCCCCAGTCGAGAATCAACCCCTGGTGCTGCCGATCCTCGGTCAAGAGCCCGATTCCCAAACGCAGCGCATCCTGCACGCGCCGTATTCTGACTTCCTTGCCCTCGACAAAAATCTTTCCGGAATCATAGCGTTCCGCGCCGAAAATCGTCTGCACCACCTCGGTGCGCCCGGCGCCTACCAGTCCCGTCAGCCCTAAGATCTCCCCGCTTTTGACACCAAAGGACACATCCTTGAAATAGCCCTGGCGGCTCAAATGCTCCACCCTCAGCACTTCGCCGCCCAGCTTTACCTCAGGCTTGGGGAACAGATCGGTAATCTCCCGTCCGACCATCGCCGTAATCAGATCGGCATTGGAAATCGCATCCACATCGTAGGTGCCGATGTACTTGGAATCGCGGAACACCGTCACCCGCGTCGCCAGTCGGTACATATCTTCAAACCGATGCGAGATAAAAATAATCGACGCGCCTTCGTCGCGCAGCTTTTCCGCAATACGGTAGAGTTCTTCGGATTCCCGTTTGGTCAGGGCCGCGGTCGGCTCGTCCATAATGATGATTTTTGCTTTCATCGACAATGCCTTGGCGATCTCTACCATCTGCTGCTGTGCGACGCTTAAAGCCCCCATTTCATCGGTCGCTTTAAAATCAGCGTTTAGCTCGGACAGCAGCTGATTGGCCTCTTCATTCATTGTCTTCCACTGAATGAAGCCATGCTTGACCTTCTCATGGCCCATAAAAATATTCTCCGCCACCGTCAGATGCGGATAGGCGGTCACATGCTGGTAGATCGCAGCAATCCCGGCCTCCTGGGCATCACGCGGACCGCGGAAATTCACCTTTGCTCCGTTGAGGTACATCGCTCCTTCTTCCGCCTTATGTACGCCGGTGATCACTTTGATGAAGGTCGATTTTCCAGCGCCGTTTTCTCCCATCAGCGCATGAACTTCTCCTTCCTTCAGCTGAA
>CAMULB010000065.1 GCA_947089585.1 uncultured Lachnospiraceae bacterium | reverse complement strand
ATGAATCACGTTAAAACCGTAGCCTCTAAGCAGCTGGGCCAGATACTCGCCGACCGCCACAATTGAGGTGGAAGCATCCCCGTTGGAATCTGCATACCCTTCCTGGGAATGTGTGTGGTGAATCAGAATCTGCGGCTGATCGGACGGCGTTTTCAGCTTCAGATCTTTCGCCAAAAGCTCCCCTGCGTTCAGCTGACTGCTGTCAATCGTCGTCGTCTTATCTACAACATAAAAATGCTGAATCAGATAATCAAAGTCATTGAGCTTCTCCAGCGAAAGCTGGGCGGCCGGTTCCGCGGCCGGAGAAACAGGCGGCTTCGCAGCCGTGGCCGCAGCATCCTCTCCGGCGCTGTCGGCCTTGGCGCCGTCCTCTGCCGCCGATTCCTCATCCTTCCCGGCGCCGTTTTCCAAAGCCGACTTCTTGTCCTTTCCATCCGCTTCTCCCGACGCTGATTTGCCGACCTTCGCACCTTCCGCTCCCGACGACGATCCGTCCTTCCCGCCTGCTTCTCCCGATGCCGCTTTGTCGTCCTTCCCATTTTCCGCTTCCGACGCCGACGATTCGTCCTTCCCGCCTTCCGCTCCCGACGCCGACGATTCGTTCTTCCCGCCTTCCGCTTCCGACGATTCGTCCTTTCCCCCCTCTTTGCCCGTTTCACCTTTTTCATCCACAGATGCTTCCCCGTCCGTTTTCGAGCTGTCTTCCCCGACGAGCTCTCCGTCACGGTAATTCTCATCCGCCCCTTCCCTGGCCGCCAGCATCTCATAGGTCAGCTCGCTTTCTACCTGCGTCTCATAGTCCTGCAGGGACATCGTATAGGATTGAATCGGCAGCATCGCAAGTATTTTTTCCAGAAACAGCTCCTGCAGCAGCGGCGGCTTCTGATTTCCCGCTGAGGATGCCAGGACGTTGGGCATATGGGTGCTCAATACCTTCTGATACAGATCCCCCTGCAGCTGACGCAGGAGTTCCTCGGCGATTGAAGCATTTCCCTCTGCTTTTAAATTCTGCCAGCAAACCACGGTCAGCAGCACCAACACTGCCAGACAGCCAGATCTGATATAATTGCTTTTTTTCGGATTTCGACGGTTCAAACTGATTTTCCCTCGCTTTTATTTGCCGCAAACTACAGTTCAACTACATCCATCTCTGCCGTTCACACCTGTGGTGTGCACAACAGCCATAAATACTATAGTGTATGTTTGTCCTGCACAAAATATGCAGCCAGCACTCGATCCGCTTCGGTCAGCAGCCGGCGGCAAACGCCAGATTTAATCCTTCCGAAACCGTAAAGCTAAGACGTTTGATCGCTTCGTCAATGTCCTTGGGGGTGACAAACATCGTATTTAAGCTGGGGGAGAGAAGCTCTCGAATCAGGTCATATTTTTCCGCCTCGTTGAGTGATTCCAGGGAGGTGCCCAAGGTATTTAAGCGGCTGGACTGGGACATCGCCTGAATCAGCGTCTGCATGGTATCGCTGACAATGGTAGCCGCATCGACAACCGTGGGAATGCCAATTGCAATCACCGGGATTCCCAGACTTTCCCGGTTCAATCCCTGCCTGTGGTTACCGACGCCGGAGCCGGGATTAATGCCGGTGTCTGTGATCTGAATCGTCCGGCCCAACCGTTTGGTGCTTCGGGCAGCAAGCGCGTCGATCGCAATCACGCAATCCGGCTTTGTCTCTTCAATCACACCCCGGATAATTTCCATGCTCTCCATACCGGTCTGGGCCATCACCCCCGGAACAATGCTGCTGACGGCGTTGGTCTCCTCTTCGCCAAACGCATATTTGCCGAATTCCTGAATAATGTGACGGGTAATCATCAGATTATCCACCACCCGCGGCCCCAACGCGTCCGGCGTTACCTCCCGGTTGCCCAGACCCGCCACCAGAATGGAGACGGGCATCTTTTTTTGCGGCATCAGCCGCTGCAGAATCCGCGCCAGATATTTAGAAATTTCACGATGGTAGTCTTCATCCTGCTCGCTCATCCCCGGCGCCTCCAGCGTAATATACGTTCCCTTCGGCTTTCCCATCACCTTGGCCCCGTTCTCTGTCTCAATGAACACGTTGGTGATTTTGATCTCCCCTTCCTTTGCTGTCTCCTCTTCAATCCGGACACCTTTAATCTCCACATTGTCCTCTTCAAATTTTTCCCTCGCCTCTAAGGCCAGATCCGTTCTTACCTGAAAACGACTCATTGTAAGCTCCTCCAAACTTTTTCTGTTGCTGTTTACAGGTTACTGCACACAGGACGCCTGCGGACAGTAACGTTTACAGCTATTTTTTGCAGAAAAATCCAGATTATGTATTGACAGAACGATTTTGATGGACTAAAATGTATATTTGTTGGACTACTTGAGTTCCATCAGGAATGTTTCCATTAGAACGTCCGTGTCCGGCTTTAATGAAACATCCATATACGAAAACCATCATGGATTGGAGGTGTACGGATTGGCTAACATTAAATCTGCAAAGAAGAGAATTAAAGTAATCGAGACCAGAACTGCCCGCAACAAGGCTACAAAGTCCCGTGTAAAGACTGCGATTAAGAAGGTAGACGCTGCAGTAGCGGCAAACGACAAGGAAGCAGCAAAGGCTGCGCTGACTGCTGCTACCGCTGAGATCGCTAAGGCAGCCGGCAAGGGTGTTTATCACAAGAACACTGCTTCAAGAAAGATTTCCCGGCTCAGCAAAGCTGTGAACGCGATTGCTTAATCTTTTAAGATCGAATATATTCTAAAACCCCCTGTTCGGTACCGTCAGCCGAACAGGGGGTTTTGTCATGCTCATACGCCCGCTTCTCTGCTATAGCGCACAATCAAAAGCTCGACCGCCATCCGGTCATTGAGATTGCCCGTCTTTACGCCTTCCTCCATCTGCGCACAGTCCTCAAGCGCCTCCCGAAGCTGCCTTGCAGTAAAATGCTTCGCCTGCGCACGATTCTTTTTGAGTGCGAATTCTGGAATCCCGGCCTTCGCAGCGATAAACTGATCATCGTAGCCTTTGCCGGCGAGCGACTGAATCAGCAGCAGAATCCGAAACTGCCGCACGATTAAGAACAGAATCCGCATCGGCGGCTCTTTCAGCGCCAGCAGGTCGTAATACAGCGTCAGCGCCTTTTTCTGATCCTTCTGCCCAATTGCGTCGATCATAGCAAAGATCTGGTTGGTCGTCTGCCCCACGCATACGGCTTTTACATCTGCCGCTTCAATCGCTTCCTTGTCGAGACAATAACAGAGCAGCTTTTCCAGCTCCTGAGCAATCTGCTCCATATCATCGCCCGTCTCCTGTAAAAATTGCTGCATGGCGTCCCTGGTGATATTTTTCTGCTCCTTTTTCAGCCGCCCTAAAATCCACTGTGTGAGGATTTTTTCATTTTGGCGGGAAAATTCAGCCACCCGGCCCGCGCTTTTCGCTCGTTTGAACATTTTTCCCCGCTTGTCCACCTCGTCCTCGACAAACACCAGGCAGGCGGTCGCCGCGATCTCCTTTAAGTAGTCGGCCATCTCCTCACAGGCATTTTTGAACATGCCGCTGTTTTCCACCAGAATCAGCCGACGGTCAGCAAAAAAGGGCAGCGTCTCGGCCAGGTCAATCAATTCTCCCGGACGAATGTCCTTTCCTTCAAAGTGGGAAAAATTCATCGAATCCCCCTCCGAAATTAAGGCTTGTTTTAATTTCTCCTTATATTGCCTCTTTAAATAGGATTCCTCCCCGTATAAAAGATATATCGGGGCAAAGCTGCGGGCTTTGAGATCTGCATCTATCTTTTTCATCAAGCGTCTCCTTTTGACTGCGGCGAACCGCTGCGCCGCTCTACTGTGCGCCGCCCGGCCCGCCCTGATCGTTTAAATATTTTGAAATTGTGCCATATACAGCTTGTAATAATGACCCTTACGCGCCATCAGCTCCGCGGGGCTTCCCGACTCCAAAATCCCGCCCTGGTCGATGACGAAAATACGGTCTGCTTTCTGAATCGTCGAAAGCCGGTGCGCAATGACAAAGCTGGTGCGGCCGGATAACAGCGCCTCAATGCCCTGCTGTACCAGCAGCTCCGTGTGTGTGTCAATGCTGGAGGTCGCCTCATCCAGAATCAGAATCCGCGGCATGCTGACCATCGTCCTGGCAAACGCAATCAGCTGCCGCTGCCCGATCGAAAGGCCGGCGCCCCGTTCCTTTAATTCGGTATCGTATCCTTTCTCCAGCCGAACAATAAAATCATGGGCGTTGACCGCCTTGGCCGCCATCACAATTTCCTCCTCGCTGGCATCCAGCTTGCCGTAGGCAATATTTTCGCGCACGGTGCCCTGAAAAATAAAGTTGTCCTGCGTCATGACACCCATCTGCCGCCGCAAACTGTCCATCGACACCTGGCGGATATCGTGGCCGTCAATGCGGATCTCGCCCTTTTGAATATCATAAAAACGGCTGATCAAATTGACAATCGTCGTTTTTCCCGCTCCGGTGGGCCCCACCAGCGCAATCGTCTCCCCCGGACGAATCGAAAAGCTCACATCCCGCAAGACCTCCGTCTCGGCCGGCGTCCCCTCGTCATAGGTAAAGGACACATGGGAAAATTCCACCGCCCCTTCGATATCCGGCAGCTCCTCGACCGAAGCCTGATCTACAATATCCGGCTGCGTGTCCAAAATATCGAAAATCCGTTCCGCCGCCGCTAAGTTCGTCACAACCTGATTGTAAAAATTGCTCAAATTCATCACCGGCTGCCAAAACATACTGATATAGGTGCCGAACACCACCAGCGTACCGACGGAAACATACGCTGCGCCGATCAGCTGAATGCCGGCCCAGTAGAGGAACATCGCGCCCAGCCCCCAGCAAATATCAATCGTCGCGCCAAACAAATCCGACAGGCGCACGGCGTCGCGAAAGGCATTGCGATGCTCCAGGACGAGGCCGTCAAATACCTCCTGCGTCTCCTCCTCCGCCCGAAAGCTCTGAATCACGCTCATGCCGGCAATGCCCTCATGGACATAGGCGTTGAGATTGGACGACTTTTTGCGAAAAATCTGCCAGCGCTTGTGGCTCGCCTTCTGAATGAACCACACCGCCACCATCATCAGCGGAATACTGCTCAAGGACGCCAGCGCCAGCTTCCAGTCCTTAAACAGCATAATTC
Organism: uncultured Lachnospiraceae bacterium; assembly: GCA_947089585.1. Classification (GTDB taxonomy): domain Bacteria; phylum Bacillota; class Clostridia; order Lachnospirales; family Lachnospiraceae; genus 14-2. Next base: position 8,780 of record CAMULB010000065.1, on the reverse strand, counting down.
CGATTACCCCGCAGATGGTAATGAAATCCGGGATCAGCGTAGTCACGGAATTGGTCAGCACATTTTTGAGCGAATTCACATCCCCGATGATACGGGCGAGAATCTTTCCCGTCGGTCTGCTGTCAAAAAAGGAAAAGGAAAGCGTCTGGATATGTACATAAAGCTCCTGGCGAATTTCCAGCAAAATGTGATTGGAAACTCTGGCCATCACATACATACGCACCTTCACCAGCACAATAAATACCAGATTCAGCGCCAGGGTCAGAACCGCCAGTCGAAACAGCCCCTCAAGATTGCCCTGTGCAATCTCAACGTCGATCGCCCGCTCAATGATCAGCGGATTGACGATCGAGATCACCACCGTCACCGCCATGCAGACCAGCACACCCGCCACCTGCAGCTTATATTGTAAAAGGTAGGAAAACAGCCGTTTTAACGTCTGCCATTTCCCCATGGCTCCTACGTGCTCGTCGTCACGATAAGAATTTACCGCCATGCTGTCACCTCCATTTCTTTTCCGTCGGCGTCACACGCACGACTGCCTTGTTCCAAAGAAGCGCTCCCATACTGCGCCTGATACGTTTGATAATAGAGGCCCCGACGCTGCATCAATTCGTCGTGTGTCCCCCGCTCCGCAATGCATCCGTTTTCGAGAAACAGAATCTCGTCTGCAGAACGAACCGCGGAAATCCGGTGCGCAATGATGATCTTTGTCACGTCTGTCAGCGTCTCTAAGGACCGTTGAATCTGCGCTTCCGTCTCCATATCCAGCGCGGACGTAGAATCGTCGAGCACCAAAATGGGATTATGCTTGGCGATGGCCCTGGCAATGCTGATTCTCTGCTTCTGACCGCCGGAAAGGCCCACGCCCCGCTCGCCGATAATCGTCTCATACTGCTCATTCATGCGCTCGATAAAGCCCTGCGCCTTGGACAGCCGCGCCGCCTGCTGCATCGTCTCATCGTCGAGCACCGCGCGCCGTCCCATCTTGATATTCTCCGCAATGGTATCGGAAAACAGAAACACATCCTGCATCACAAGTGAAATATTGCTCCTTAGCTGTTCCAAGGAAAGGCGCTTTACATCCACACCGTTGAGCTTGACCGCTCCGCCGTCCACATCAAAAAAGCGCAGCAGCAAATTGATAATCGAGGTTTTTCCGGCTCCGGTCGCACCCATAATGCCCAGCGTCTGCCCCGGCTTCAGCTGAAAGGAAATATCCGTCAAAATCTGACTCTCCCCCCGCCGAAAATCAACATGCTCAAAGGTCAGCGCGCCCGTCACCTCCTGCAGCACAACCGGCTGCGCATCCTCCTGGATCGTCGAGGTCTCCTGATAAATCTTTTGCAGCTTCTTGTAGGAGGCCAGCGCTGTCGAGAGATCGTTTGTCAGCCAGCCCAGCATCTCCATTGGCCAGACAATGTTGCGGCAATATTCCGCAAAGGCCACCAGCGTTCCCAGCGTCATCTCCCCATCAATCACCATTTTTCCGCCTAAAATCACCATCGCCACCGGCAGCAGCTTGCCCGCAAACTGAAACACCGGATAATAGCGCACCAGCACCCTGGACTGCTTTAAATGCAGCTGGTAATACCGCTGGTTGTGTGATAAAAATTTCTGAATCTCAAATTTCTCGCGGGCAAATGCTTTTACTGTACGCACACCCGCCAGATTCTCTTCTGCGATCGTTGTCAGGACTGCATTTTCCTCACTGATCTCCTCATAAATATGATCGAGCTTGCGCTCCATTAAGATTGCGATTCCCCCGATCACAACCATAATCACCGTCGGTAAAATCGCCAATTGCCAGCTTAGATGAAACATGCAGTAAAGCACAATCGCCACATGGATCACGATCTCCACGGCCAGCTGTCCCACATAGCCCAGCGCATTCCAGACATAATCTACATCGTCCTTAATCCGCGCCATCAGCTCTCCGGTGTTGGTATCGTCAAAATAGTCCATCGACAGCCCCTGAATATGGGCAAACAAATCCTTGCGGATCTCGGAGCCGATCCTGATGCCGGTGATATCCGAAAGATATTCCTTCACATAACCGCCCACACAGCGTCCCAGCCCAATGACAAGGATCCCCAAAAGCAAGCGCCCCAAAAGCTCCATCCTCCCGCCGACAATCACGTCATCGACGATGCTTTTGGTGATCACCGGATAGAGCATGTCGAGCACAATCGCCGTCACCATACAGATCAATATGATCAAATACACATACCAATATTTTGCTAAATATTTTCGGATCTGAATCAATCTCTTCCCCTCCTTTGAATGTTCCATAAAAAAACACCGTGGCAGTATGATCACTACCACGGTGCATTGGTTCTATTGGTCTCAATTCCAGTCTTTTCACGAAGCAACAGGCCTGCACGCGCAAACCGTCGCCCCATCAAAAATCCGCTCTTACATCCGGCTGCGCATACAACAGTCCTCTGCTGCAAAAACGCCTCCTAATCGCGCCAATCTCCATCGAGGTAATCAACATCATTCTGTTTAAGCTGTAATTGTCACGTATTGATGCAGTCTGTTGTACATTCATCTTCGTCATGGTTGATCCCTCGCTTTCCTTTTGATTTCTAAGACTATTGCTATTTAAACACAAATGCCAGTATTTGTCAAGGGGGATTTCCTCAGCAAATCAAATCATCGTCGCCAAGTCCTCTGATCCGTCTCATTTCAGCAGACCTCTGCCATCTCCAATCCACCCCTACGCAGACGCCAGCTCTGCCACCAGCCTGGCTCCATTTTCCAGATCCTTCAAGGTCGTATACTCCTTCACCGAGTGCACCTGATACATTCCGCAGGAGAGTACAATGCCCGTGATGCCCTGGGGAAGAAAATGATTGTTGTCGCTGCCGCCAAAGGTACTGATCAGCTCTCCCGAAAGCTCCAGCTTTTGACAGGCTTTGACAAACCGCTGTATGGTCGGATGGGATTGCTCCACCTGATAGGCCTGGATATGAATCTTAGAATCAAATGTATCTACGGTCCCCGTCTCCTTCGCCGTTTCTGCGAGCGCACCCTGCAGCTGTTCGATATTGTGCAGCGCCTTTTGATGGCTGTAGCTGCGCACCTCGCCCCGGCAGGCGCAGTGTTCGGACACGATATTAGTCAACGTCCCGCCTGCAATCGTGCCGATATTTACCGTCGTCTCGTCATCCACCCTTCCCTGCTTCACACGGGAAACAAACCGGCTCATCGCCGCAATCGCGTTGATGCCCCGCTCTGGTTCAAAACCGGCGTGTGCTGCCGCCCCGGTGAGTTCCGCCTGAAAGGAAATAATCGTCGGCGCTTTCACAGCCGCCGTCCCCACAGGCCCCGATAAGTCCAGCACATATGCTTCCTTCGCGCGAACCTTGTGATACGCAAAGACTGAGGCCCCTCTGCCGTAAGCTTCCTCGGCAACGGTAAACAATACCTCAATGTCCCGCCGGGGACACTTTTCTTCTAACAGATGACGAACTCCCTCCAGAATCTCTACCAGGCCGCAAAAATCATCGGCTCCCAGCACGGTATCGCCCGCGGAATGAATCGTTGCATCTTCGCCAAAAATCGCCTGCTTTCCGATTCCCGGCTGCACCACATCCATATGAGCCGAAAAAAGAATCGGCTCCCCTGGCAGCGTGCCTTCTAAAAAACCATAAATATTTCCGGCCGTTCCGCCAATCTGCGCCGCCGCCGCATCCTCCTGCACCGCAAAGCCCAGCTCCTTCAGCTTCTCAATCAGCCAGTCCGCGGCCCTTCGTTCCGCAAAGCTGACCGAATCAAACGATACCAGCTGCAAAAAATCTTCCTTCATTCGCGCTAAATCCATCCCTTTTCCTCCTTACGCACAGATTCGCATTGCTGCCCTCTATGTTTCAACACACGCCCGCAAACGATTTATCCAAGCAATTCTTTTACCAGCTCCACCGCTTCCACCGCGTCCTTAGAATAGCCGTCTGCGCCGATGCTGCGGGCATACGCTGCGGTCACGGCTGCGCCGCCGACAATCACGCGGGCCGCTAACCCTTCCGCATGTACGGCCTCAATCACTTCCTTCATATAGCTCATCGTCGTAGTCATCAGCGCAGACAGGCCAATGAAATCCGCGTGATGCGTTCGGGCCGCTTCTAAAATCTGCTCCTTGTCCACATCCTTCCCCAGGTCTATGACCGCAAAGCCGTTATTTTTCATCATCAGGGCCACCAGATTTTTCCCGATATCGTGGATGTCGCCTTTGACGGTGGCAAGCACGACTACCGGCCCCCGCTGCTCCGACCGCTCCGACTGCAGCGCCGGTTCTAAAATCGCCACTGCCGCCTCCATCGCCTTTGCGCCGGCGATCAGCTGGGGAAGAAAATAGACGTGACGGTTAAACAGCTCTCCCACCGTCTCAATGGCCGGAATCAGAATCTTGTTTAACAGCTCTTTCGCGTCTGCCCCCGCTGCCAGCCGCTGCCTGATCTGATCGACAGCCCCCTGTTTCCTGCCCTTTAATACATCCTGATAGATCGGATCGTCTGGATCAGCACTCTTTGGCAAATTCGGCTGCTCCTTCTTCCCTTTGTCCCAGCCATATTCCACATAGCGCATTGCTGCTTCTTCTTTACCCATCAGCAAATCGGCGGCCAGGCTGCTGCGAATAAACAGCTCCTGCGAGGGATTGGCAATGGCCATAGTCAGCCCCCGTTCCATCGCCATCGCAAGGAATACGCTGTTGACATACTCCCGGCCCGGCAGGCCGAAGGAAATATTCGATAAGCCCAGGATCGTGGCCAGGCCATGACGGGCACACAGCTCAATCGTGGCCAAAATCTCTCTCGCCGCGCCCGGCTCCGCTGCGGCAGAGGTCGCCAGGGCGTCCACAATGATATCTTCTTTTTCAAATCCAAGCGCATACGCCTCTTTTAACACCGTTTGAATATTTTCCCACCGTTCTTCGGCATTTTTCGGCATTCCATTCTCGCTCAAAGGCAGCAAAATAAACATAGCGCCGTATTTTTTGACCACCGGCAAAAGCTGTTTTTGCTTCACAGGCTCACAGGAGATGGAATTGACCAGCGCGCGGCCAGGGTATTGACGCAGCGCAGCTTCGACCACGCCCGGATCACTGGAATCCACACACAGCGGCAAATCTACAGTCTGGCTTACCTGCTGCATGACCTTGACCATCGTCTCTTGTTCATCGATCCCGCCAAGGCCCACATTGAGATCGAGCACCGACGCGCCATGCGCTTTTTGCTCCAGCGCCATCTGTGTCACCAGCTCCAGGCTGCCCGCATACAGCTCCTGCTGCAGCCTCTTTTTTCCGGTCGGATTGATCCGTTCCCCCACAATCTGAAACGGCCCGCCGAGCGAAAATTCCAAACGGCTGCGCTCGCTGGTCAGTATCCGGCGTTTTGCCTTGGCCGAAGCGGAATGCGCATCCCCTTGCACTGCTTCCTCCGACACCGGATCTGGCTCTTTTCGCACCACTGCTTCCTCTGACGCCGAAGCTGCCTCTTTTCGCACCACTGCTTGTGCAGCAGAGCGCCCCTTTCCACACCGCGCCGCATCCTGCAGGCAATCCGCCAGCCTCGCAATATAGGAAGCGTCCGTCCCGCAGCAGCCGCCGACCACCGAGGCCCCGGCTTCGATTAGGGCTTTCATATGCAAGGCAAACGCCTCCTGGTCCATATCAAACACCGTCCGGCCGTTCACAAGTCTTGGCAGCCCGGCGTTGGGCTTCGCAATCAGCGGAATGCGGGCATACCCGGAAAGCTCCTGCATCACTGGCAGCAGCCGGTCGGGCCCGCAGGAACAATTGATGCCAAATGCATCTACCCCCAGCGCCTCCATGGCAATCAGCGCAGTAACCGGATCGGTTCCGTACAGCGTGCGGCCGTCCTCTTCCAGCGTAATCGTCACAAACAGCGGCAAATCCGTGCACTCCTTTACAGCCAGAACCGCAGCCCGGCACTCCTGAATACTCATCATCGTCTCCACAACAAACAAATCCGCTCCGGCCTGCACGATCGCCTGCACCTGCTCCTTATAGCAGTCCACCAATGCTTCAAATTCCAAATCTCCGACCGGAGCAAGCGCCCGCCCGGTCATCGTCAGATTCCCGGCAACCAGACACTGCGACCCGGCTGCCCGGCGGGTCAGCTGTACCAGCTGCTGATTGATCCTGCCAAGCTCCTGCTTGACTCCATATTCCTCCAGCTTGACTGCATTGGCCGAAAAAGTAGGCGCATATAAGATTTGGCTGCCAGCCGCCGCATACGACTGCTGCAGCTTCAGCATCACATCGGGATGCTTCAGAATCCAAAGCTCCGGGCAGACGCCTGCCTCCATTCCTGCCTTCTGCAGCTGCGTCCCGGTCGCTCCGTCCAACAAAAGAATCCCACTTTTTAACATCGTTCTCAAATCAGGCATTGTTCTCTCATCCTTTTCAAAATCGTAGCAATCATTGCCGCCCGGTTAAACGGCGCCATAAAGTAATAGCCGTCCCCGATTTCGGCCAGCTGTTCGGCCAGCCGCAGCGCAATGGCAATTCCCGTCTCTTCCCCTTGCTCCCGGCTCATGTCCTTATGGTAGCAGGCGACAATTTCCTCCGGGACACGAATGCCAAAGACCTCATTTTTCATAAAATTGGCATTGCGGTAGCTGACCAGAGGCATAATGCCGCAAAGAATCTTTGTCTCCACCTGCGTCTTGATATAAGCGATCCGCTCCACATCCGTCTGATCAAAAATCGGCTGCGTCAAAAAGTAATCCGCCCCGGCCGCGCACTTTTGGCGCATCCGGCTGATCTCCTTTTCAAGATTGGCCCGTCCGTAGTTCAAAGCGCCGCCGTAAACCATCGGGTCCTCGCGAAAATATTCCGCATTCATTTGCTGCACGTATTCCATCAGCTTGATGGAATTGAAGTCAAACACCGGGGTGATCCCGCTCAAATCTCCCTGTGAGACAGGATCGCCGGTGATCAGTAGCAGATTGCGAATCCCGTTCATATGCGCGCCAAGCAGCGCGGCTCCCATGCCAAGGCGATTTTTGTCCCGGCAGGTGATATGCGGCATAACGGGAAGCTCCACCTCACGCTGGATCTTTGCCCCGGTCATGATCGCGTCCGCCCGCAGCTTCCCCATCGGAGAGTCGGAAAATGTCACCAGATCGGCCCCCGCTTCTTTTAATTGCAGCGCAGACGGAATGAGCTTCTCACAATTGCCGTCATGCGGCGGGTCAAGCTCGACGACAACGACCTTTTTTCCCTGAGACAGCTTTTGGTAAAAAAGGTTGTTCTCCTTCGCGATTCTCGCGTTTTCCTGTTTGAACGCGCCCTTGTGCCGCCGCTGAAACGGCGCTTGGTCCCCAAGCCCTGTTTTTTTCAGCGCACGGATGTATGCGGGCGTCGTACCACAGCAGCCGCCGATCAGGTTCACACCCAATGCGGCGATTTCCTGCATATTCTCACAGAAAAAGGATCGGTTTTCCTGATAGCCCATACGATCCTTGATGATATCGGGATAACCGGAATTGGGAATCACCGAAACGATGAGATCGCCAAAATCAAGTGTTTTTAAGATCTGGTACATATGGGTGGAGCCGATCCCGCAGTTAAAGCCCACGCCGTCAATCGCCGAATGCTCCCTTGCCGTCTTAAGAATACGCCCGGCGCTGATGCCTGAGCGGGTAGAGCCGAACTTGTTGAGGCAAAAGCTGGCCATTACAAAGATGTCCTTTTTCTGCTTCAAATATTCCGCCACCGGTAACAGATACTGATAATCGGAAAATGTCTCAAACCAGATCACGTTGGCTCCTGCTTCCAGCAGCGCATCTCCGATGATGCGATATTCCTCTAAAAGCTCCTCCGGCTCCTTGCCCCGCTGCTCCGGAATCGGGCCGATGTCGCCGGCAATCCAGATGGGAGACGCTTCAGCTGCGGATGATGTGGATGTGGACTGTATGACTGGCCCATCGTCTGACGCAGGCCCGGCGCAGCGGACAGCTATGGCTTCCTTGGCCAGCCGGTAGGACGCCCTGACATTCTCTTCTAGCTGCATCAGCTGCTGTTCGCGGGACAGCTCCGTCTCCTGTCCGCCAAACAGTGTCTGCAGATTTGAGGAAAAGCTGTTGGTGCGTAAAAGCTGAGCGCCTGCATCGAGGTACTCCTTATGAATCGCTGTAATTCGCTGCGGGTGCGTCCGATTGACAAGCTCCGGGCTGCGGCCAATCCTTTGATATTTTTCGCCGTAATAAGTCCCCATCGCGCCGTCGGTCAGCACGATATGATTTTTCAGGTATGCTTTAAAATCCATTCGCGTTTCCTTCTCCCTGTTTTTAGAAGCAGCCTTCCGTTCAAGAGGCCATCAGAATACCATCCCTGTTTCAGGTCATTTGAATCGGCTTATGTACAAAAGGAACTGCTTCTCCAAAATAAATATAAAATTTCTCGATAGATCGCATTGACTATACAATATATCATTAATTAGCACTATTTTCTTTAAATCTATACTTACCCTTTCCATATCCAGAAACAAATTCTATCAAGTTTGCATTTTGCATTTTCTTAATTAAATCTCCTGCTGGCGAAGACGTAATACCTGTTATCCTCATGATATCTGCTCTGGAAAAAATTATATTGTTGCCAAATTGTTCATGTAGCTGTATAATTTTCTTTTTTGTAATCGTGCTCACTCGCAATTCATTCACTTTTCTTTCAAACAACTGCTTTTGTTTTAAAACAACTGTTGATTGATACCAGATAAGGATAAAAATAGATATGTATGGGCAGGAGCATAGAC
>CAMULB010000064.1 GCA_947089585.1 uncultured Lachnospiraceae bacterium | reverse complement strand
CGCTCATCAATGCTTTGTGTCATTGCGCCGCACAGTGTGCCATATGGAATGTTGACACAGGTATAGCCTAATACCAGCAGGCAGTATGTAAAAATCATATAGATAATTTTTGCTGTATTGGACCAATCTGGATGTGCCCAAAAGCACAGTGCAAGGATGCATGCTGTGACCGGTGCGGCAAACAGCAGCCAGGGGCGGTAGCGTCCCCATCTCGTTTTGGTCTTATCCGTGAGCGCGCCGATGATCGGATCGTTGATTGCATCCCAGAAGCGGGAAAAAAGCATTAATCCGGATACGGCAGCCATACTGATGCCAAATACGTCTGTGTAAAATATCATCAGGAAGTTACTCACGAACATCCAGCTGAAATTACATCCGACATCTCCGAACCCATACGCGATTTTACTGATCAGTGGTACTTTGTCGTTCCTGTTTTTGTCCTCCATATGAACCTCCTTGCGGCCGAAAGATGGTGTGTTTATTCCTGTACATGAATGATTACCTTCATCGTTGTCTCCCGGTTGTTGTCAATATACTGATATGCTTTTAAATAATCCTGGAATGCAAAGGTTTGCGAAATTAACGGACGCAGCTGGACACGCTCATCCTTGACCAGCGCAATAGCGTCTAAATAATCCTCATGCCGGTACATCATGGTGCTTTTGAGATCAAGCTCGTGGTCGTTTGCTACGGCGAGATCCACCTCCGCCATTTGGGCAAATACGGCAACCAATACAATGATGCTTCCTTTTCTTGCGTGCTTGATGGCCTGCCCCATCGTGATGTTGTTTCCGGCGCAGTCGTATATCACATCTGCTTTGTCCGGGCCGAACGCCTCAAGCATTGCTGTGCCGAAATCCTGTTTCATAGTATTGACGCAAAGATCAATGCCGCATTCTCTGGCCTTTTCCAATCTGAGGTCGCTGACGTCTGTGATCATTACCTTGGCGGCGCCCATTCCCTTTGCAGCCTGCGCGACCAGATTTCCGATCGGGCCTGCGCCAATTACAACGAGATTCATTCCAGTGACGTCGCCGACCTGTTTCACGCCGTGAACGGCAACGGCGAGCGGCTCAATCATGGCGCCTTCCTCAAAGGACATTTCCTCTGGAATCGGCGTTACCTTTGACGCATCTACGGCAAAGAATTCCGATGCTGTTCCCGTCGTCTGAAATCCCATTACCTTCAGCTCTTCACAGAGATTGTATTTGCCGTGGCGGCAGGGATAGCATGTGTTGCAATAAACCTGCGGTTCGATCGTCACCTTTTGCCCGATCTGAAGGCCCTCTACCTTGGCGCCAAGCTTTGCGATTGCGCCCGATACCTCATGTCCCTGCGTGACCGGATAAGAAGTAAACGGGTGCTCTCCATGGTAGACGTGAATATCCGAGCCGCAAATGCCGATATCCATAATCTTTACCAAAACCTGATGCTCTCCCGGTTCAGGGATCGGCACCTCTTTAAAAATGATTTCTCCGGGTTTTGTCATAACCTGCTGTAGCATAAGCACGAACCTCTCTTTCTTAACAACTTTTATTAAAAGATTTATTAAAGTGATTATATTATTGCACGGTTGCGGAAAAAAAGTCAATCTTTTTTTGTATATTTTACTTTTTCCATAAAAAGCAATGGTGTTTTTTGGGATTTTTGCACAGAAAAACCGCTGTTTCATCCAATGCTTCAGATGAAACAGCGGTTGCTTGCGCAGGCGCTTGGGAATGACTTCTCACGGACGGCGGAACATATCTGGTCGAAATCCATTTTAAGACATGCCTGGTGCTGCATTTTGTCAGAGCTTTGATTTCTGACCGGCTGCGGCGCTAGACCGTCTCCATGATCCTCCAGAAAAATTGCTTGGCAACGCCGACGGCAGATGCTTCCTTTCGATAAGAACAGTTTTTGAGGTAGCTTAAATCGTCGTCGAAGATATTATATTTAAAGATTTTTTTTCCCAGCGCCACCATATGATCGGGCAGATATCCGCCCACCTCGCCCCCCAGGATGATATCGGTATCGTAAGACATGCGCAGGTTAGAAATCAGGATTGCCAGGTGCTCCAGATATTCCTCCCAGCGCTGTGCCGTTTTTGCATCGGTGTCGATGCGCGCCATGAATTCCTCTAATTTTTCTGTTCCGTCCTGTGTCAGTACGCTTGCTGCACAGTAGGCGTCTGCGCAGCCGGCTTTTCCGCAATAGCACCGTTTACCCCCCGGAACCAGAATCATATGACCGAATTCACCGGCCCTGCGGTTTTGCCCGGTAAACAATGCGCCGTCAATGCAGACGGCCCCGCCAAGCGTGTTGTTCAGCGATAAATAGATGGAATTCTTTAATCGCTGTGGATTTTCGGCCAGGATTGCCGCATTGGCGTCGTTTTCGTAATAGACTGGAAGGTCCAGGAGCTGCTCGATCATTTTCAGGCTGTAGTTTTCCAGCTGCAGGGCATGAGACTTTACGAGCAGCTTTTCCTTCTGGTTGATAATGCCGGGCAGCGAAATGCCGACGCCTAATATTTGCTCCGCCGCAATTTGCGGGCTGAAATAGGAGCGCAGGTGTTCGGCCAGGCGGGTATAATAGGAGAGATCGGCATCAAATTTGAAACGGATCCGTTCCTGTTTTAAAATCTCGCCGCATAAATTAACCAGAACAATGCCGAGGTGATTGGCCGTAAGATCTACGCCGAGCGCATATCGGTAATCGCTGTTGAGTCCGATTAGAACGGCTTTGCGCCCGCCGGTAGATTCCATCTCCCCTTTTTCAGCGACAATTCCAATTTCCATCAGTTCATTGACATTGGATAGCACCGTGGGCATGCTTAGGTTTAATTGCTTTGCCAGCTCGACCTTTGAGGTATCTCCGTGGTTTAACATATGGTTCAGTATATGATATTTTGTCGCTTTTTTTCCTGTATATGGCATATCTGCTTTGCTCCTCCCACTTATGTAAATCATTTTATAAAAGCAGTATACGCCAAAAACCAGAATCTGTAAAGCATTCGGCGCTGAAAGGGCAGCTTTCGCGGGAAAGATGCAGAGGGGTATGGGATTTTTTTGCCTCTTTTGTCTCTGAACAAAAAAAGCAAAAAACTTTGTGCGCTCACACAATGGAATGGAGAGCCGATTATATTATACTATAGAAAAGGCAGGACAAAGCGCTGATATCAAGCAGCAATGAAAGGAGAAGTGTTATGAATCAGACAAAACTTAACAAGTACAACAGAAGCGTGTCCATCATCGGTGTCGGATGTACGCCGTTTATGTACACGGTTGACAATCCGGAGACGGACGGATTGACCGAGGGTGAGATGTTCGGCTATGCGGCGTTAAAAGCGATGGAGGATGCCGGCGTCAATCCACAGGATGTTGACTTCTATTTTCATGGAGAGGCAAGCCCCTTAAACGGCTCTAATTATTTGACGCCCAACATTCAGATCGGCAACTGGTTTGGTATGAAGGGCAAGGGCTCCATCCACCATTCGGAAGCATGCTGTACCGGCTATCTTGCCATTGAGCAGGCGGTCAATGCGGTTGCGTCGGGCAAATACAATTGCGTATTGACAGGCGCGGTAGAGTTTGGCGACAGCACACCTTCTCCTGCCGATAACGTAGAGACTCCCAAGCATCCTTACAAGCGTGATAAGATGACGATGGAGAAATTTTTAAAGACAACCCAGTGGTTGTACGATCGTACATATACCCGCAGCCTGATGGCTGGCCAGGAGCTGATCTATGACGATGCGGCAGAATGGTATGTCCGCACCCGCGGCATTACCGCAGATCAGATGAACGATACCCTCAACTGGATGTGTATCAACAACCGCAGAAACGCTTCGGTCAATCCGTTGGCGATTGAGCGCAAGACCTATGAGGAGCTGGCGCAGGAAGCGGGAATGACCCTGGACGAATACATGAACTCTCCTTTTAACCCCAGAATGGGCGATTTTCTGCGCGCGGGCGGCATCGAATTGAAGTGCGACGGCGCAGCGGCGGCAATTGTCTGCGCAACAGAAATGATTCCGCAGATTGCGAAAAATCTGAAGCATAAGCCGATTGAGGTGCTCGGTGTCGGCAGTGCGGCGTGCGAAGCGACCACTCCGCATTTTGAGGTGCGCGCGACCGAAGAGGCTGTGCGCCAGGTATATGAATTGACCGGTTTGTCAGGTGCAGATCTAGATCTGTTCTATGCCAACGACTTTATCATCACTTCTCATTTGGTATCAGCCGAGATCGCAGGCTTTCTTCCCTACGGAGAAGGCTGGAAATATATCTGCGAAGGGCGTACTGCCTGGGATGGCGACAAGCCGATCAACTCCAACGGCGGACGTACCTCCTTCGGGCACGCACATGCTGCATCTGGACTGGCAGACGTATACGAGTGCTGCAAGCAGATCTGGGGCGAGTGCGGCGAGCATCAGGTAAAGATTCAGCCTAAGACGGCAATGCTGCGCGGATACGGCGGAGCACAGAACGTTGCGGCGGTATTGGTCAGAAGAATCGACGATTAAGGAGGAACGGATCATGAGTATTAAATTGGAAAAGGTTGTAGAGCAGTTTTATCTGAATCTTGAAGAAGGAAAAATCATGGGCCGGAAATGCCCCAAATGCGGCAACGTAGAATTCCCGCCGGTATATGCCTGCAATGCGTGCGGCAGCCTGGAGACGGAGTGGTATGAGATCAGCGGCAAGGCAAAGATGCATTCGATCGTAATGCCGGCAGCGCTGTCCTCTAAGCCTGAGTATAAGAACCTGGGCAAATTTGCCTACGGCGAAGTAGAGCTGGAGGAGGGCACCCGCCTGAATGCGGTGGTGCGCGGCATCAATAAGAAGAAGAGAACCGAGCTGCAGGATAAGCTCCCGGTGGCCTGCCACGCTTCGATTTTCCAGCGTGAGGGCGGATTTAAGACCGTAGTATTTGATCTGGACGAATAAAAGACGAACCGAATGCGGCAGAGGGCCTGTCGCTGGAAGCCGGCGGGAGGCAGCGATGGGATGCGCCCGCCGGAAGGATGGAAAAGCAAAAAAATTTTTATAAAGGAGAACAGAGCAATGGAAAGAAAAGAGTTAGAAGCAAAGGTATTGGAACTGGTAGCAGCATCTTACAAAAAGGATGTAAACGAGCTTTCAATGGAGACCTCCTTCAAGGAGGACTTATCCGGCGCTTCCGTGCAGATGGTAGCACTGGTAGCCGAGATCGAAAATGAGCTGGATGCAACCTTAATGCTGGCAGATGCGAGCGCCTGTGCGACGATCAGCGAGCTGGTAGACCTGGTAGAGGAAGAGTTATAGGACTAAATTTTGGAGGAAGCAGCATATGAGTATTTTGGATCAGCTTTATGAAAAAGCAAAACAGAATCCTCAGAAGGTAGCATTTCCAGAGGCGGCAAATGAAAAGATGATGCAGGCGGCCTACGAGACAGGACGGGACGGGTATATCATTCCGGTTCTGGTAGGCGATGCGGCGGAACTGAAAAGGCTTGCTGCCGAGAGAGGCTATGAAGAAAGCATATTTACAATTGTAGATATCCATGAGGAGGCTTACAAGAACGAGTTAATTGCCAAATATGTGGCGCTGCCTGAGACACGGTTAAAGGAGAAGGCGCTGGGCCGCCGGATGGAGGATCCCCTCTATTATTCGATGGTGATGCAGGCGGTGGAGGAAGCGGACGTTACCTTTGCCGGCATTGACAATACCACCGGCGACGTGCTTTTGGCAGGTCAGATGATCATCGGCTTAAAGCCGGGTATCAGCACGATTTCCAGCATTGGCCTTTGTGACATTCCGGGCTTTGAGGGCAGCGAAGGCTCCCTGCTGGCCGTAGGCGACAGCGCCGTTTGCACCAACCCCAATGCAGAGCAGCTCGCCAGCATTGCGATTTCCGCTTGCGATACGGTAGCATCGCTGTTAGACTGGGAGCCAAGATGTGCGATGGTCTGCTATTCGACGCTGGGCAGCGGACAGGGAGAGCTGATTGACAAAGTAACCGAGGCGTTAAAGATCGCGCAGGAAGCGCGCCCGGATCTGGCCATCGACGGAGAATTCCAGCTCGACGCGGCGATCGTTCCGGCGGTAGCCGAAAAGAAGGTGAAGCGGGAGAGCAAGGTTGCAGGCAAGGCCAATGTCGTGATCTGGCCGGATTTGAACGTCGGCAATGTCAGCGTCAAGCTGATTCAGCAGTTTGGCCATGCCGATGCCTATGGGCCGATGCTGCAGGGCTTTAACAAGGTGGTTTGTGACTGCTCCAGAGGGGCACCCGTTTCCGAGATCAAGGGCAACGTTGTGATTTCAGCCGTTCGGGCGGCCGGCGATAAGAAATAATTGTGAACGGTGGAAATGTCCTTGGCGTAGGGATTGATCTGGTGCTGATTGCGCAGGTGCGCGAGCTGGATCAAAGAACCAAGGGAGCGTTTGTCAAAAGGACTTTTACGGAAGCAGAAAAAGAAGATGCAAAGACTGCCCAGGATTTGTATACCTTTTATGCGGGAAGGTTTGCCGTGAAGGAGGCCGTATTTAAAGCGGTGGCACATCTGACCGCAGAAAAGGCGTTTGACCTTCGGATGGTGGAGACGAGAAGAATGACAGACGGCCGTCCGAAGGTGACATGCGCGGGCAGATTTGGGGAGATTTTAAATAGAGCGGGCGTGGACGATATTCTCGTTTCCATCAGCAATGAAGGAGCATACGCCATTGCCATTGCGGAAGCCGTCGGCCATTCGGTATCGTTGCAGGATGAGGAGCGTTTCCGTAAACAGAAGGAGAGATTTTACATGAGTTATAAAATTTTTGCCATAAATCCTGGTTCCACCTCGACAAAGATTGCGCTGATCGAAGATGAAACCGTGTTATTTTCAAAAAATGTATCCCACGATGCGGCAAAATTGGCCGAATTTGACGGAATTTCCGCACAGATGCCTTACCGCAAGGAGACAATTCTCAATCTTTTGCAGGAAAATCAAATTTCTCTGGATGGAGTTTCTGCCTTTGTGGGCCGCGGCGGCGGACTGCTGCCGATGGAGGGCGGTACGTATCGCATTGATGAAACGCTGCTGGATCATGCCGTGCGCGGCGCCAACGGCGTGCAGCATCCGGCGCAGCTGGGCCCGCAGCTGGCCAACGAATTTGCCAGGGAATATCATTGCCCGGCGTTTGTAGTCAATCCGCCGGATGTGGATGAGCTGCAGGATTTGGCTCGTCTGACCGGAATCAAGGGCGTGAATCGGATGGTGCACCTTCATGCGCTGAATTTAAAGGAGACAGCCATTCGTCATGCACAGTCCCAGGGCAGGAAATATGAAGAACAGAATTATGTCGTTTGCCATATCGGCGGCGGGATTTCCGTATCGGCGCACAGAAACGGCAAGATGGTGGACGGCTATGACATCGTAGGCGGCGAAGGCCCGATGGCGCCCACCCGCAGCGGTTCCGTTGCCGTGGCTGACCTGCTCCGCTATGCGGCAGGGAAGGACTTAAAGGAAGTAAAAAGTGTCTGCACGCGTTCCGGCGGTCTGGTGAGCCACTTGGGCACATCCGACGCATTAGAGGTAAGCAACCGGGCGGAGGCGGGCGACGCTTATGCCAAGATGGTATGGGATACGATGATCTACCAGATCAACAAATGCATCGGCTCAATGGCGGCGGTGCTTCACGGCAAGGTAGACGGCATTTTGCTGGGCGGCGGCATGGTCTACAACAAAGGCCTTGTGGCGCAGATTGAGGAAGCCTGCGGCTGGATTGCGCCGGTCAGCGCATATCCCGGCGAATTTGAGATGGAAGCCATGGCCTCCGGAGCCATTCGCGTACTTTCGGGTGAGGAAGAGGCGAAGACCTATACCGGAGTACCGGTGTGGAGCGGATTTGATTTTGAAAAATAAAGCTTTATACATCGGAGCGATTTTTTACAGAGCATATAAGCAGAAAGGCTTTTTTACAGAGAGCAGAAAGAGCGCGTCAGAAACGGCGGCAGCAGGATCAGAGAGATTCTGCTGCCGCTGTTTTTTTGATGATATTTTTTGGAGAACTCGTCCAATATTGCGGGAAGAGATGGGGCATGTTATAATTGAGCCATAGATTACAAAGGAAGTGAGTCGATGAGAACAATCACAGAACCATTGATTTTGTCGCTTGCGCCCAATGCGACGGCGGCAAATAATGGAAGAAAAATATCTCAGAGAGGCGGCTTTGTCTCACGCAGCCGTTCCGAGGATGACAGCTTTTATATGGGGGAATGCAGCGGCAGCGGAAAGGCGAATTACATCACCTCGGCGGATTTCATTGTGGAAGAGAAGCCGGTACTGCGCTGCTCCTGCCCCAGCCGGCAGTTTCCCTGTAAGCATTGCCTTGCGCTGCTGTTTGAGATCAGCGGTCAGAAGGAATTTGCGCTGTGTGAAATACCGGAGGATATTTTGAAAAAGCGCAGGCAAAAGGAGGCGCGCACGCTTCGGGCGGCTGAGGAGAAGAAAACGGGAGCTCCGAAAACCAATCAAGCGGCCCGCACCAAGAAATTGAAAAAGCAGCTGGAGGGCTTAAAGCTGACAGCGGATTTGGTTGAACAGCTTTTGCATGCGGGGCTGGGCACAATTGGCCGCAGTTCGATCAAAACATACCGTGATCTGGGCAAGCAGCTGGGCGATTATTACCTGACTGGCCCGCAGCTGTATGTCAACCGGCTGATTCTGGAGATGGAAGCGGCTCAGAAGGAAGCGGAGGGCAGCCATGAGCGGGAGGCGGCGCGCATTTTGGTACAGCTGCGTTCCCTGATAAGAAAATCAGAGGCTTACATACAAGAAAAGCTGACGCAGGGTAAGGTGGAGGACGATGACAGCATGCTGTACGAGGAATTGGGCGGCGTGTGGAAGCTAAGCCAGCTGCAGGGACTGGGCCTAAAAAAAGAACAGGCCGCTCTGCTGCAGCTATCCTTCCAGGTTCTTTACGATCCGGCCCGCAAGGAATTCATCGACGTGGGCTGGTGGGCCGATTTGGACACGGGGGAAATCGCGGTGACAAGAAATTATCGTCCGCTCAAGGCGATGAAATACATCAAAGAGGAGGATTCCGTGTTTGAGGTGGCACAGATTCCGCTGCTGACGTATTATCCCGGTGAAATCAACCGGCGTGTGCGCTGGGAGGGGGCCGCGTATGCACCGGTCACGGAAGCGCAGCTGGCATTACTGCGGTCGCACGCCTGCGAAAGTATTCCGGCTGCGATCAAAAAGGTCAAAAACCAGATCAAAAATCCGCTTTCCGAGAAGAAGGCCGTTCTTTTGTTTGCCTTTGAGCAGATTGGGCGCATTGGAGCAGACTATGTGATGCAGGATGTAAATGGCAATACGATTTTGCTGGAGGATATGCCGGGGGCGGAGGAGACGGTGCTTCGGCTGCCGATGCTGAACGATGCGGATTTTTTGCAGCGTCAGGTGCTGCTGGGAGCCTGTTTTTACAACGAGGAAAAACGGCGGATTTGTTTGCAGCCCTACAGTATTGTGACGCAGCGCCAGGTTGTGCGCCTGATGTATTAAAGCGTGTCTGTACCAAGGAAAGGAGATCGTATGAATCTTACGCCGTTATATGATTTGAAGGAGCGTCTGGAGGCCAGCGTGATTGCCGGTACGGCCCTGATGCAGGAGGATTTTCGTTTGAGTCGCGCAGTGGAGCAGATGGAGCCGCTGGCGAAGGTTTCTCCCATATTGGCCAAAATCATTCGCTCCGCGCAGGCGCTTGTTTCCCCCAAGGGCGCAAGGAAGGGGGAGGCGCTGCTCGATGTGCTGGCGCTGGTGGATGCCGTTCTGGTGACGCAGGCTGCGGTGGACGTAGAAGGAGAGCTGACCGGGATGCTGGAAGGGGCGAAGGGTGCTCAACCGGCGGGCCGCATCTTGGACGGTGCAGCAGAAGGTCACGTCTCGGAAAATGCAGCAGAAAGCCGCGTCTCGGAAGGCGCTACAGAAAGCCGCGTTTCGGAAGGCGCTGTAAAAAGCAGCTATCGGGAGGTCCCCTATCGTGTATTGGCGCCGCTTTTAGAAGCGCTTACGGCGACCGGCAGCGGCCATTACAGCCTCCTGCTTGAGACCTATGCCAAGGATCCGGGGATTTTTGAGGACTACCGTCTCAAGCCTGCGCTGGTTGCCGGTCTGAACTCCAGCTACGCCCAGCAGGCCGAACACATTGAGCAGTGGCTGTGCCAGGGGGACGCATCCGTGGTTCCGATGCTCAAACAGGCGTTTGACCCTAAGGGCAAAAAGGAGATGGCGCGCCGGGTGCATGTGATCGAAGCGGTATGCGGCGCAGCAGAGAATGACTGGTATCTGTCCCAGCTGCCGGAGGCGCATCGGGAGATCCGTTGTGCGCTGATCTGTGCGCTGCGCCATAGTCCGCAGAATCTGGAAACGCTGCTTACGCTGGCCAAAACAGAGAAGGGCAACAGCAAAAAGGCGGCGTTTTGGGCCTTGTCCAGAATGGAGGATCTGCGAAGTCTGCCGTTTTGGCGGGATCAGCTCAAGCGAAAGCCGCTGCAGGCGGCGCCATATCTGGCTTTTTCACAGAAGGACGAGATTTCGGACTTGATTGCAGAGGAGATCGAGGCGATTCTTGACCGCCTGTTCATGGAGCAGCAGGAGGGAAGCAGCTGGATGTCGGCACAAGATTTCCAGGCGCTGCAGGCGCTCTTTGCCGCCATGATGCGAAAGGCGTCAACAGCGCTGCAGAGCATTTATCACAGATTGGCTGCAGAGCCGTTGCTGGAACAATTTCGTCTGGAAAAAAATGAACCGATTCAATTTGCGGACAATGATACGTATGAGGATGGTTTGAGGCTGCCGGCCGCTCATGCCATCGCCGGAATTCTGCTTGATTCGATTTTGTGGACGATGGATGCACGCCTGCTTTCACTGGCGGGCGAGCTGTATCAGATGTATGGGCGCTTCTTTTTGCGGCCGGCGTTTGCGGCGGCGCTTCTGACAAAGCCGAAGGGGGAGGTCTATCAGGCGTTTTCCGGCTTTCTGCGCAGGGAGGGCGTTTCGGCAAAGGAGACGGAAGCGCAGAAGCTGGCGCGGATGGAGCTGATGTCCGTATTTGCCCGCATACGCTGGGAGCCGCAGGGCTATGTATGTGTCGCGTGCCAGTATGACGAGTATGCGGACCAGAATCAGTTTGTTCACAGGCCGCTGTATGAAGCGCCGGATTTGCGCTGGTTCAAGCTTTTGACCAACCACAAGCTGAAAAAGTCCGGGGCATTTTGGACTTATCGGAAGGATTCGTATGGCGGAGAATACGTGTACCAAGACGACTGGGATCTGGCCTTATCCGGTCTGATCTGTTCGCAGGATGAAGAAAACTGCGGTATTTTGGGACAATATTTTGAACGGCGGGCGCGTCAGTCCAATTCAGCCAATGCGGCGCGCAGATATTATCCGCTGCTCAAGCGGTGCCATGTTCAAAATGGCCGGGGGCTGGTGGTACAGCTGCTGCTTCACAATCCATCTGCCCTCTGGGAGCTGGAATGTATGATCCAGGAAGCGCCGATGACGACGGAGGAAAAATTGGCGGAATTGCAGGAAATCAAGACGCTGGTCGTGGAAGAGAAAATAAAGCTTAGCGGATGGAATGAACAACGATTTGAGCAGATTTGCACCAGAACAGAAAAGGAAGGGAGCGAGAGCTGATGGAAACCGAAAAGAAGATACAGCGTCTGCCGGCGGAGCAGATGTTTCAGCAGGAAATAGAAGCGTTGATTGCAGCGGAACAGGATCCCGTTCCGACCGGCTGGCGGATGTCGCCTCGATCGGTACTGACCTATATTACCGGTGGTCGGGCGGGCGATACGGTGATTACCCCCAAATACATCGGCCATAAAAGACTGGTAGAGATCGCCATTGCCACGCTGGTGACGGATCGGGCGCTTTTGCTGATCGGGGAGCCGGGGACGGCAAAATCGTGGCTGTCCGAGCATTTGACGGCGGCGATCAACGGCGATTCCACCAAGGTCATTCAGGGAACGGCGGGAACGACGGAGGAACAGATTCGCTATTCCTGGAATTATGCGATGCTGATTGCCCAAGGCCCGTCGCCGGAGGCAATGCTGAAAAGTCCGGTCTATCATGCGATGGAGACGGGCAGCATTGCCCGGCTGGAGGAGATCTCCCGCTGTGCCTCCGAGGTACAGGACGCGTTGATTTCGATTTTATCGGAAAAACGCCTTTCGGTGCCGGAGCTTGGCATCGAGGTGCCGGCGCGCAAGGGATTTTCCGTGATCGCTACGGCAAACACCAGGGACAAGGGCGTCAATGAAATGTCGGCGGCCCTGAAACGGCGGTTTAATATTGTGGTGCTGCCGACGCCGGATCGTCTGGAGACAGAGATGAGCATTGTCAAGAGCCGGGTGGAACAGCTGGCGGAGAATCTCGATTTGCATGCCAGGCTGCCTGAGGATCAGGTGGTGGAGAAGGTGTGTACAATTTTTCGCGAGCTGCGCACCGGCGTGACGCTGGACGGGAAGCAGAAGCTAAAGACCACCTTGAGCGTATTGTCTACCGCGGAAGCGATTTCGCTGCTGGCAAACAGTATGGCGCTGGCTGCAAGCTTTGGCAGCGGCAGCATTACGGACTATGACCTGGCGGCCGGACTGCAGGGGGCGATCGTCAAGGATGAAGAAAAGGACGGGTTGGCCTGGAAGGAATATTTGGAAAATGTCGTCAAAAAGCGGGGCGCGAAATGGGCTGGTCTGTACCAGGAATGTAAGGAGCTGAATGGATGATGGCACAGGAGAGCGGGGAGCTGCGGGTGGAGGAAAAATCCCTTTTGCATGGCTCGGATCAAACGCCGGTGGTGTTCGGCATCCGTCATTTGTCTCCGGCCGGCGCCTGGCATCTGCGCCGTCTTTTGGATGAGCTGTCTCCACAGCTGGTGCTGGTGGAGGGGCCCAGCGATTTTACCGAGGAGCTGACACAGCTGGCAGACCGTGCGACAAAGCCGCCGGTGGCGGTGCTGGCCTATACCGCCAAAACGCCGATTCGCACGCTTTTGTATCCGCTGGCCGAATACTCGCCGGAGTATCAAGCGATTTTGTGGGCGCATGAGCATCAGCGTCTATGCCGTTTGATTGACCTGCCGTCCGGTGTTTTTTTGGCAATGGAGCAAAAGGAGCAGTCGGAGGAGCTCGGCGAAGAGGGGAGAAGCCAGGTCTACCGGCGGCTGGGCGAATTGTCCGGCGAGGACAGTACGGAGACGTTCTGGGAGCGGGTGATGGAGCACAGTACCGGCCAGGGCTACTACAGAGGGGCCGAGGCGTTCGGCCGTGGGCTGCGCGCCTTAAGCAGAGAGACAGACAGCGATTATGCGGAGATGATGGTGCGGGAAGCCTATATGCGGCGGCAGATTGCAGAAGCGATCGCGGCGGGGACGCCGCCGCAGCAGATCGTAGTTGTCACCGGTGCGTTTCATGTAGAGGGGCTGAAAAATACAGAACTGGGACTGAGCGACCGCGAATTCAAACGGCTGCCGGCCGTAGCAGTACAGCGGACGCTGATGCCCTATTCCTACTATCGTTTGTCATCCCGTTCGGGCTACGGCGCGGGCAACAAGGCGCCGGCCTATTACGAGCTTTTATGGGAGGAGCTGAAACGGCAGGAAACGAATTATGCGGCGCACAGCTACCTGACGCGGCTGGCGCACTGGCAGCGCAGTAACGGGAATATGGTCTCCTCCGCCGAGGTCATTGAGGCGGTGCGGCTGGCGAATTCGCTGGCGCAGCTGCACGGAGATCCGGTTCCGGTGCTTCGGGATTTGCGGGATGCAGCCGTGACCTGTATGGGGCATGGAAATCTGGGGGAGATTGCGCAGGCGGTAGCAGATACGGAGATCGGCACGACGATCGGCGCTCTGCCGGCAGGGGTCAGCCGCACGGCGATTCAAAGCGATTTTTATCACCTGTTGGATGAGCTGCATTTGAAACGGTATTGCGCGGTGACGGCGGAGGATCTGCATCTGGATTTGCGGGAGAAATTGACGGTCAAGTCGGAAAAGGCGGCGTTTCTGGATCGGGAGCGTTCTTTTTTCCTCCACCGGCTGCGCGTGCTGGGGATTTCCTTTGGAAAATGGCAGCTGGTGCAGCAGGAGAAAGCGACCTGGG
>CAMULB010000063.1 GCA_947089585.1 uncultured Lachnospiraceae bacterium | reverse complement strand
GGATTGTATGCAGAAAACGTTTGACAGTATGAACCAGACCGGTTTTCCCATGAATGATATGGTGAATATGAATCTTGGCAATCTTTCCAATCTGCCCAATCTTACGAATATGCCGAATATGCCGAATATCAGTATGATCAATCTTTCGGATTTGCAGGGGATGATGCCCAAGACGCAGAAGGTGAAGAAGAAAAAGGCGAAGGAGCAGAGAGAGAAGCCGGAATTGGATATCCGCTCGATTCCTGCGCCGCACAAGATCAAAGCCAGTCTCGACGAGTATATTGTCGGGCAGGAGCATGCCAAGAAGGTGATGTCAGTGGCGGTATACAATCACTACAAGCGGGTGGCGGCGGACAATACGGACGGAATTGAGA
The DNA here is from genome assembly GCA_947089585.1 of uncultured Lachnospiraceae bacterium. Taxonomy (GTDB): domain Bacteria; phylum Bacillota; class Clostridia; order Lachnospirales; family Lachnospiraceae; genus 14-2. The sequence goes on along the minus strand of CAMULB010000063.1, from coordinate 13,746 downwards.
TTGAGAAGTCCAATATGCTGATGATCGGGCCGACTGGCAGCGGCAAGACCTATATGGTTAAGACATTGGCCCGGCTGTTGGATGTGCCGCTGGCGATTGCCGATGCGACTTCGCTGACGGAGGCCGGTTATATCGGCGACGATATTGAGAGCGTGGTCTCAAAGCTTTTGGCGGCTGCAGACAACGATGTGGAGAAAGCAGAGCACGGGATTATATTTATTGACGAGATTGACAAGATCGCCAAGAAGAAGAATACCCATCAGCGCGACGTCAGCGGGGAATCCGTACAGCAGGGGATGCTGAAGCTGTTGGAGGGCGCGCAGATTGAGGTGCCCGTGGGGGCCAACAGCAAGAACGCCATGGTGCCGCTGGTGACGGTCAACACCCAGGACATACTTTTCATCTGCGGCGGCGCTTTTCCGGATCTGGCGGAGATTGTCAAGGAGCGATTGAATAAGCATTCCTCGATGGGATTTCGCGCGGATTTGAAGGACAAATACGACCAGGAGGAGAACCTCATTCGGCGGGTAGAAGTGGAGGATATTCGCAAATATGGCATGATCCCGGAATTTTTAGGACGGATGCCGGTGATTTTTACACTGGATGCTTTGAGTGAGGAGATGATGGTGCAGATTTTAAGCGAGCCGAAAAACGCGATCCTGAAACAGTACGAAAAGCTTCTGGCTATGGATGAGGTCAAGCTGGAATTTGAGGAAGAGGCGCTGCGGGCGATTGCCAAGCGGGCGCGCAAGAAGGATGTGGGCGCGCGGGCGCTGCGGGCGATCATTGAGGAATTCATGCTGGATATCATGTATGAGATTCCCAAGGACGACAGCATTGGCAAGGTGACGATTACCAGAGACTACATTGAGAATACCGGCGGGCCGGTCATTACGCTTCGGACTGCATCCGTTTGAGCCGGCACGCATAAATCCACGGCAAACGGCATAGGATAAAGGAAAAGTCAAAAACACTCGGAGCTTTGCATGGATTGTACAAATGCTGTTTATTCGGAAGAATATTACGATCTGATCGTGGAATACGGCGGCAGATCCCAAGCGCAGGAATTGAGCCAGTGCGTACAGGATGTAAACAATCAATACGGCATTGGCTATTGGAAGCGCGAGGGTCTGCCGCCTTTTTCGATCAAGGATTTTACTTACACAGCGATTCCCAAGCTGTTTTCGCTGATGGATGAAGGGGCGATGGAGGCCAGCAATATTTTGCGGATTCAGAATCAGCCGACCTTGGGGCTCAAAGGCCAGGGCGTTTTGATCGGCTTTGTCGATTCGGGGATCGACTATCAGAATCCGCTGTTTCAAAATACGGATCGAACCAGCAGGATTGCCGCGATCTGGGATCAGACCTTGCAGGAGGGCCCCCCGCCGCTGGGCTTTCTCTATGGGACGGAATACCGCAAGGAACAGATTGACGCGGCGCTGAAAACGGAGAATCCTCTGCTGACCGTGCCCTCGACCGATACAAATGGACACGGAACGTATGTAGCCAGCCTGGCAGCCGGGGGAGCAAGCCCGGAACATGAATTTATTGGGGCTGCGCCTTATGCCTGGATTGCGATGGTCAAGCTCAAGGGCGCGAAGCAGTATCTGCGGGATTTCTTTTTTATCCGCAAGGAGGCTGCGGCCTATCAGGAGAACGACATTATGGCGGGCATTGCCTATCTCGACGCGTTGGCCTATGAGCTCAATCTGCCGCTGGTGCTCTGTATTACAGCCGGCAGCAACAGCGGCAGCCACGGCGGAGTCAGTCCGTTGTCGAATGTATTGAGCAATGTGGTCAGCCGCTGGCGGCGGGAGGGTGTGATTGCGGCGGGGAATGAGGCCAACAAGCGCAATCATTTCTACGGAAAATTAGAAAACAACGGAGATATACAGGATGTGCAGTTGGAGGTCGGGGCGCAGGTGCCCGGTTTTATTTTGGAGATTTGGAGCTCAATTTCGGAGATTTTTACGGTCGAGATTGTTTCTCCGACCGGCGAGCGGATCGGCCCCTTAAGCGTGCAGACCGCCATGCAGGAATATAACTTTATCTTTGAGAATACCAAGGTGACGATCAACAAGCAGATCAGCTTTGTCAGCAACGATTATCAGGTGATTTTCATTCGCTTTGAGCGGCCGAGCCAGGGAATCTGGAATGTGCGGGTTCATGCGGCGGATATACTGCATGGGGTATTTCACATGTGGCTGCCGGTGTCAGAGCTGGCGGCGGGAGACGTATTTTTTATTCGCTCCAATCCCGATACCACGATCACCGTGCCGGGCAATACGGTATCGCCGATTACGATCGGTGGATACGACGCGCGCAACAACAGCGTATATCTTGATTCCGGCAGAGGATATACGATCAGTGGGACGATCAAGCCGGATCTGGTAGCGCCGGCGGTAGAAGTGATCGGCGCGGGCCTGCGGGACAGCTTTGTCACCAGAACCGGAACCAGCGCATCCGTGGCCATTGCCAGCGGCGCGGTGGCGCTGATTATGGAATGGGCGCTGGTGCGGGGCAATTACCCCCGGCTGACCTCCGGGGATATCAAAAGTCTTTTGATTCGGGGAGCGGCCAGAGGCGACCAGCGGCTGTACCCCAATCGGGAATGGGGATACGGCAGGCTGGATTTGTATGAAGCGTTCAATGGCCTGCGCTCTACATAGGAGGAAATCAATATGGGTTATCTTTTACTTGCAGCCGCGGTGTTTGCGCTGGATGCGATCATTAAGAAGCATATGGATCAGACCATCGAACCGGGCCAGAAGCGGGAGCTGTTCGGCGGGCGTGTGATTCTGCACAAGTATTACAATCGGGGGGCGGCGCTGGATCTTTTGAGCCGCAGTCCCCGGCTGGTGCGGTACGTGGCAGGGGGCGTACTGGCGTTTGTGTGCGCGCTGGCGCTGCCGCTGCTGCGTCAAAAGGGACAGCGCGGGCTTAAGCTTGGCCTGTCGCTTGTAATCGGCGGTGGGGCCAATAACCTGTATGATCGGATTAAGCGGGGGTATGTGGTCGATTATTTCAGCTTCAAAAGCCGTTTTCCAAGATTGCAGAGAATTGTTTTTAATCTGTCGGACTGGTGTATTTTTGTCGGCAGTGTGTTAGTTGCGGTGTGCGGAAGGAAGAAGTAAGAAGATGACCTGCGCTGGCCTTTGGCCCTGCAGGCTTGTCCTCCGGTCTGCGGCCGGCGGGAATTGGCATAAAAGAAGCTGCCGGATTCGCTTGGAATGCGGCAGCTTCTTTTCCTTCTTAATCAATTGTGTTTTCTCAATATATGATATCTTAATAAAAAATCAAACTGCCCCATTTATTATAGACACAGGTACATTGTCAAACGGAATGATTAAAAGATTAGTGAATAACTGTTACATTGACAGCCTGCGGTCCTTTGGAACCTTCAGCTACGTCGAATTCTACGGCGGCGCCTTCTTCGAGGGATTTGAAACCTTCCATGTTCAAGCCTGAATAGTGAACGAATACGTCATTCCCGGTCTCGTCAGAGATAAATCCGTATCCCTTTTGGTTGTTGAACCATTTTACTGTACCTTGCATGTAAATACCTCCAGTGAATAATATAAATATATGCTGATTTTTACAACATGATGATAGCATATCATACTATCATGGAAATGTAAAGAAAAATTAAACATTTTATGACATATTTTCATATGTTATGCGATAACATATCGGCCTGCTGTCACTCGGTTCATGACATCGAATACTGCGTGCTGCGCCATACGTCGGACGAAAAGCAATGCGCAAACTTGCGCTACAGCTTCTGAAACGGAAGCTTATGATTTTTGAAAAATACCGTCGTCAGCCGATCCCATTCTTGTTCTAAGGATTTGTCCATGGTAAACGTGTGGTAAGAGATCCCGGTCGTGCACAGCAGCTGCCGCTTGCTGTATTTGAGATTCCAGAACATGCCGCAGATCTCTTCAGGAGCAAAGCCTGATCCAGACTGTGCGACGGTGCGCTGCTGATTTTGGGGAGACAGCTGTAAGACGAAATGAAAACAGAGCGGGGTATGGGTTCCCTTCATCAGCTGAAAGCAGAAGGGGCGTACCAGAGAAAAGGGAACAAGAGCCGCGGCTGCCGTTTGCTCGTATTCTGCGTCCTCCGGGTCAAAAAAGTCCGGGTTTATGCGGCCGTCAATCGTAAAATCAGCGTAAGTGCTGATCTTGGCTTCGGTGAGGAGAAAATGGTCAAATAAATCCGTACATAAAAGACGATACATAAAATCCTTGATATCAATGAATTGAAGTGCGATCATGGAAAACTCCTTCTGGATCAGGGAAAATGAAAATGCTTGCCAGGTCTTATACCTGCGCAAAGGATGTAGCTCTAGTATAGCACAGCACCTGGGAAAGAACAATGAAAATTTCCAAGAGGGCTTCCAGAAAAGAGGAAAGTGTAGTATAGTAAGAATACAAATCAGAATAGGAAAGCGCTATGGCGCAAATTAAGGAGGAAAATTGGGATGACAGAGCATAGGGACCTGGAGCTGTCGAAGCTGATGCATCTGCTGGAGGCAGGAACCAGCGCGCCGCTGGCGGTAAAGGAAGCAGCGCGGCAGCTTCAGGAGGCCGGATTTACGGAGCTGGAGTTTGAACATACTTGGGGATTGGAGCACGGAGGAAAATATTTTCTGCGACACCATGATACGACACTGCTTGCATTTACAGTGGGTGAGCAGCTGCAGTATCGGGACGGCTTCCGCATTGCAGCTGCTCACACGGATTATCCGTGCTTTCGCATCAAACCGAATCCGGGAATCGAAGCGTCGGGGTATCGCGAGCTCAATCTTGAGGTGTACGGCGGCCCGATTCTCAATACATGGCTGGATCGGCCTTTGGGGATCAGCGGCAGAGTGGCCGCGGCAAGCGATGAAATTATGCATCCGCGGATGTATTATGTCAATAGTAAACGGCCGCTGGCGGTGATTCCCAATCTGGCGGTTCATTTGAATCGGGAGGTCAATCAAGGCCAGGAGTTAAACCGGCAGACCGATCTTTTGCCCCTGATTGGGACGCTGAAGGGAGAGCTGGAACAAAACGGGGACTTTTTAAATTATCTGGCCGAGAAGCTTGAGATTGACCGCACGGAGATTCTGGACTATGAATTATGGCTCACCTGTCTGCAGCAGCCGCAGCTGGTAGGGGTTACGGAGGATTTTCTCGTCTCGCCAAGGCTGGATAACCTGACCTCTGTCCAGGCTCTGCTGTCAGGAATCATCGGCGGTACACGCAAAGAGGGCGTGCAGATGATCGCGCTGTTTGACCATGAAGAGGTGGGGAGCAAGAGCAAGCAGGGTGCGTCCTCCTTGCTGCTTTTGCATGTAATGGAAAAAATCTGCGGCTGCTTTGGCTGGGCTTCGACACAGCAGAAGGAAGCAATCTATGGCTCCATGCTTTTGTCGGCAGATGTGGCGCATGGGATGCATCCCAATTATGTCTCAAAGATGGATTTGACCAGTCAGCCGCTGCTGAACGGCGGGGTGTGCATCAAAGAAGCCTGTTCGCAGTCGTATGCCACCGATTGCCGTGCTGTAGCGATTATAGAACAAATCTGTCGGGCCGGTAAGATCCCCTATCAGAAATATGTCAACCGATCGGATGTGCGGGGCGGGCGGACGTTGAGCTCTCTGGTATCCGGGATCATTCCCATTCCGGCGGTGGATGTCGGTGTTCCCATTCTTGCCATGCATTCTGCGGTGGAGACGATGGGAGCGCAGGATCAGAAGAGTCTGACGGATTTGGTGACTTCATTCTTTTCTGTTTAAAAGGCAGGAGGTTTTTGTGAGGAAACAGTATCGAGCAGGGCTGGTTCTCGCAGTGGGAGTCTTGTGTGCCATGCTGCTGTGCGGCTGTCCGCTGAGCGCGCAAATGGGTCAGAAGATATCGGCCGGATTCGCAGCGGTGGAATTTGCAGAGTCGCAGCTCATTCACGAGGCGAGCCGTGAGACGGCAGGGCAGGAAGCCTATGCCGGTGAGGGAGCGGCGGGCAGACAACAAAAGCAGCGGATTTCCGATGGAAATCTGGCCTATGAGGGCTTGTCGGCGGAAGGAAAAATCGTCTATGACCAGATGCTTGGGGCGATTCTCTCTTATGAGAAGAGCGTCAAGCTGGCTACGGCCGATCAGCAGCTGATGCGGACGGTGTATCAGGCGTTGAACTGTGATTATGGCAGCCTGTTTTGGGTCGATGGTTATGTATTTACCAGCTTTACCAAGGGCGGAAAGGTCATTGGACTGGAATTTTCGCCCAATTATGTGATGGAAGAGCAGGAGAAAAGAAGCCTGCAAAAGCAGGTCGATCAGACGGTGGAGGAGTGGCTGGCCGGGGTCTCTCTGCGTGATTCTGATTATGAAAAAGCAAAATATGTGTTTGAAACACTGGTGGAACGGGTAGATTATGTAGAAGGGGCGAAGGACAATCAGAATATTTTAAGTGTATTTCTCCATCAGCAGACTGTATGCCAGGGGTATGCCTGCGCGGCCCAGTATTTGCTTCGTCAGCTGGGGATTTCCAGCACGATCGTTTCCGGCAAAGCAAACAATCAATCACATGCATGGAATCTGGTCAAGCTGGACGGCGCTTATTACCACATGGATGTCACCTGGGGCAATTCTACTTATTTGAATACAGAACAGAAGGAAGCAAAATTTGTCAACTATAATTTTTTATGCATGACCGATGAGGAGATTTCCCATACGCATCGTGCGGAGATGAACTTTTCTCTGCCGGCTTGTGATCAGATGGCAAATAACTACTATGTAAAGGAAGGGCGTTATTTTGAAAGCTGGGACCCGGAACGCATCGGCGCCGTGTTTCGCGACGCCTGGGAGCAAGGGCTGTATTCCGTTGATATCAAATGTAAGGATGACGCGTTGTATGAGCAGTTAAAAGAATATTTTGTCCGCCAGCAAAAGATTTCTGACTATTGTGCCGGTATTGCCTATGTCTATTATATGGAAGCCCCAGAGTATCGTGTTTTTACCGTAAACTTTCAGGAAATGTAAAAGAAGGGCTTTTCAAAACGGAATATTTATGTTAAGATTAAGTAGTATTTAAAACTACATCCGAAGGATTTTTTGTACTCGGATCTGGTACCAGGAGGATGAACATGAGCTATAAGATTATTGTGGACAGCTGCGGAGAATTGCCGGAACAGTTGAAGAAGGATGCCCGTTTTGAGTCTGTGCCGCTGGAGATTTTTGTGGATGATTTTCATATTGTAGACGATGCGACCTTTGATCAGGCGGATTTTTTGCAAAAAGTCAAAGAGAGTCCCAACAGCCCCAAATCCACCTGTCCGTCGCCTGAGCGTTATATGGCGGCCTATGACTGCGAAGCGGAGCATGTCTATGCGGTGACGCTGTCCTCGAAATTGAGCGGCTCCTACAACAGTGCCGAGTTGGGAAAGTCCTTATATATAGAAGAAAAGGGCCCAAAGCAGATTCATGTCTTTGATTCCAAGTCAGCTTCAGTGGGAGAGACCTTGATTGCGATGAAGATTCAGGAATGTGAAGAAGCGGGGATGGATTTTGAGGCGGTGATTGCAGCTGTTGACGATTACATTGCAGAGCAGAATACCTATTTTGTTCTGGAGACCTTAGAAACTCTGCGCAAGAATGGGCGTCTAAGCAATCTAAAGGCGTTCGTGGCCAGCGCATTGAATATCAAGCCGGTGATGGGCTCGACGCCGGAGGGGGAGATTTGCCAGCTGGATCAGGCCAGAGGCATGAACAAAGCGCTGGATAAGATGATTTCCGCCATGCTTGGCAAGGTTCAGGACTGTGAACATAAGATTCTGGCCATTGCGCACTGCAATTGTCCCAAGCGGGCCAAGGCGGTGATGGAGAAGGTCGCACAGCTGGCCAAGTTCAAGGATATTTTTATGGTCGATACGGCAGGAATCAGCAGCATGTATGCCAACGACGGCGGAATTATTATGGTGGTATAATACAAGCGACGATTTAAAGCAGAACAAAAACCTCTTTGTTGGATGTGCAAGAACACGAATACGTGTTTGTGCACTCTGACAGGGAGGTTTTTAAAACGGAGGAAAAAGATGATTCTTGAGACAGAGCGTCTCTGCCTGCGTGAGATGAATCAAGACGACTTCTCTGCGCTGTGCAGAATACTGCAGGATGAACAGACGATGTATGCCTACGAAGGCGCCTTTTGCGATCAGGAGGTGAAGGAGTGGCTGGAGAGACAGATTTCCCGCTATCGCAGGTGGGGCTTTGGCCTGTGGGCAGTTGTATTGAAAGAGAACGATGAGATGATCGGGCAATGCGGTCTGACAATGCAGCCGTGGAAGGGACAGGAGCTGCTGGAGATCGGTTACTTGCTTCGGCGTGACTGCTGGCATCGGGGGTATGCGACGGAAGCGGCGCAGGCATGCAGGGACTATGCATTTGAGGTGCTGCAGGCGAAGGAGGTGTGCTCCATCATCCGGGATACCAATACGGCTTCGCAGCGCGTGGCGCTTCGCAACGGCATGACGGCGGAGGACCAATGGATGAAGCATTATCGCGGCGTAGCGATGATGCATGACCGCTATGTGGTGCGAAGGGCGTAGGGATGGCGGGAACATGCCATCCTGCGTTTACAGCGCGACCTTTTGCCATTTTCCCTGGCGAAATCTTCGGTACAGCAGCAATCCCCGCACGGTGACGTCCAATGCATACGCATACCATACCCCGCTTAAGCCCAAAGAACAGGATACGGCCAGCAGGAAGCCAATGACGATCCGAATGCCCCAGATGCCGAGGAACGTGGCAGCCATCGGATATTTTGTATCACCGGCGCCCTGCAGTGCATGGGTCATGATTTGTACCAGAGCAGAAAACGGCTGAAAGAAAGCGATGATGCGCAGTACGGCGGCAACGTCCTGCTGCACAGCTCTGGTATTGGTGAACACGGCTGCCAGCTGCGGGGCGAAGAAAAAGAAGAAAAGACCAATGAACATCATCAAACCGGCTGTCATGCGGTAAGCAAGCACAGTCTGTTTTTTTGCCTTCGGGATGTTGTTTTCACCCAATGAAACGCCTACGATCGTGCAGACGGCAAGGCCGATCCCCATGGCGGGAATGTAGGAATAGCTTTCAATGGCGCCGGCAATGTTGTGGGCGACATAAGATGTGGTGTCAATGGAGAGGATCATGCCGTTGTAGAGCAGCTGTCCGATGCGCATCACGAATTTCTCGATTCCGGCAGGAACGCCGATCTTTAAAATGGCTGCAAATTCGCTGCGTGTGAAGCAGCCGGCCGCCGGCCGGAGGCAAAACGCGTCGGTGATACAAAATGCCGGGAGCTTTTGACAGCGGCCTTTGAGACGCAGCAGCAGGAGAAGCACGCTGACGCTCCTGGATAACGTAGTGGCCAGCCCTAAGCCTGCAATGCCCGTTCCCAATTTAAGAAGCAATAGGTTGAGAACAATATTGAGGAGATTGGAAGCGCCGGTGATGTACATCGGCGTTTTTGTATCCTTCATGGCGCGCAGACAGCTGGATAGGATCAGCTGTAACGATAAAATGACGCAGGGAACGGCAACGATTCGGTAATAGGGCAGGGCAAAAGCAAGTGATGCAGCGTCGGCTCTGGACAGACGAAGAATCGGAACGGAGCACAGTGCGCAGAGAATGCCGGCTGTCAGGCCCATTCCGGCGCCCAAAACGAGGGAGTGGCGGATGAAGCGGCAAAGAGACACAAAGTCCTTCCGGCCGTAACAGCGGGAGATCGTTGCGGCTGCGCCCACGCTGACCGCAGTAAAAAAGGAAAGCAGCAGGTTGACAATCAAATTGGTGACGCTGATGCCGGCGATCGCCTCGTCCGCAAGTGTGCCGGCAAAGTAGGTATCCGTTGTGCCCAGGAAAGTCTGAAGAAGCTGTTCGATTATGATTGGCGCTGCCAGCATCAGAATCTGTCTGGCGTTGTTTTTTGTTTCGCTGCGGGATAGATGACGGGTGAAGACGGCAAAGTTTCGTTTTTCCTTCATGATCTGGATACTCCATTTGACGAAAAGGGTGGCGCTATGTTAAAATATAAAATGTTCTTTATAGTACAAATTGTTTTGTAACTCTATTTTAGGGCGGAGTGCGAAGGAGCACAAGAATCAAAAAGGACGATTTGTCTGTTACGGAACAAATGGGCGAAAATGTTCGCAAAAAGAAAGCAACAGATACAAGCTGTATGCGAAAAAAACGTGTGTTACCAGTCGGCAGGTCTGCGAAAGATGCAGCAGACGGGGAATACATAGGTGAAAAAGAGCGCGTAAGCGGTTGGCCGGACTGCGCGAGCGGATGCGGCAGACGAGGAATCTGCTTACGGGAGAATGGAGCAGCGACTGTAAAAGGAGAGCGAAATGGATCGGCGGCAGCAGAAGACAAGAACGGCAATATTTGAATCATTCAGCGGTTTGCTGGCAGAAAAACGTTACAATCAGATCAGCGTACAGGAGATTATTGATCGGGCGAATGTCGGCAGAAGTACGTTCTATGCACATTTTGAGACGAAGGATGCGCTGCTTCATGAGCTTTGCACGGACTTATTTGCGCATGTATTTTCAGATCATCTGATGACGGAGAGGACGCATGATTTTTCTTCGGCCAGGGACGATCCGCATGCTGCGATTACGCATATTTTATATCATTTACGGGATAACAGAAAAAATATGGTCGGGATCATGACCTGCGAGAGCGGGGAGCTTTTTTTTTCTTTTTTTCGACAATACGTAGATGATTTGCTGATGGATCAAATGTTTCCGAAAGAGGAGCGCGGTAAGCTAGAGATTCCGTATGAGTTTCTGCGCAATCACATTTCGGGAAGCTTTGTCCATATGATTCAGTGGTGGATGAAACGAGGGCTAAAGGAGTTGCCGGAAGAATTGAGTGATTATTTTATGGCGGTGACAAGGCCGGTATTGGGAATGCAAGGGAGGAAGTATGGATAAAAAGAATCGAATGCTCTGGTGTCTGGGTGCGCTGGTGATTGCAGTAGTCGCGGTCATCTGGGCGGCTTGTAAGGGAGCCGGGATTGATTTGCCAGATTGGGCAATCCGAGTGCTCGGCATATTGGATTTAGCGGCCGTGGGAGTCCTCGGCTATGCGTCGATCACGAAGCGAAGAAGGAGATAAGGAGAACCGCTTAGCCGGGGGCGCTTTTGGAGTCTTGGGCTTTTTAAGGAGGCGCAGCAAAGGATGCCGGAGCAGGCAGGCGCCCGCCGTGCGCTATGTCTACTCCGGTAATTCCTCTGTAATTTCTAAAATGTGGGAGGAAGCTGCTTCATCCATCAGCTCCACCTTGGAGAGCTTTTTCTGAATCATCTCATTGCGGTTCTGCAGGTCGTCGGCAGCGGATTGGGCTTCGTGGAGCTTTTTCTGCGTTCGGGAGATCAGCTGCCCGAATTTCTGATATTGCGTCTTGACGGCGCTTAAGGTCTTTAAAATTTCCTTGGAATTTTTGTTCACAGTCAAATAGCGGAACCCGATGGATAAGCTGTTGAGCAGCGCGACAAACGTCGTGGGGCCGGCGATTACGATTTTGCATTCATTTTGGCACCACTCGGTCAGACCAGCAATGCGGATGACCTCGGCGTACAGCCCTTCCGTGGGAAGAAACAGAATGGCAAAGTCCGTCGTGTTCGGCGGGTCAATGTATTTGTCGCGGATGGTTCGCGCTTCCGTTTTGATGCGCTGCTCCAGCTCCTTGACGGCTGTTCGCAGACGGTCGGAATCCGCCGCATTGGCGGCATCGATGATTTTGTTGTACACATCGGCCGGAAATTTGGAGTCAATGGGCAGGTAGATAAAGGAGCGCGCTTCGTCCTTATCGGGGATTTTGACAGCAAATTCCACCCGATCGGAGGATTTTCGTTTGGTGGCGATGTTTTCCTCGTACTGCGATGCGTCCATGATGTCCATCAAAATATTTTTCAGCTGAAATTCTCCGAAAATTCCGCGGGTCTTGACGTTGGAAAGCGTTTTTTGCAGATCCGATACGCCGGAGGAAAGCGACTGCAGCTCGCCTAAGCTTTTGTACAGCGTCGAGAGCTGGTCGCCGATCTGGCGGAAGCTGGAATCGAGCCGGGCGTTGAGCGACTGGTCGAGCTTTTCGTTGACGCTGCGCTGGATATCCTGCAGCCGCCGGTCGTTTGCATTTTGCAGGTTGATCAGCGAGCGGGTCAAGGTCTCCTGAATCAGCTTTTGCCCTTCGGCGTTGCTCTTGAGCAGCTCCATCCCGATTTTGTAAAAGGAGTCCTTCAGGGAGGCGGATAAGTCGGACATGGATTCATGCTGCAGCGTCTGCTGCTTTAAGATGATCTCCCGGATCATCTTGTTTTCCAGCTTGACCTCTTCAAGCAGGTGGTTTGTTGTGGACTGTTTTTGATTTTTTGTGATGCGAAATTCCAGGTGCAGCAGCAGAACAATGGCCGTGACACCGAGCATCAGCAGAAAAATTTCCATCGCTGTCTCCTCTTTTCGTGCGTATTTGATTCATGCTTTTTGTCCAGGCGTATATACGGACAGAAAGGAAGGGTAAGACCTGCGCTACATTTTTAGACGCGCGCTAGTCCCATACATCGGTCTGGCAGTCAAAGAAATCAAAGTCCGCCGTATGCTGATGCATCATGCGGTCGCCGCAGGTGATACCGATAAAGGTTCCGGTAAATTCTCCGTACCTTGAATATTCGTCTGAGAGCTTGCTGAGGTCGAATACCGGCCCGATTGGTTGAGCGGACTCGCCCTCGAACGCCCAGGAAAATTGGATGTCGCTGCCGTGAATCGTCAGGCGCAGACAAAGATCCTTTTGATCCTCGACAAAAATGCGCGTGTGATCTGGCGCGTGGTGCATGGTTTTCTCTCCGTTTTCCAGCTGCAGGATACCCAGCGCGCTGTGGTTCAGTGTCTCGCTGAAATACTTGTGCAGATAGAGAAAGTTCATGTTGTCATAGTAGAGAATCAAGCCGGCCGTATGCTGCATGCAGAGGGGTGTAAAATCCATTTTGGTCGTGACGACGGCCTGTACACTGGTCAGCTTGCGTGCCAGCAGGCTGACCTTGTTGAGGGAACAGCCGGATTCCTGGCCCCGCAGTCTCGCCCAGCCTGGCCGGGACGTGAGATCGACAAAGGTCGCCGGATCAATGCGCGGCGCATAGTATCCGAGCGCAAGTCTGCCGGAATCAAAGTCGTCGTGCAGGGCCAGCCTGCCGGGAGCGGCGTAATCGTGTGTCGACGTCCGGGAGGTGTCTGACTGTGCGCCTGGTGTTATGAATTCTTCGGCCAGATTGCTGCCGCTTTTGGTGCGCAGCCAGCCGTCGTCGGTCCATTGCATCTGCTGAATCGCTGTTTCACGGCCCAGCGGACAGCGCAGCTTGGGCAAAAGAGGGCGCGAGACGTGAAACACCATCCAGGTCTCATTGTTTGGCAGATCGACGTAGCTGCCGTGACCGGCCTTCTGCAGCGTGACATCCGGGTTGTAGTAGCGTGGCTTTAAGTGATCCCAGTCGGCGCGTTCATTGGCTGCAGTTGGATTGGAGGTCAGGATCGGATTGCAGGGATCTGCTTCATAGGGCCCCCAGATCTCCTTGGCGCGTGCCATTGTTACGCTGTGGTAGTAGCCGGTTCCGCCCTCGGCGCACATGAGGTAATAATAATCGCCGTGTCTGGTCAGATGCGGCGCTTCGATGCAGCCGCGGTCTGTTCCGCCGCGCCAGATTCGTTTTGGTGTGCCAAT
>CAMULB010000062.1 GCA_947089585.1 uncultured Lachnospiraceae bacterium | reverse complement strand
CTTTGTTATTCAACATTTTTTATTTCCTCCATTTAAAATAAACATTTTTTACCAATTGTGCACTCCCAATAATTCAACTGTAAGAACAAACGATAACATCCATATTTCGACAAGCATCTCCTCATTGCTCAATCATGCAAAATCTCGCTTAATTCAAGCAATTTGGTCTATGCTCTGATTATTGAATCATCAGTTTTTTGCACAATATTGCCTTGACTTCTTTGCCATCAACCGGATACATAAAGTCACTATAAAAAATCAATAATTCGTTCTTTGACAAAGGCACCATTGATGTGTAGCTGCACGAATATTTCCATGGCTCGTCAAAGGAAGCTCTGTCATCTATCACATAAGGATCACACCAAGATACTTTGTCCTTATCTCTGGACGCACGCACAAATATGCCTGGACGACCATATGCAGCGACAAGAATGTCGTTCTCTAACAATAGCAGCTGCGGCTTAACTCCGATTTCCTGGAACTTATACGGCTGCATCCACTTATGTGGATCCTTCGTCCTGGAGATATAGCACGGAAGAGCCGTACCGGTTCTTAAAACAATCAAGAACTGATTGCCATCGTAGACGAGATTTGGTTCACTGTATCCGTCGCTCTCCTTTATCTCATCGTTATCCATAGCAAGTATCTGCGATACATAAGTCCAGCTTCTCGCAGAATCACGCGATTCAAAGATGTAGATGTTCGATTGCCGGTTTGTTACCCCCCCCCCTGACTCGTGATCGAAGCCATAGGAAGACAGCGTCATATACAGCGTATCTTTGTAAGCGTAAAATTGTGCCAGATAACCGATTGCATTCATTGGAAGAATCCGGTCATTTTCCACAACCACAGGCATATATTCCCAGTCAAAGCTTCCCTCGAATTCATTCATCACTCCGGTTTCTTGATCATACTCTCTGAATGTCATTGTCTGTTCAAATTCAGCTATATCTTTTGCGTAGTAATATTGCAGTGTCTCATCGCAATATGCCGGCGTATAATTCTTGATCCATTCAGCAGTATACGAATTCTGTGGAATCACTCCTTGAAAATATCTCCCATTGCTCAATTTTATATCTCCCTTAATCAAGTCCGAAGCTGGCATCTGTGTCCAGCTCTCCCCCTGATCTTCCGACACATAACAATATCGTTCCGTTTCATATCCTTGGGAAGTATCTTGATGCGCAAGACCCGAACATGTGACGTAAACAGAACCGTCAATCGTTTTGCCGGCTTCTGGAAACTGATAAGGTTCCCCCTTCTCTTCCTCAACACTCCTTCCATGAGCAACCAAGGTTTGAGACTCTTGTGAAATTTTAACCATTTTGTTCTCATTGATGCTGCATCCACAGGCAATTAGTAAAATCATGATTGTTATTGCGGTTAAAAACGGAGCCGTCAAAGACGCATTTCTCCTATTGCATTCTACGAAACCTCGCTTCATTGAAGCAACCTCCTAAGCTCGTCAGCCTGCTTAACACAGTCAAAGCCCCAGAGACTTGAGACGACCTCCCGTTGCTTTGCGGTCTCTTTTTTCCCATGATCCAGAAACAGCTTTAATAGAAGCTCCTCATCCGTATGATAACTGTCAAATTTAATATTCGGGGCGTCTACCCCCTCTTTACGGACATCAATCCTTTCATTGATATTTCCTCCAATTCCCCCATCTTCTGAGAGGCTGAGTATCATATGCTCTTTTCCCAGATAGAGACAATAGCCAATGTGCGTGCCAACGGACGCTGACACAGTAAAATCGGACAACCTTATGATTTCCTTCTGCCTGGATAAAAAATTGGAATCAAACATATGCCCTGAGGTAACAATTTTAAAGCCTTCGTCCTCGTATGGTTTGTAAGCGCCAGACTGAATATCCTTAAAGAACATACACACCATTACCGTGTCATATTCTTTCCCCATTTCTCTCAATTTCTTGATGAACATTTCTGTATCGTATGTTGCCTGGGATGTTCTGGTAGAATGAGGCGGGAACGCCAAAAGGACTCGTCCCATCTTCGCCTTAACCTCCCGGAACTTTTCTTCTGTGTAATAGGCTTCAGCATAATGGATATAAGGGCCGATCGTAACGACCTTACTCTTAATTCTCTTCTCCAGGTATTCCCTGCGTTTATCTGAAAAAGTGATTGTACCTTTCATCGCTTTGCCAAAGGACTCACTCTCCACATACTCACCTAGAAAAAGGCCATGTTCCACATTCCAATAACAGAAGCCTTCCATCCCTACATATTTTTTAATCTGATGCATAATCCCATAGTAGGACGAATTCGGGCTTAAGTCAGCGTAATGCGGCTGCATCTCGGCGCTCAGTTCTTGATAATCCCACAGCTCCAGCTTCTTCCTTCGCTCACATTCCTCCATATATTTCTGTCCACCATAATTCTTTGTATTTAAGGCAACGATGGCGGCTTTTCCAGCTACACGGTTATTCAAAATCAGATTCGTGATCTTCTCTTTCAACATATCTGCTCTCCTCATATAATTTGGATGTTGCTTCCTGTCAATTCTTCACTTCCTCCTCTTCTTGATCATGGATATTGCCTTCATGGCTATGCCGTTGTGGAAGATCATTGCGGTAGCGGTATAAGCAGCAACACTCATGATCACACTAAGAATCAAATTCACCTTGTATTCGGCCGTTGTCATTCTGAGAGCAAGATTGATCCCTACAATGAGACCGACACCGATCACGGCCGGAATTATGGTATGCTTCACATCCAGTTTCACCTGTCTAATCCGATATCTTGCACCGAGCAATTGGATGAGGCTCACTAGCAGCTCTGAAATCAAAGTCGTGATCGCCGCTCCGTATATTCCCAGCCATGGAATCAGAAACAGATTCAAAAGGAAATTCACAGTAGCGCCGGCAACAGTTGAAGTCAGTACAATCTTCTCCTTCTTGTCGGGAAACAATATCGTCGTTCCGCAAATCATACCGATTGCAGAAAACAGCAATGCCACAGCAAGAATCACGAGCGCCAATCCTGCGTCTTCAAAGCCCGAACCGGAAACCAAGGAAATCAGATTGCCTGATTGCATGATCACACCAATCATACACGCCGGAACCAGAAGTATCATAAAATCAATGATTTTCGATTCTGTTTCATTAAAGGTTTCACTAGAGCCATTTTGTGAGTAATACGACATTCGCGGCAGTGCAACCAACAGCGTTGTGGAAATAACCGATTTGATAGCGGTATAAACTTTCACCGCTGCACTGTAAATGCCAACGTCAACATCACTCCTCATAAAACCCAACATGGACACATCAAGGCTTACATAGATCGACGTTGCAACCGAATTGGCAAATAACAAGAGAATCGGTTTGAGCAGCGGTAGACAGCTCTGATTTATTTTCGCTCTGATTCTGATTATCTTTCTTGCTCTGACCCAGCTGAATACACATGCGCCATGCGATGCAATCACAAGCGTAACCGCATAAAATAGAAACTGCTCCTTTGTCCGAACCAAAGTAAACATAAAAACCAAAGCTACAACCTGGCAGATCAGACTTCTATAAGTTATGTACTTGAAGTCCTCAATGATGTTATAGATCCAATCTACTCCGATCAGATTCAAGGGAATCTGCGCCAGAAAAATAAAACCGAGCGATACATCAATCTTGATGTCGAAACCCGAACGAACGAAGAGGAGAAACAGCAAGATTGAGACCCCTGCAGATATAAGGTTGATTCCGAATACTCTGCCTGCAAATTCCTCCAGCTTCTCTCTATCATCTCTTAATCCAGCGCCATTTCTAATTGCAAATGCATGGATCCCAAGATTTGCGATAAGCAGGAAATAGCTGACAAATGCTTTGGCAAATTCGACTCTTCCAAGGTTCTCAGCGCCGAGGATATAGGACGCATATTTATACGTTACAAGCGGGAAAAGGATGGATACGATTGTCTTAATTCCGTAGTATACCGCATTTTGGGCAAGGGATTTACGCTCCATATTCTTCATCTACCAATATCTTTTTATATGCTTGTACCATTGCTTCAATCGAAAATTCTCTTTCATATCGTAATCGTGAATTGCGCGACATCTCCGGCAACTGCTCCTGTTTTGACACGATGGATTCCATTCCCTGAATGATGGATTTCTGATTCGTTCCTGAAAGTACAACGCCGTTGCTCTGAACCAACTCGGCGCAACCACCGACATCCGTAATCAGAATCGGTAAACCACTTCTTAAAGCCTCTATTCCAACTGCAGGAAGCCCCTCATCCTTGCTGGCAAGTACAAATACATTTGATTTTGCCAAATAGGAAGGCACATCCGAATTTTTCACCGACCCGGCAAAATCAATCTGCTTGATATGATGCGCCTTCACATAGCTTTTACATTCCTCAAGCTGTGAACCACCGCCCACAATCGTCAAAC
Organism: uncultured Lachnospiraceae bacterium; assembly: GCA_947089585.1. Lineage (GTDB taxonomy): Bacteria > Bacillota > Clostridia > Lachnospirales > Lachnospiraceae > 14-2. The sequence continues at coordinate 9,777 of CAMULB010000062.1, read as the reverse complement.
TGATTTCAGAATTCTTATATTGTTCAAATGCCTTTATCAGCTCAAGCTGATTCTTGCGATCACAGACAGTTCCAACACAAATAAAATTTACCTTAGAAAAATCAAGGTCCGGTATATGCTCTATATCCTCAATTCCCTCTGGAACATAATGCGCCTTTGGTTCATGCTGCGGAAAATCATGTATGAAGGTATCTCTGGCTTTTCTTGAAACAAAAAGGATTCCCTTAGCCCTTTTGAATATCCATGCTTCTACTCTTTTCAATTTCTTTTCTTTTTTTCTTCCCTTGATCGCCGGAAGTCGATCGAGCAGCATTTTCAATAGCACACCACTATTATGCATAACAAAATAAAGATCTTTATCTGGAAACTGTTTCAGGGCATGGTATGCACAATACAGATCATTCGCAAGGATGACGTCGGCATCTCTAATTTTAGAAAGATTCTTTTTTACAGATTTTTCACCCGGTTTTTCCCATGCATAATATATGAAAATTTTACTTCCAAAATAAGTATTGGATAGTAAGCGTTTGATGCGATTTTTCATGTGATGCGTCCTGCTGTTTGCATAAGCTGTCTCAATTTCAATTACATCGCGATCACTTTTTGCATCCGCACTTATTTTGTTTGAATCGCATATGATTGTTCGAATTCCAGCTGACTTGAATGCGCTCTTAAATTTTCTAAATCGATCCACATAAAGAGCCGCCCCATTCAGGCCTCTAGAATCACCGGAATATAGTACTGCCAACTTTTTCATCAAGTTTCCTCCAAGCTTCATGAATGAAACTATGCATTCCACCAAAATACATATGGAAATGCACCATGTTCGTTTCTCATGACATATTTTATAATAAAGAATGCGATAGAAAACGCATAAAGCATATATTCTTTCCTGCTATGTCGAATTCCAGCATAATCTCTTTCCCTGACCATCAGCTTGCTATAGAGCAGAAGCATCACAAGCTGTGGAAAGTACATCATCCTCGAAATGAAATAACTCAGATATCCAAAAAATCGGATTGGAATAGCTGTCAACGCAAATAAATAACACGCCCTTTCTTTGTTGTTCTTCATGTCCCTTCCCATGAAAAGAAGAGGCATCATCACCATCAGATCCAGGATCCACCCCATTCCGATTTCACTGATATTCAAATATCGGTCTAAGTACTTCGTGTAGCTCGGAAGAAAGGTTGCCAGCAGGTGTTTCAATAGATCAAGGTTATTAAATAAAAATACCGTGACTACAATACCTATGATTATTGTAAATACTTGGAGCAGGCTTGTTTTCAAATACAACAATCTTACCTGGCCCGCCTTGATAATCAGTGTTGTTGTTTTCGTAGATGTCACAATCCGGCAGAACACATACATTAGCATTCCCAGAATTGCCGTATTATGAAATCCAAATCCCAGTATCGTTGACACAATACATGCCACATAGCGATTTTGCTGACAGTAGACGACTGCTAACGCAACGAACCCAACCGCTATCATTTGCCTGAACTGATCGGTTGTGCAAAGAAAGAAAACCAATCCAAACAGAAACACAAACATGGTGTTATCATGCTCATCCTCTAGCCTTGTGACCGCATAGATCGGCGTCACAATCGAAATAAATGCAAACGAGGTCAGCATTAGCGTATAGCTCTGTCCACCGCAAATCCAATGTGTCAGCTTGACAAGCCCAGTGAACAAAAATTCTGTTGCAGGAAGGTTTGCCAATAGCCGATACGAGTTCTCGATATACCGGATCGTATCATATCCTACTGAACTGGAACGAAATCCTACAACCAGCGCCATCGGAAACGCTACAACAAAGCATTTTATCAGGGAAGGTCTATACCCCCCCCCCCCCGATCTTAGGAGCTTTTTCGATAAGCCTGCACTGACCAATATTGCTGTAACATATAGGACTACTGATTGTATATGAAAACTGTTCTCTACCATGCGATCCCTTCCATATGCTCATTCTCTTTATAGTTGCTCTCTCTAACCTTTAGCTCCTGTCTTTGCTGACGGAAATCCTTTCTCGTATCACAATTTTTCCACATGAGGTCTGTGACACCGCAAAGAATATGATATATGATGTTAAAACAAGGACTATATTCGGCAGTGCAGTCGCTCGCGGACTCCAAATAAATGCTTGAATCATATAAAATTGTAAAATAAACATAATTCGATTGTGATAGCTTTCTCTTTCGATTTTGCATACAAGCCAAATGTATAATATCGCTAAAACGGCAACTCCAATAAAACCGCCGCATGCCCAGAACTCTGCAATAAGATTACTGCCAAATCCACGCCCAATTGCATAAGCTTCCGGGGCAAGCGCATACATCAATTTGTGATCCATTGAAAAGGCTGCCGCAGCCATCGTAGCATTGCGCCCGGTAACAAACGCTCCTCTATTGAAGAAATATCGAACGAACGGCTGTATGATCCCTGATAAGAAATAAAACGGCGTGTCGTTTAGCAGCTGCGAACGGTAATCTATATAATTTGCAAAAACCATATGCGTGCCGCCTGCCGAATAAAGAACCTTTACAATCACGCCATCATTTGAAAAGTAACCGGATGCTTCCCTTACATAGGTCACAACCAGAAAAAGGCTCACAAGTATCGCGGCTAAGCTAAGAATCGTTCTCGTCTTAATGGCTTTTCCAATGCCCAGCTCATACCAAAGGAAAAAAACTGCAAATAGTATGATCGAGCTTCTGGACCCTTGCAGTGTTTTAATAAGATACAACAGTCCACTCAAAGTAAATATCACTTTTTTGTTTTTCTTCTCCGGAAGGCTGCAAAAATATACCGGAATCGTATAGGTTGCAACGTATCCGATCAGCGCTACAAAAGAAGGCAATGAACTGTCGATCAAGAACGACGATAATCTTGATTGTGTGAGTGCAAGATTCACTTCATAGATAATGCCAATCGGAAGTGTCACGATCAGGATACTTCCGGAAAGGCTCTCCAAAGCCGCATTATTTGCATACCGAAACCTTCTTCGTCCATATATTTCCTTCGCCTGATTCTTTGTTAATGATAAATAGATATAGAAGCAAGCTAAAAATATAATGTATGAAACCAGAATAATGACTGTAGTTTCTTCACTGATCGTATACCAGGCAAACCGATCCGACTTGTACATGGTTCTTACGTTAATAAAATCAAGAAACACACGAGACAGAAGGAACAAAAAGAATGCATAAAGAAACAGCGATCCTTCCCATAGGGGCCCCCTTTTTATTACAGCCTTTTTTACAGTCAGCAGATATATTCCAAACAGAGCAACCTGCAAAAAAGAGGCAATCTGCATATTAGTCGCTATTTTTAACACAGATAAAACAATATAGAAAAGAATCATGATTCTTACAATCCATATGGTTAATATCCTGAATCCGTCTCTACGTCCCATTCACATTCACCTATTCGCACTTTATTGTAACTTGAACTTAAAGAGTAACGACATATAGCCCTCTATGCCCTTCAAACACGGAATCAAAGCAAACTTTATCGCCAGCATGATTCCAACGAGGATGCAAATCACAGCGCGTGTCATTATCATATTTGAATGGAGCGAAAACCCTGGCTACGATTTCCGGTTTACTGTCCTCGTCCTTCATTACTCGCAGACATTGAATTCTGGCCCGATCCGGGTACGAATCCGTAACAATTCGACTGCGATCCGGGTTGTAACTCGGATGTCCATCTCCGATTAATTCCGGCCAGCAGCGCCTGTAATCCTGCGTTTTATCCGTCATCAAATAATAGCCGGTTCCACTGCTCCTCTTGTTTTCAAAGGCAAGGATATGATCGTCATCTTTCCAGCAGCAATGGCTTATCATATCATCATCCGACAGCACATACATAGCAGAGCCATCCATATTACAAGTAATCAGACGTGTATACTTTCTTTCGCCATGAAACCACCGATAAAGCACCATGAACCTTTCGTTCTTGGGGTTAAGCATCAAGTGATTGACTTTATGAACAGAGCCGTCCTCCTGCATCTCCGGTCTTGGCTGAAAGTTCGCAAAATCTGTATATTTGAGAAGCGCCGTGATTTCTCCGGTTTCTAAATCCACACGCCAAATGGCAGTTGTGTCTGGCAAGTCTATTCCCTTCGTTTCTTCTGGAACATTAAAATAACCGTATCCCGGACGAAGGTTATAGAGCCGACTGAAATCCAGCGTCAAGGCAAACGAGCCATCCGTTGAAACAGCATAAACCGGCGCGTGAATCACCCGCTCTTCCCCTGTTTCAATCGTCCGAATTACAGATACAAGCTTCCCATCCTGATAGTCGTTAAAAAGAATCCGTGATGAAAAGTCCGGTCCCAGCCACTGAAGCATACAGGACTGCTGCACATTCCATGCCCTAGTCTCTGCAATTTTCTTAACTCTTGCCGGATCAGATTCTTCCTTTTGTGTATCAATCAGGAGGATGTCTGCTTTCTCCCTTGGACTTACGTCCGACCATGTATCATTTGCCCTCATGCAGAGCATGAATCTGTCTGTAGCATCCCAGGGGGACTTATCATAATATCCAAAAAAATACTCATAGTTCGGATCCTTGGGGGATACCCGTATGATATTCCCCTCCGATTTTATCTTTGGAGACACAGCATACATCGTCCTCTGGTAAGCTCGCTTAATAAGCTTTTTGACTCCTGGATACTTGTTAAGCTGATAGTTGATTTTCTGTTCCACACCCATTTCTCACAAGTTCTCCCTGTACCATTGAATCGCCGCTTGAATGCCCTGCTCAAAGCTCCACTCCGGCTCATATCCCAGCATCTGTCTGGCCTTACTGATGTCGGCGTTGCTATGCTTAATATCCCCAGCTCTGTCCGGCCCAAAACTTGGTTCCACATGAATTCCAAGCGCTTCTGTCAAACCGTAATATATATCAATCAGATATTCACGGCCTCCATACGCGATATTAAACGCTTCGCCAGCCACCTCGCTTCCCGCTTGGCACGCTTTCAGATTCGCCTCGATGACGTTCTCGATATAGGTAAAGTCCCGGCTCTGTTTCCCGTCGCCGTTGATGGTCGGAATCTCACCATCCAGAAGCTGCCGGATGAATTTGGGGATGACGGCCGCGTATGCCCCGTTTGGATCCTGCCTGCGGCCGAATACGTTGAAGTACCTCAAGCCATAGGTATCCAGGCCATAATACTTTGTATACTGTTTTCCCCACTCCTCATCACACATCTTCGTCACAGCATATGGAGACAGCAGATTTCCTTCCCGCCCCTCTTTCTTGGGCAGGTTCGGCTCATCCCCATAGACACTGCTGCTGGATGCATACACAAACTTCTTTACTCCGTTCTGTCGCGCCGCCTCCATCATGTTCAATGTGCCGATGATGTTATTCGCACAGTAAAAGAGCGGCATCTCTATGGAACGCGGAACACTTCCCCAGGCCGCCTGATGAAGCACATAATCCACACCTTCACAAGCATTTATACAGGTATCCATATTCTTGATGTCCCCTTTGATGAACACATAGTTCGGATTCCCCAGGAATGGCTCCACATTCTCTTGCTTGCCGGTTGAAAGATTATCCAGGCAGCGCACGTTATAGCCCAGGTTTAGAATCGCCTCGCATAAATTGGATCCGATAAAGCCTGCCCCGCCTGTTACCAGGAACCGGGAGCCGTCCGGAAATTTCAAGTTTTGATATCCCATCGTTTTTCCCTTTCTGTCACAATCTCCAGTACAAATATCCGGCCTTCTCATACTCCTTCCGGTCAAGCAGCCCCTTCAAATCAAGCAGTACTTTCGTCTCGCCGCCGAAGAATCCATCCATCCGCGCCATGTCCATCTCCCTGAATTCCGTGTGGGCGACCGCCAATACCAAGGCATCTATATCTCGGATTGCGCCCATATCCACAAATTCCACGCCATAAAGCCGCTTCGCCTCATCGGAATCCGCAACAGGATCTGTGATCATCGGATCAATGCCGTACTCCTTCAGCTCCTTTACAATATCAATGATCCTCGTGTTCCGGGTATCCGGACAGTTCTCTTTGAATGTGAAGCCCAGGATCGCAACTCTCGCCCCTTTTACTGCTTTATTTGCAGCGATCAGATTTTTCACAATGTTCTCTGCCACGAATCTGCCCATGTCGTCATTGATCCTTCTGCCAGACAGAATGATCTGGCTGTGGTAGCCGAGCTCCTCCGCCTTATAGGTCAGATAGTAGGGATCCACACCGATGCAGTGGCCGCCGACCAGGCCGGGATAAAATTTCAGAAAATTCCATTTCGTCCCCGCCGCCTCCAGAACAGATTTTGTATCAATTCCCATCTTGTTGAAGATGATGGAAAGCTCATTCATGAACGCGATGTTGATATCCCGCTGGCTGTTCTCGATCACCTTTGCTGCCTCCGCCACCTTGATGCTTTCAGCCCTGTGAACCCCCGCATCCACCACAATCTCATAGACCTTTGCAATTGTATCCAGTGTCTCTTGATCCATGCCGGAAACGATTTTCGTGATGGTAGAGAGTCTATGCACCTTGTCGCCGGGATTGATACGCTCTGGGGAATAACCGATCTTGAAATCCACACCGCATTTCAAGCCGGATTCCCTTTCCAGAATTGGAACACAGAGATCCTCCGTCACACCTGGATAGACGGTTGACTCGAAAACTACAACAGAGCCTTTTGTAAGGTTGCGACCAAGAATTCTGCTTGCACCCTCTACCGGGGATAAGTCGGGCGTATGGTCATCATTTACAGGTGTTGGGACGGCAACAATATGGAATTTTGCGCGGCGCAGATCGTTTTCATCCGAAGTGAACTCTACCGCCGTGCTCCGAATCACATCGTTCCCCACTTCCTTTGTTGGATCAATTCCTGCTTTGTATGTATCAATCTTTGATCCATTCAGGTCGAAACCAATCACGTTCACGCCGCGCTTTGCAAACTCCACGGCAATCGGCAGCCCAACATAGCCAAGGCCTACAAGGGAAAGGACTTCTTCCTGATTTTTTATTTTTTCGTAAAGTGGCATATTCATTCCTCCATCATTTCAATACTCCAACCAGAAACCCAGACCCATAGGAAATATGGAGCAGCAGAAAAAGAAACGGCATAACAAGCGCTTCCTTCCCTTTTGCGCCTCCTCGAATTCCAAAATACACGCCCAGCAACAGATGCAAAAGAAGCACGCTCGCCTGTAAAATCCAGAGAGGCTTGTACACAAATCCACCCGCGCCTGCAGCAATCAAAAATAGAACAAAGGTAAATGGGACAAGATGACGGATAGATAAGCCGGAGCGATCTTCTTTCAGAAGGATCATATTCCACTTACCATTCTGGAACCCCTGCCTCACCATTTTCTTCGTTGTATTTCTTGCATAATATTCACACCTGATATCGGGATTGAAATAAAATCTACCGCCATGCTTTCTGATTCGCGCATGCATCTGAAGATCCTGATTCCTTACATATTTCTCATCAAAATAGCCTACTTCCTGAAATATGCTCTTTTTATAAAGCCCATACACGGCTGTATCTACAAACCCAGATCGTTCTGAAACACGGAAGCTGGAATTACCCACGCCAAAAGGAGAGGATAACACCTTCGATATCGCACCATTTCCATCTCCCAGAGTCTTCGTCACAAGCTTTCCTCCCACACAGACAGCATCCACTTGTAAGATGGTCTCGGCGCTTTTATATAAAAAGTCCCTTTCGGCCTTTGCATGGGCATCAATGCGAATCACATATTCTCCCTTTGCTGCCTGAATCCCGACATTCCATCCCGATGCCAGGATCTGTTTTGGATTGTCCAGAATTGTGATGGAAAAGTGCGTGTCCTCATACTTCCTTTTCATCTTTCTTACGATATCCATTGTAGCGTCCGTAGATCCGCCATCAACGACAAGAATCTCGTACTTGTTTTTGGGGTAGTCCTGGTTAATATATGACATCAACGCCATTTCGATATAATCCTGCTCATTTCTCGTGACAAGTAAGGCAGATATATATGGAAGGTTTTCATTTGGGATTCTCCCGCTCACTTTTTGTTCACCTCATTACCGCCAATATAGTCTCTATCATGATTCTCAATTCCCTGAGTAAACTGAATTTTCTTATGCTTTTCAGATTCCACTTCATTTTCTCTGGCAGCACTTTTCTAACATAAACATTGTCTACCTCAGTCGCTCCTTTCAGCAGCTCCGATTCATCCTTGTAGCGGATGCTTGCCTCGCTGGTAATCCCAGCAGGGAGCAATAATGTAGCCATCATTTCCTCAGTGTAATGCTTCACATATCTTGCGGCTTCGGGCCTGGTTCCCACAAAACACATATCCCCGGCGAGTACATCCAGCAGCTGCGGAAACTCATCGAGCCTCAGACGCCGAAGCTTCGCACCCATTTTTGTTATTCTCGGATCTGCTCCGACCGTCACAGCAGAACCTATTTTGTCAGCATTGCTGACCATCGTTCGGAATTTATGAATCCGAAAACGACGACCGTATGATGTCACGCGTTCTTGCCGGTAAAACACGGTTCCAGGACTGTCCAGTTTTATCATAATCGCAATCACAGCCATCGGAATGGCAAGAAGAACGAGAAGTATCACGGCAACCACAAAATCGAAAACACGCTTAACTAGAATCTGTCCGCGCTTTTTGTCTAGTACTTCCCAATAAGGGCGAACCTCCGGAACTCTCATAAAATCAGGGAGCTCATCCCATTTTTTCAACATCCTATAACCTCTTTTGCAACCGTTTTCAGCATCTTCACTACATACGTCACATCCTCATCGCTTAACTTCGTATGCAGTGGCAGCGTAATCAGATTCTGATAGTAGTCATACGCATTTGGAAAATCTTTGATATCCCAGCCATATACTTTATATGCGGTCATCATCGGCAGTGGTTTATAATGAACATTGGTCGCTACTCCATACTCTGCCAGCTTTTCAATGGTCTCATTTCTCTTCACGGTATCAAGCCCCGGAATTCTGATCAAATACAGATGACCACTACTGGAAGCATTCTCTCCATAATGATTCATATGGAATATCCCCAGTTCATCGCAGACCGCATCATACCTGGCTATCATCTCTTTTCTCCGCTCAAGCAATCCTGGGTAGCGCTCTAGCTGCTTTAAGCCAATTGCCGCCATAACATCGGTCATGTTGCACTTATGCCACGGCCCAATAATGTCATATTCCCAGGCTCCCATCTTGGTCTTTGCCAGGGCGTCTTTATCTTGCCCATGCAAAGAGAGCAGCTGATACATTTTATATATCTCAGCACTGTCAATTCCTTCTAAAGGCAGCCATGTAGATGCCCCGCCTTCTGCGGTAGTAAAATTCTTTACCGCATGAAAACTAAAACTCGTAAAATCAGCGATCGCACCACAATAACGCTTTTTTCCTCCAACATTCCCGGCCCCGGTCCGAGAGACAACGCGATACGCTCCAAGACTATGTGCGCAGTCCGCCACCACCGCCACACGGCCAATTGTTTTTTGGATGCGGGAAGAAAGATCTCCGAGTAGTGACCCATCTGCTTCGACCGGTGTGAACAGACTTTTCTTCCGCTCTATAACTTGAAAAATCTTGTCATAGTCACAAACGATACCGCCCAGATCAACCGTAATAATTGCTTTGGTTCTCGGTGTAATCGCCTGTTCTAAAACGTCATAATCCATCTCTGGCATATGAGTGACCGGATCACCGTTCTTTTGAATATCTACAAATACGACCTTTGCCCCACAATGAATCACTGCGCTGGCACTCGCCGTATAGG
>CAMULB010000061.1 GCA_947089585.1 uncultured Lachnospiraceae bacterium | reverse complement strand
TGATTTTTCGTGCGGGAAGGAAAACGGATAAGAAGATTGAGAATGAGGCTGTAAGTGAACGACGAGGGGCGTAACGCTGAAAGAGCAATGTTTTATATGAACAGAAACAAAGCAGAAAGTATGCTTTGCTAGATAACCGAATTGTATCATAAAAAGGAGAAACAAATGGAAAAGTTATATATAATTATTCCAGCATATAATGAAGAGGAAAATATCAGAACGGTTATTGCTCAATGGCATCCGGTTGCAGTAAAGACCGGGCTGGGCAGCCGACTTGTAGTGATAGATGATGGCAGTCGAGATGGTACATATCAGGCTGCAACAGAGCTGAAGGCACAGTATCCGCAGTTGGTAGTACTTACGAAAGAAAATCAGGGGCATGGAGCGACCATACTTCATGGGTATCATTATGCAATTAAAAAAGGGGCAGATTATGTATTTCAAACAGATTCAGATGGACAGACACTGCCTTCTGAATTTCCTCAATTTTGGAAAAGACGCAAAAAATGTGGGCTTCTGATTGGATGTCGCGTGCACCGGGAAGATGGGATTTCAAGATTGTTTGTCACGCGGGTGCTCCGTCTTGTATTGTTGCTTGTATTTCGGGTATGGGTAAAGGACGCGAATGCTCCGTATCGTCTGATGCGATGCGATCAGCTTCGAGAGGTTTTGAAAAAAGTGCCAAAAGATTTCTTTTTGTCAAATGTTCTGATTACGGTAATTTATACGAAGAAGAAATGGGGGGTATACTACTACCCAATTACATTTTTGGCGCGACAAGGTGGAGAAAATTCAATTAATATGAAAAAGATTTTTCGTATAGGACAAAAATCATTTTGCCAGTTCTTAGCGCTCAAGAAAAGGATCTTGGAATAGAAAGGATATGTTCGGATGGAGCAGCAGGTGAAACGTACAAAAAAGAATTTTTTCGCGGAGGTATTTCGGAAAGAGTGGGGAAAGGTTATTGTCAGTATTTTGCTGGTATGCCTGTCCATTTGGCTGCTGCGGGAGGACAGTCGGGCCTTTCTTTCCTGGTGGCTGGTAATACTGGTGATGGGTTCTGCCTTTATGCCTGTTACAGGGATGCTGTTTTCTGGTTTTCGGGATCAAGGATGGCTCTTTTCAAAGGTCATTGCGATTGCGATTTGCGGTTATGGCATATGGCTGTTTGTTACATTGGGGATTTTGGAATTTACTTCTACGACTTGTATTGTTATAATCCTTTTGTGTATTGGCGGGAATTTTGGCCTTGCGTTCTGGCAGCGGAAGAAAGGCTGCCATGCTTTTCCTGTAAATGAAGGGAATCTCATCTTCTGGGAAGAAGTGCTTCTGTTTGTATTATTTTTGTTGTGGACTTACGTAGCAGGTTTTCGCCCCCAGGCGTTCGGTGAAGAGAAATTTATGGATTTTGGGTTTATGGCGGCCATGATGCGAAGTACAAAGCTTCCGGCTACGGATATTTGGTATAGCCTGTCGCCGATTAATTATTATTATGGGGGGCAGTATTACGCGGTATTTTTGACAAAAATAACAGGTACACAGATCGCGGAGACTTATCATTTGATGCGTACATTTATCGCAGGTATGGCATTTGTTCTGCCCTTTTCTCTCGTGCGGCAGCTGACCGCTGATTCTTATGAGAAAAGATTTTCGCCGGTCTCCAGCCAGAAGAGGAGAATTAAGACGAAACGCGTTTGGACGGAGGGCAGGTGGAAACGCATTCCGATTTGGTCTGGTCTTCTGGCGGGAATGGCGGTCTCTATCGCGGGAAACATGCATTATGTGATTTATGCGATGGTTCTGCCGTTTTTCCAAGAGACGGAAAACAGCTATTACTTCCCGGATTCTACACGTTATATTGGGCATAATCCATTAACGAATGATCAGACGATTCATGAATTTCCTTCCTATTCGTTTGTATTGGGAGATTTGCATGCACATGTCGTAAATGTATTTTTTGTATTGACAGTATTGGGTATTTTATATGCGTGGATGAAAGGGCAGAAGGAGCGCGAGAGAAAAGTACTTTTTCAGCTTCCATTGTTAGCGTGTGGCGTATTCCTTGGGATTTTCCAGTGGAGCAATGCATGGGATTTTGCAATTTATTATGTGATAATCTGTGGCGTGTGCTTTTTTGGCAATTTGGCGCGTACTCAAAATTGGAAAAAGGGTATTTTGGAAAGTGCAGTGCAATGGGTGGCGTTGCTGGTTTTGAGCATGATAATCGCATTACCCTTTACAATGAAATTTGACAGTGGTATGGCGCAGGGCATCTGCTTTGCACAGAATCATTCTGCTTTTTATCAATTTTGCATTCTATGGGCGTTTCCTATTTTCATTGTCGTGTCATACTTGGTAAAATTGTGTTTGGAGAACGGAAAATGCGTGCCTTTAAAATGGCTGTCAAAAACATCACAGCCAGATATTTTTGTGGCAGTATTATGCTTGTGCGCGTTGGGGCTAATTGTGATGCCGGAAATTGTTTATCTGAAAGATATTTATGAAGAAACGGCTGCTCGTTCCAATACCATGTTTAAGTTAACTTATCAAGCGTTTATTCTGTTTGGGATTGGCATGGGATATATCTTAATACGATTTTTATTTGATAAAGTACATTTGTGGATACGGGGGATCGCCATTTTCGGAATTGTCTGTCTGCTGCTTACTTCTTGCTATACGGTGACTGCCATCAAGCAATGGAGCGGAACGATATGGAACCGTGAGAATTATCTGGGATTGGATGCAACTGCTTTTCTTGAGACGTATTATCCTGAGGATGCAAAGGCAATCCGATGGCTGCAGGATAACATAAAAGGAACGCCCGTGGTTTTGGAGGCGCCAGGTGACAGCTACAGTTATTATGGTCGGGTATCTGCTATGACAGGGCTTCCTACGGTTCAAGGGTGGTATGTCCATGAATGGCTCTGGCGAGGAGATACAGAACTGTTGAATGAGCAGGGCGCAGAGATTGAAACGATTTATACTTCTGTAGATGAAGCGCAGATATGCGAGCTTTTGAAAAAATATGAGGTATCTTATATTTTTGTCGGGCAAATGGAGAGGGAGAAATACCCGACCTTGAATGAAGAGCTGCTCAGGGAGCTTGGAGAAGTGGTGTTTGAGGATGGCGCAATCATTGTTCAGGTGGCTGACCAGAACGTAAAATAGCGAGGGAACAGGCATGATCACGATTACCGTAACCATGAAGCGTGGTGCAACAGCTACTTTCAAAGTGACTGTAAAGTAATAAGCATTTCGTTCATTCTTAGTCAAGTATGAAATAAGATTATTTTAAAGGAAAATGAGGTCAGGGCATACGCCCCGGCCTCATGTTTCTTTGTGCCTATGTGAAGCGATGAATAAGAAACGAGACGGCTTTTTCCAGCTTGCTGCCGCCAAGCAGCTTTCGTGCTTCGCTCCACACGCCCAGAATTTTTCCCAAACAGGGGCCCCCAGTTCTTGTACAACGGCAGGCGTTTCATCGTCTACAAGGATATTGTAAAATTTCAAATATATGATATAATCTATTGGAAAAAACAGTTTACAAGCGCAACCAATGAGGAGAGAAGATGACAGCAAAAAAGAAGGAAACCAATTTGCCCCAGTTGATGTTAGAGGGGGCCACATTGATTTATCTGGTACTGATGATCGGGGTATTTCCCTTTGTATTTCATAACAAGCTTTATGATATCACCTGGGCCAAAAAGAACTTTTTCCAGATGACGACGATCGTCCTTCTGGTGTGTGCGCTGCTCTTTGGCATCCCCGCATGCATCCAGTTTTTTCGGGGAAAATCAAAAGAAGCGATGAAGGAAACGTTCAGCGTCAAAAAAAGCATCAGCGTCACGGATTTATTTACAGTGGCTTTTTTGCTGGTGGTTGTGATTTCCTGTATTTTAAGCCCGGTTGGAAGTGAAGCGTTCTGGGGAACCGACGGCAGGCAGCTGGGCGGAGCGTTCCTGCTGCTGTGCGTCGGAGTGTATTTTGTCGTGTCCAGATGTTATCGGACGAATGGAATTTTGCTGTGGGTCTTTTTGATCGGAAACAGTCTGATGTATCTGCTTTTGGCCAGCAATTTCTGGGGGCTCGACCCCACTGGCATGCTCAGTGAGATCGGAGATCAGCGTCTGACCTTTATGGGGCTTTTGGGAAATATCAACGTGAATTCTGCCTATTGCGGTGTAATGACGGCCGTGACCATGGGCTTATATTACTTGTGTGAGGAGAAGCTTTCGCGTATTTGCTACTGGTGCGCTTCGGTGCTGGGGGTCTATGCTTGCTACTGTACCAGAAGTGAGAGCTGGATGCTGTCGGTTGGCGGCGGCATGCTGCTGTTGATGGGCTTTGCAATGCGGGATAAAAGACTGGACAAATGGTGGCGGATTGCCGCATCCTTTTTTGTTGCACTCCTGGCCATGAAGCTGACGGATTTGTGGGGACTGTCCCACGAAGGCGGCACAATTTTTATGCAGTTTTTGCGCGGCGATCTGCTTCTGTATGGATTTTTGCGTTGGAGGGTGCTGCTGGTTTTGGCGGCGGGCTTGCTGCTCCTGTTTGTTCTGCTGCAAAATAAACACTTAATAGAAGGAGCATTTTGGGATGTGGTCGCAAAATGGGGGCCGCGCGTGCTGCTGGTTCTGGTACTGGCCGCGAGTGCAGTTGCTTTGCGGATGATTTTTCCGCTGGAGGATACGTTTGGCAGCAGCCGGGGGATCATCTGGAAATGGACGGTGGGTAATTTTAAAAAGGTTCCGCTGCTGTATCAGTTGTTTGGCTATGGGCCAAACTGTTTTTATCAGTATATGCAGGTTGGATATCAGCAGGAGCTGGCTTCCTGGTCAAGCCGTCTGATTGATGCGCACAATGAATTTCTGCAGTTTTTGGCGGTGACGGGGATGTTTGGGGCGGTTTCCTATTTTGGGATGCAGGCTGCATCTTTTGTGACCTGTCTGCGCCGGCGGGGATGGGATTCGATGCTGGTGCTTGGATGCGTGGGAATTTTGACCTTTGCACTGCAGGGACTGGTCAATAATCCGTTGGTGTTTACGACGCCGCTGTATTTTATTTTTCTTGGAATGATGGAGAGCAAACAGAGACAGGCAAATTTGAGACAGCGATTGGGAGAGCAGAAGGAAAAATAGTGATCTTGCCAAAATACAGATTGGCTGTAAGACGATATCGGGAAACAAAGAAAGCAACGAAAAATTACTTCCATTGCTCCAGGCGGTATGATATAATTTAAGGATGAAGGGAATCGCATTGGTTGGTTTTACAGGTAAAAGGGCGTTTGTTAGAGCCGCTTTCGGAGCAGTGGGAAGCATCAGAGCTTGAGGAAGGAGTCAGCATGAAATTCAGGCCGTGTATTGACATACATAATGGAAGGGTGAAGCAAATCGTAGGCGGCAGTCTGACGGACGAGGGCGACAGGGCAAAGGAGAATTTTGTTGCGTCCGGAGATGCGGCTTTTTTTGCGGACTTATATCGCAGAGATCAGTTACAGGGCGGGCATGTGATCTTACTCAATCCGTCTGCTTCGCCCTACTATGAAGCGACCAAAACACAGGCATTGGCGGCGCTTGGGGCTTATCCGGGTGGTCTGCAGGCAGGCGGCGGTATGGATCCGCAGAATGCCGGACAGTTTCTTGCAGCGGGGGCCAGCCATGTGATTGTCACCTCCTATGTGTTTCAGGATGGAATTGTGAATTATCAGCATTTGGAACAGATGGTGCGAGCGGTGGGAAGAGAACATCTGGTGCTGGATTTAAGCTGCCGCAGGCGGGACGATGCATATTATGTGGTGACAGACCGATGGCAGACATTTACCGAGGAACAGGTGCAGCCGGCACTGCTCGATCGGCTTGCGCAGTATGCAGATGAATTTCTGGTTCATGGCGTGGATGTAGAAGGAAAGTCCGGCGGGATTGAGCGCGGGCTGGTGTCGCTCTTGGGGGACTGGAGCGGACTGCCGGTTACCTATGCCGGAGGCGTGGGAAGCTTTGCGGATTTAGAGGAATTAAGAGAGCTGGGAAAGGGGCGGCTCGATGTGACGATTGGCAGCGCACTGGATTTATTCGGCGGCTCCATGTCCTATCGGCAGGTGCTGGAGACATTGGCATAGGTCGGTACAGGCAGAAGAGACCGTATGGGCCTGTTTGGCGTAAAACGCGAGCGGGAGGAAAGGAGAGCGGATGGGTACATATTCCTTATCGGACAAGGGCGGCTTACCTCTTGAGAGATTCGGCCAGGATACAGCCGGCGGGTGTACAAAGCAGGATATTGCCAGTGGGAATACAAAGCAGGGTACAGCCGGCAGGTATACAAAGCAGGATATTATACGGCTGGTAGAAGAAGAGGACGTGGAATTTATACGGCTGCAATTTACAGATCTGTTCGGCACGTTGAAGAACATGGCTGTAACCTCCAGTCAATTGGAGAAAGCGTTAAATAACGAATGCATGTTTGACGGGTCTTCGATTGAGGGCTTTGCGCGGATTGAAGAATCGGATCTGTATCTCTACCCGGATCTCGATACGTTTACAATTTTCCCCTGGCGGCCGCAGCAGGGAAAGGTAGCGAGGATTATCTGCGACATTTATCGGCCGGACGGGAAGCCGTTTGAGGGGGATCCGAGGTATATTTTAAAACGGGCCGTTGATGCAGCGGCCAAACAGGGCTATCATTTTATTGTAGGCCCGGAATGTGAGTTTTTTCTTTTTCACACGGATGAAGATGGCAATCCTACGACCACAAGTCATGAGCGGGCCGGTTATTTTGATCTGGGCCCGGTGGATTTGGGGGAAAACGCCAGGCGCGATATGGTGTTGACCTTGGAGGAGATGGGGTTTGAGATTGAATCTTCGCATCATGAGGCGGCTCCGGCGCAGCATGAGATTGATTTTAAATATGCCGAAGCGGTTCAGACTGCCGATCATGTGATGACGTTCAAATTGGCAGTCAAGACAATTGCCAAGCGTTTCGGGCTTTTTGCCAGCTTTATGCCTAAGCCGCGCTATGGCATCAATGGTTCCGGCATGCATATCAACATGTCGCTCTGGAAGGACGGAAGGAATATTCTGGAGGATCGCCAGGGAGCGCAGGGGTTAAGTCAGGAAGCGTTTTATTTTATCGGCGGGATTTTAAAGCATGTAAAGGGGATGGCGCTGCTGACCAATCCGCTGGTCAATTCCTACAAGCGTCTGGTGCCGGGGTTTGACGCGCCGCTTTATATTGCCTGGTCCGGCGTCAACCGCAGCCCTTTGATTCGCATTCCTTCTTCACGCGGACAGGAGACAAGAATTGAACTGCGCAGCCCGGATTCGGCGGCTAATCCGTATCTGGTGATTGCTGCCTGTCTGGCGGCGGGGATGGACGGCATAGCGCACAAAATTTTGCCGCCTAAGGCGGTCGGCCGGAATATATTTGATCTGAGCGAGGCGGAGCGCAGAGATCTTAAGCTGGAAGCGCTTCCGGCAGATTTAGGGCAGGCGATTGCCGCGCTCAAGGAAGACAGCTTTTTGCAGGAGGTTTTGGGGGAACATGTTTTCCGCAACTATGTGGAAGCAAAGGAACAAGAATGGGCCACTTACAAATCTCAGGTGACAGACTGGGAGATTGAAGAGTATCTGTATAAAATATGATGAATATAATCGTAGCGTTTCCTAAGGCAGAACAGGCAAAGCACATTCGGCATATTCTGGTAAAGGGCGGATATACGGTGCAGGGGATGTGCACGACGGCGGCAAAAGCATTGCAGCTGGCACATGAGCTGGGAGAGG
The DNA here is from genome assembly GCA_947089585.1 of uncultured Lachnospiraceae bacterium. Classification (GTDB taxonomy): domain Bacteria; phylum Bacillota; class Clostridia; order Lachnospirales; family Lachnospiraceae; genus 14-2. The sequence goes on along the minus strand of CAMULB010000061.1, from coordinate 6,473 downwards.
GAATTGTAATCTGCGGCGCCCGCTTTGTGGATCACAGCTACCAGGAGCTGTATCAGGATCTGCCCGCACCGATGCAGATGCTGCTTTTGGCAGCACCGGATTTTTTGAGTCAGCGACATGAGGAGGGACTGGTCTGTCTGGCTATGCCTTTGAAGGTTCAAGCACTTCTGCAGACTGTGGAAATGATGGAATATGATCTTGCGCGGAAAAGACGGAGGTCAGGAAAACAGCCGAAGAGGCGAACCGAAGCGGAGGAGATACTGATTTCACAGGCCAAGGAGCGTTTGATGGAGCAAAATCATATGACCGAGCAAGAGGCATATCGCTATATGCAGAAAAGCAGCATGGACAGCGGTACCGGTATGGTGGAGACGGCGCGGATGGTTCTTTGTATGCTGCCGAGATAGAAACAAGATACGTTTTGCTTATTGCAGAGACAGGAAGGAAGGACATTATGCTAAAAATCAATCAGAATTATCAGAAGCTGCCAGGCAGCTATCTTTTTTCGACGATTGGGAAAAAGGTGGCTGCCTATACCCAGGCAAATCCTATGAAAAGCATCATCCGGCTGGGAATCGGAGATGTAACGCAGCCGTTAGCGCCGGCAATTTTACAGGCGATGCACCAAGCGGTGGATGAGATGGGCAGGGCGGAGACTTTTCATGGCTATGCTCCTGATTTGGGCTATGAATTTTTGCGTAATGCAATTGTAGAGAATGATTATGCGGCCAGAGGCTGTCCCATCGCGGCGGATGAGATTTTTGTTTCGGATGGGGCGAAGAGTGATTCGGCCAACATTCAGGAGCTGTTTGATCAAAACAGTAAAATTGCGGTTTGCGATCCCGTCTATCCGGTGTATGTGGATTCCAATGTGATGGCCGGAAGAACTGGGACGTATGACGGGGAGTCCGGCATGTGGAGCGACGTGATCTATATGCCCTGCGTGATGGAGAACAGCTTTGTGCCGGAATTTCCCAGGCAGACGCCGGATGTAATCTATCTTTGTCTCCCAAACAATCCCACCGGAACCACGATTACCAAAGCGCAGCTGCAGGGCTGGGTCGATTATGCCAATCAAAATGGCGCCCTGATTATCTACGATGGCGCTTATGAAGCGTATATTTCTCAGGATACGGTTGCGCACTCCATCTATGAGTGCGAGGGAGCGAGAACCTGTGCGATTGAGCTGAAAAGCTTCTCCAAGAACGCCGGTTTTACCGGGGTGCGTCTGGGCTATACCGTGGTGCCGAAGGATCTGCAGTTTGACGGGGTGCGTCTGCATAGCATGTGGGCCAGACGTCACGGCACCAAGTACAACGGTGCGCCTTATATTGTGCAGCGGGCCGGAGCAGCTGTCTATTCGTCGGAGGGCAAAGCACAGCTGAAGGAGCAGGTCGCCTACTATATGAAAAATGCCGGTGTCATCTATGACGGCTTAAAGGAGGCTGGTTATCGTGTGTTCGGCGGAGTGGACGCGCCCTATATCTGGCTGAAAACGCCGGAGGGGATGAGCAGCTGGGAGTTTTTTGATCTGCTGCTTACAGAGGCGAACGTGGTGGGAACGCCCGGTTCCGGGTTTGGGCCAAGCGGCGAAGGCTATTTCCGTCTGACTGCGTTTGGCAGCTATGAAAATACGGTGGAGGCACTGCAGCGGATTCGTAAGATGTAGCTTTGCCGTGCCTCGAAACGGATCAGTCGTCAGACCTTTGCTGCAAATTTGAGCGATGTAGGGATGATTTGGCCAGGAGATAAGAAGGAGGAAGGCATGAACATCGGAAGCAGACTCAAGCAGGTGTTAGAGGAACGTGGGATCAGCGCGAACCGTCTGGCCCATGAGGCGGGTGTTCCTGCGCAGACGCTTTATGCGATGATTAAGCGCGACAGCAATAAGGCGGATATGGATATTATGGCCCGGCTGCTGCGGGCGCTGGATATGGAATTGACAGAGTTCATGGGGCAGGACTGGCAGAAAACGGCACAGCTGCCAAAGCAGGAGCCAGGACCGGGCGAGCGAAAGCGGCGAGGGGAGTATACAGGGACAGGAGAAGCAAAGCTTCAGGAGACGGAGACAGATCTAGCAGAGCAAGGAGCAAAGCTTCAGGGGTCAGAGCAAGGAGCAAAGCCGCAGACGCCTTCGCTAAATACAGGGAGAAAAGCAGTCAGAAGGCGAAACGATTTGGAAGATTATTTATTGTGAACAAAAAGGCAGCGGGAACAAAATCCTGCTGCCCTTTGCTTTAATTGTTTAAAAAGCCATCCTTCACAATGCCGGCGATGACCTCTGTCGGAATCTCAAATTCAACGACGCCCATATAGCCCGGTGCAACCGTATATTCGTCAAATACAAGCGTGAGCTTGCCGTCTTGAGAAATATAGAAATTTTCTTCTCCGGTAATTTCAGAGAAATTTGACTCCGGCATATCCGTTTGGTAAAAATAGCTGACGGAGTCGTCCGCGGCCATCTGCTCCTGCATCTGAGTTTTGATATTTTCGGACAAGGCCTGGATGTAGTTGCTGTCCTCATGAAATAGATCCTTAAGTGTCAGAAGTGTTCCAGTTGTCTTATCCAGATTGTAGAGCTTGACAAGCTGTGTTCCAGAGGCCATGACAATTGTCTGGTTAAAGCGCAGGGTGAAAAGGCGGTCATTGTCGGTGATTACTTCATAGTCGAGGCTGACCGCTTGCGTCCCTTCACCGCCGGCAGCTGCGACATCGGCTTCATAAGCATCTATGATCTGCTTGGTATACGCTTCAATCTGCTGATTCAGCTGCTCGGTCGGTTCCGTAAGCGTCTGGCCGTCGGCGTCTTCTACACGGATCGTAGGGATTTTCAGATTGGCCTCCATATGGTTCTTAGAGCTCGTATATTCCCGAAAGGTTACGATCTGCACGAATCTGCCGAGGATGGGGACGCTGCCCATCGCGTAGGCGATGGTTTCGCTGGAATTGGCCATAACCGTGATCGCAAGAAGGGCGGCGGCTGCAGCCTGGGCTGAGCGGCACAGGTATTTTTTCCAGGAATGTACTTGGGAACGGGGGGCGGTCAGCTCTTCCTTGGCCTGTTCCATCGAGCGGATCACTCTTTCTTTCAGCTCCTGGGGTACGGGAATCGTTTCGTAGTCCTGTCTAAGTTCGGTCATGCGTTCATCCTTCATACATCAATTCTCCTTCCGTGATTTTGATTTTTAGTTTTTTCAGGCTCCGATAAAGCGTGGATTTGATGGTGTTGGGGCTTTGGTGCAAAATGTCGGCGATTTCCCGGATTTTCCGGTCTTCAAAAAAACGAAGAATTATAACCGTGCGTTCCCGCTCATCAAGTGCGTCAAGCGCTTCTAAGGTGTCAAAATCTGCATAATGATCTTCTGCTGCAGGTTCAGGAGGCGCGTCGCAGGATATTTCTGTCTGCTGTCGGCGCATAAAATCAAGTGCGGTGTTGATGACGATCCGCCAGAGCCAGGTTTTTAAATGGTTGGGTTTGCGCAGAGAAGCGGCGGCCTTGATGGCTTTGTAGGCGCTTTCCTGTACGATGTCCATCGCGTCGTCCTGATTTTTGACATAGCTGTATGCCAACCGGTACATGGAGCCGTAGGAAGCTAAAATCAATTCTTCCACCTGTGCAACGAATGAGGCGCTCATGAAATCACTCCTTTTCTTGTGTTCTATTTATTAGACGCAGGAAGATGAGAAAAAGTTTCAGAAGAAAAGAATTTATAAAGAATTTATACCGAAGGAATATAGAACAATGGGGCCGCTGTACGAAGATCGTACTTCAGCCCCAGGAAATAACAGCAATTATTTGCGCTGTGCACGTTTGCGCATCAGCGGGTCGAGAATCTTCTTGCGGATGCGCAGGCTTTTCGGCGTAACCTCTAAAAGCTCGTCGGTGTCGATGAATTCCAGAGCCTGCTCCAGGCTCAAAATCCTTGGCGGCGTCAAGGTCAGCGCGTCGTCAGCGCTGGAGGAGCGGGTGTTCGTCAGATGCTTCTTTTTACAGATGTTCAGCTCGATGTCCTCAGGCTTGGCGCATTGTCCGATTACCATACCGGAATAGACGCGTTCGCCGGGGCCGATAAACAGTGTGCCCCGCTCTTGGGCGCTAAAGAGGCCGTAGGCGACGGACTCTCCGGCTTCAAAAGCAATCAAAGAGCCTTGCTTGCGGTACTGGATATCGCCCTTGTAGGGAGCGTAGCCGTTGTAAATCGTGTTGATGATGCCGTTTCCCTTGGTATCGGTCAAAAACTCGCCGCGGTAGCCGATCAATCCGCGGGAAGGAATCTCGAATTCCAGGCGTGTGTAGCCGCCGCTGATGCTGCCCATGTTCAGCAGTGTACCCTTGCGCTGGCTTAATTTCTCGATCACCGAGCCGGAGAATTCATCGGGTACATCCACATAGGCCAGTTCCATCGGTTCCGTTTTGTGGCCGGCTTCGTCGGTGTGGTAGAGCACCTCGGCCTTGCTGACCGCGAATTCGTAGCCTTCCCGGCGCATATTTTCAATCAGGACGGACAGGTGCAGCTCGCCGCGCCCGGATACCTTGTAGCTGTCGGTATTTTCGGTCTCCTCCACGCGCAGGCTGACGTCGGTATTCAGCTCGCGGAAGAGACGGTCGCGGATATGGCGGCTGGTGACGTATTTGCCCTCCTGCCCGGCGAGCGGGCTGTCGTTGACAATAAAATTCATGGAGATGGTCGGCTCGGAAATCTTCTGGAAGGGGATTGCCTTGGGGCATTCCGGGTCGCAGATGGTATCGCCGATATGGATATCGGCAATGCCGGAGATGGCGACAATGGAACCGATCTCGGCCTTTTCCACGTCGATTTTGTTCAGGCCGTCAAATTCATAGAGCTTGCTGATGCGCACCTTTTTCTGCTTGTCCGGCTCGTGCGCGTTGACTACAATGGCGTCCTGGTTAATCTTGAGGCAGCCGTTGTCCACCTTGCCGACGCCGATACGGCCGACGTACTCGTTGTAGTCGATGGTGCTGATCAGTACCTGGGTGCTGGCGTCGGGGTCGCCGCTTGGCGCCGGGATATAGTCGATGATCGTCTCAAACAGCGCGGTCATGTCCTTGGCATCCTCGGTCATGTCCCTGGACGCATAGCCGCCTTTGGCCGAAGCGTAGATAAAGGGGCAGTCCAGCTGTTCGTCTGAGGCGTCTAGATCCATAAAAAGCTCTAATACCTCGTCGATGACCTCATCGGGTCTCGCTTCCGGCCGGTCGATTTTGTTGATGCAGACAATCACCGGCAGGTCAAGCTCCAGCGCTTTCATAAGCACGAATTTGGTCTGCGGCATCGCGCCTTCAAAAGCATCGACGACCAGGACAACCCCGTTGACCATTTTTAAGACCCGTTCCACTTCGCCGCCGAAGTCGGCGTGGCCGGGCGTGTCGATGATGTTGATTTTTACATCCTTATAGAAAACGGCCGTATTTTTGGAGAGGATCGTAATTCCTCTTTCCCGTTCAATATCATTGGAATCCATCACACGCTCCTGTACTTCCTGGTTGGCGCGGAATACACCGCTTTGCTTTAACAGCTCGTCCACGAGTGTGGTTTTTCCGTGGTCTACGTGGGCGATGATCGCGATGTTGCGGATCTCTTCTCGTTTGGTTCTCATATAGAATCCCTCTTTCTAGTCTGTTTCGGTGATACGTTTCCTGTGCGCACTGCCGTGCTCACAGCACCCTATTATACTCTTTTTCCCGGCGGCGGGCAACCTTTTCTTCCGGTTTTTAGAAGGTTGTGAATTTTTGTATTGTAAAATAAAACTGCCTTTGCTATAATAAACAGGAAAATAATATACAATTGCGGAGGAAGTTTAGAATGAGTGATGAGAATAACAGCTATGGAAGCAATGATAATCGTTATACGAAGGCCCCGGATTTGGTGCCGAATTACGACAGCGGTTCCTCAGGCTATGATTCCGGCAAGGGTCAGGGCAAAGGATTGGGGATTGCATCCATGGTGTGCGGGATTGTTTCCCTGATTGGATGCTGTGGAATGTGGTATGTATCGCTTCCATGTGCGATCGTAGCGATTGTGTTGGGAATCGTACAGATTGTGAAGAATGAGGCGCGGGGTATGGCCATTGCGGGAATTATTTGCGGCGGGCTGGGCATTGCGCTTACGGTTTTGGTAATCGTCGGTGTTATGGCATTTTTGTCATCGGATATGTATATGGATTTATTGCGGGAAGCCGGATACTATTAATATATAAGAAACTGTCGATATATAATAGGTAGTAATGCAGCGAGTGGTATGCGCATGGATTCCCTCGTCCTTTCAGGGACGGGGGTTTTTATTCTCAAAAAGGAGACAAGCATGTACAGCAAAGTAGACACAAATATGAATTTCGTGGAGCGGGAGAAGGCTACGGAACGGTTTTGGAAAGAGCAGCGGGTGTTCGAGCGGAGCATGGAGCAGCGCAAGGAGGGGGAGACGTATACCTTTTATGACGGGCCGCCGACTGCA
>CAMULB010000060.1 GCA_947089585.1 uncultured Lachnospiraceae bacterium | reverse complement strand
ACACAAGATCCGAATCCGCCGGGATTCCATACTTAAACCCAAAGGAGAGAATCGTCACAAACAGGCTCTGATAAGCCTGGTTCTGCACGAAAATCTTTTCCAGCTCGGTCTTCAGCTCTCTGGTCAAAAGCTGACTGGTATCAATAATAAAATCCGCCTGCCGCTTTAAGAATTCCAACCGCCGCCGCTCCTGGGCAATTCCCTTGTCCACCCGCTCTCCCATCGCCAGCGGATGGTTGCGGCGCGTCTCCTTATAACGTTTGACTAAAACGGCGTCGTTGGCGTCCAGATAAAGAATCTCAAAGGTACGGCCCTGCGCGCGCATATTGACCAGAATATTGCCCAGCTCATCGAGCGACTGGCCGCTGCGGATATCCACACCCACAGCCACTTTGGAGAGCTCCGCATTCTCTGCCGCAGAAAGCTCGGAGAATTTCTCAATCAATGCAATTGGAAGATTATCGACACAAAAATAGCCCATATCCTCCATCATTTTTAGCGCCGTACTCTTACCGGCGCCGGACATACCGGTCAATATTACGAACCTCATACAAAACCCTCCCTAAAAAACCTCCTTAGAACTCACCCACTCGCTTCACTTCCGGTTCCAGCCGCACGCCGAATTGCGCTTCCACCCTGCGCTGTACCTCCTCGATCAGACAAACAAGCTCCGACGCCGTCGCATGGTCGCGGTTGATCACAAACCCGCAGTGCTTCTCGGAAACCTGGGCGCCGCCGACCCGAAAGCCGCGCAGCCCGGCATCCATGATCAGCTTGCCGGCAAAATATCCCTCCGGCCGTTTGAAGGTGCTGCCGGCGCTGGGATACTCCAGCGGCTGCTTCTCATTGCGCCGCCTGCGGTACTCCTCCATCTGCGCTTCAATCTGCGCCTTATCCCCTGGTTCAAGCAAAAATGCGGCCGCAAGCACCACGCCGCCCCATTGGGGTAAAACGCTGTGGCGGTAGGAGAGCTCTAATTGCTGCGGCGTATACTGCTCGATCCGTCCGTCCGGCATAAGCACCTGCGCCCATTGCAGCACATCCTTGATCTCGCCGCCGTAGGCCCCCGCGTTCATCACAATGGCTCCGCCTGCCGTTCCGGGGATTCCGGAGGCGAATTCCAAGCCGTGCAGGGAAGCGTTCGCTGCCTCCCTGGCGGCCCTTGCCAGACTGATTCCCGCCTGAACCTTTAAGAGCGGCCCTTCCACCACCGCCTCAGACGCCTGCGCGCCGATCTCTACCACGACGCCGCGAATGCCCCGATCCGACACCAGCAGATTGCTCCCATTGCCGATCACCGTCACCGGCAGCTGATACGTATGACAGAGAGCCAGCACCGGGGCAGCCTGTCCCGCCTCTGGCCTCAAATAATAATCTGCCGGGCCGCCCACCCGGAAGGTGGTATGGCCACTCATTGGCTCCTGCAAAAAAATCTGATCCTCCGTTAAAATCTGCCGCAGCTTTTCCTCAAATGACAATGCCATCGTTCTCACCTTTCCGGGAGCGTTGTCCCAAAGACCATCCGCGCCCGGATGCGGGGCCCGTCTGTCGCATTCTTATGTCTCTATGATTGTATGCATCGGGCGGCCCTTCTATTCCCGGATCCGTCATCCGTCTGTTCGCGCCGCCCTGCTGTTTGTCCCTGGTCCGTCAGAAACGCCGCAGCGGCCTATGCCTCCTTTAAAAAGACCCTATAGCCCTGCTTTGTCTCATACAGGTCCGCCTTACTGATAATCTCCCACGGCGCATGCATATTCAGCACTGGTACGCCGCTGTCGATCACCTGCATGCCATATGCGGCAAGAATAAACGCAATCGTTCCGCCGCCGCCCTGGTCAACCTTGCCTAGCTCCGCCATCTGGAAGGAAATATCGTTGTCGTCAAAGATTCTCCGCAGCTTGGCAATATATTCGGGATTGGCGTCATTGGAACCGCCCTTGCCGCCGCGTCCGGTATATTTGCTGAACACAATCCCCCGCCCCATGTACGAGCAATTCCTCTTCTCCATGACCTCCGGGAACAACGGATCAAAGGCCGCGTTGACGTCAGTCGAAAGCATTTGCGAAGCCATCATCGTGCGGGCAAACGCGACCGGAGAATCCTCACCCGTCGCATGCAGCAGCTCTTTCACCATATATTCAAAGTATTTTGAATCCATCCCGGTTGCTCCGACACTGCCGATCTCCTCTTTATCGACCAGCAGACAGGCCGTAGTCTTCTCACAGCTGCCAGCCTCTAACATCGCCTTGAAGGACGCATAAGCGCAAACCCGATCGTCGTGACCGTAGCCCATGACCATACTGCGGTCAAAGCCATAGTCTCTTGCTTTTCCAGCCGGAACAACCTCCAGCTCTGCCGAGAGAAAGTCATCCTCCTCGATCTGATACTGCTCCTGCAGCAGCTTTAAGATATTGGCCTTGACCGTATCCTTGGCTTTCTCCTTGTCCTCCTCATTGCAGACAGCCGGCATGCTGCCCACCAACAGATCCAGGTTCTCCCCTTCAATCACCTTGGCCGCTTTCTTTTCCATCTGATCCTTGGACAGATGAACCAAAAGATCGCTGATGCCGAATACCGGATCGTCCTCTTTCTCCCCCACATTTACCTCGATGACCGTACCGTCCTTTTTCACCACAACGCCGTGGATTGCCAGCGGCAGCGCCACCCACTGATACTTCTTGACTCCGCCGTAATAGTGCGTATCCAAAAGCGCCATCTGCGTATCCTCATACAAAGGATTCTGTTTGATATCCAGTCTGGGGGAATCAATATGCGCTCCCAGGATATTCATTCCCTCCGTCAGCCTCTTACGGCCGATCACAAACAGAATCAGGCTCTTGTCCATATTGACCGCATACAGCTTATCGCCGCTCGCAATCGAACCGCCCTCCTTCAGCACCGCATGCAAGTCGCGATAGCCTGCCGCCTGCGCCTGCAGCACAAATTCTTTGACGCATTCCCGCTCTGTCTTGCAGGCGGAAAGAAAGCTCTTATAGCCCTCGCCGAAATCAAATACTTCCTGCTGCTTCATTCCCTGGTACTTCTCCCAGACGTTTTTCTTTTCCATTTTGCAAAACCTCTTTTTCTATAATATTATATCTGCAATCATCGGGGCAGATTTCCCTCTCCTATAACAAAATCCAACCGGCCTGTGTGCCTCCCCATCTGCACCGGCCGGAGCCACAGCGCTTACTCCTCTTCGTCTTCGTCCGCATCCTGATGCCGCCGCATATTGGCCTGCACCCGTTCATACAACTCCTGCGCCGCGTTATAGCCCATCTTCTTCTGTCTGTGGTTGACGGCCGCCGTCTCACAGATCACAGCAAGATTGCGCCCCGGACGAATCGGCAGCGAATGGCACACCACCTTATTGCCCAAAAATTCCGTATATTCCTCTTCTAATCCCATGCGGTCGTAGTCGTTGTCCTTGCGCCAATCCTCCAGCTTAATCACCAGATCAATATTCTGCTTCTCCCGCACGCATTCCACGCCGAAAAGGCTCTTGACATTGACAATGCCCACACCCCGCAGCTCAATGAAATGCCGCGTCACATCCGGAGAGCTTCCGACCAGCGTATGCTCGTTGATCTTGCGGATTACCACCACATCATCCGTCACCAGACGGTGGCCTCTGCGCACTAATTCCAGCGCCGCTTCGCTCTTGCCGATTCCGCTCTCGCCCATAATCAGCAGCCCTTCCCCGTACACATCGACGAGCACGCCGTGAATGGAAATGCAGGGCGCCAGCTCCTCGTTGAGGTTGTAAATCAGCTCCGCCATAAAGGTAGAGGTCGCATCCTCCGAACCGAGAACCGGGATTCCCTGCTCTGTCGCCTGCTTCACGAAATCCGCTTCCGGCTGAAATTCCCGGCAGAAGATCACACAGGGGATATCAAAGGACAGAAATTCTCCGTAGATCCGATGCTTCTTCTCCTGCTCCAAATGCTGCAAATAGGTGTACTCCACCGTGCCGATGATCTGCACGCGGTTTTTCTCAAAATGCTCAAAATATCCCGTCAGCTGAAGCGCCGGACGATTGACATCCGACAAGGTAATACGCTTTTTCTTCAGATTCACTTCCGGGTTAAATACTTTCAATTTCATCCTCTCAACGATCTTGCCTACGCTGACACCTTTCATCGCTTTTCTCCTTTTTCTTGATTGCAGATTCTGCCTCCTGTTCCCATACCGTCCGTCGTCGATCCGAACAGGTTCTGGCTTTCGTATAGTATAGCATATCCCATCCTATGCTTCAAGAGCAGAGGCCGCATGAAAAAAATCGTATACAGCCTGCGCCGCCTTCTCATTCATCGCCGGCAGCGCGGCCAGCTGCTCCACCCCGGCCGCCTGAATCTCCTCCAACGATAAAAATTCCTTCATCAGCGCTTTCCGCCGCGCCGGGCCGATTCCCGGAATGTCATCGAGAACGGAATGCACCTGTTCCTTGCTGCGCAGCGAACGGTGGTACTCGATCGCAAAGCGGTGAGCCTCATCCTGAATCCGGGTGATCAGCTTAAAGCCTTCGCTGCTCGTCTCAATCGGAATCTCTTCATTCTGATAATAAAGTCCGCGTGTACGGTGATGATCATCCTTGACCATGCCGCAGACCGGAATGGACAGCTTTAATTCCGCCAGCACCTTTAAGGCTACATTGACCTGCCCCTTGCCGCCGTCCATCATGATCAGATCGGGAAACCTTGTAAAGCTGCCGTATTCCGCATCCATCTGTTTTTCCTGCAAGGATTTTTTCTCCTGCATGCCGTGCAAAAAACGCCGGGTGAGCACCTCGTACATAGAGCCGTAATCATCGGGGCCCGTTACCGTGCGCAGCTTGAATTTGCGGTAATCGCTGCGATGGGGCTTGCCTTTTTCATAAACGATCATCGAGCCAACCGTCTCAAAGCCGTTGGTGTTGGAAATGTCAAACGCCTCAATCCGCACCAGATGATCCATCTGCAAAAGTCCGGCAATCTCTTTTAAGGCCCCGATTGTCCGCCCCTCCTCCCGCTTGATCTTCTCCTTATCCTGATTGAGTACCAGGCTGGCATTCTTGGCCGCCAGCTCCACCAGCTTTTCCTTCGTTCCCTTCTTCGGCACGCGCAGATAGACCCGCTGCCCCCGTTTTGCGGTCAGCCACCTGGCGATGACCTCGGCCTCCTCGATCTCCTCCTGCAGCATAATTTCTCTGGGGATCAACGGCGTTCCGGCATAAAACTGTTTGACAAAGGCCGCGAGAATGCTGGTTCTGGTATCCTCATTGGCAACGGTGACATGGAAATGATCGCGTCCGATCAACCGCCCGTCGCGAACAAAAAAGACCTGCACCACCGCGTCGCGATCGTCGAAAGCCGCCGCAATGATGTCCTTGTCCTCGCCGTCGGAATTGGTAATCTTCTGCTTTTGGGCAATCGTCTGGATGCTGCCAATCAGCTCCCGGTACTCGATCGCTTTTTCAAATTCCATCTCCTGTGAACAGCGGTTCATCTGCTCCTCAAGCTCCTTTAAAACCGAATCATAATTTCCGTTTAAAAAAGAAATGGCCCCGTCAATCTGCTGACGGTACGCCTTGCAGTCCACGTACCCCTGGCAGGGCCCCAAGCACTGCTTGATATGATAATTGAGACAAGGACGCTCCTTGCCAATGTCCTTGGGCAGCACACGGCTGCAGGTTCGCAGCTTGTAGAGCTTCTGCAGCAAATCAATCGTATCCTTGACCGCCCCTGCGCTGGTGTAAGGCCCGAAATAGCGCGATTTATCCTTCTTCATCTGACGGGAAAAAAGAACCCTGGGAAATTCCTCTCCCAAGGTCACCCGGATATAGGGGTATGTCTTATCGTCCCGCAGCATCGTATTGTATTTAGGCCGGTGCTCCTTGATCAGATTGCATTCTAAAATCAGCGCTTCCAGTTCCGAATCGGTGATGATATACTCAAACCGTTCGATCTGTCTGACCATTTGATCCTTCTTCAATCCCTCGCTGTGACTGGGCCTGAAATACTGACGCACCCGGTTGCGAAGGCTGACGGCCTTGCCGACATAGATAATCACATCCTGTGCATCGTGCATCAGATAGACGCCCGGCTTGGCCGGCAGCTTTTTCAATTCTTCCTCTATGTGAAACATAGCTCCTCCTGTCTGCCGCCGTGCACGAAGAAGCACGACGCAGTATGAACCGTTACTTCCTTTGATATCACAAGCAAATTATATCGCGCTCCCCGGCAAATGTAAAGGGAAATGTGACGGTTCGCGCAAACACTCCATCCATCAGATCTGCCTGCGCCCTTCCGCTCATATTTTCCGCGAACTGCCGGGCCATTGTAAGCCCCTGCGCCAACCAGCTTACCGTTCCGCTCGCTTTTTTGCAATCGCACAAAAATCCGCCTTCGCGATCTCATACTTGGACGCGTCCCGCAGAATCGCCGAGGGATGGTAGGTTGCCGTCAGCGCACAGCGGTTGCGATAAATCCAGGTTCCGTGCTGCCTGGTAATTTTAAAATCCGGGGAAATAATCCGCTGAGCAGCGACACGGCCAAGACAGACAATAATCCTGGGCTTCAACAAAAACGTCTCATATTTCAGATATGGCAGACAGGCTTCTTTTTCCTCCTCCCTTGGGTCACGATTGCCGGGAGGATGACATTTTAAAATATTGGTAATATAAATTTCTTCCCTTTTCAGACCGCAATCATGCAGGAGACGATCCAAAACCTCCCCGGACCGCCCGACAAATGGCATTCCCTGCTGATCCTCCTGCCCGCCCGGCGCTTCTGCAATCAGCATCAGATCCGCATGACGATCTCCGCGGCCCATGACCGGGCGACGTCTGGTCTGGCTCAATGGGCACTGGGTACAGACAGCAATATGCTGTTCCATCTCATTCCATGTATCTTGCATAAACACTCCTTTGCAATGGATCCTTGTATGTTCCCTCTGAATTTTATCACCACTCGGCTTTTTTTACAACCAGTCGAACGTTCATCGCTTCCCATCGCCTTGCCTTTGACCCATCTCACAACCGCAGCGCTGTGCTTCAACTCCTTTTTCAGCTGGAAAAATTCACGGTTCTGTGATAAACTGAAGAATAAAGAATCCCGAACGGAAAACAGCGCCACTGTTTTGATTCAGATTCATGCGAACAAAAGATAACGCCGCTGTTTTCATGCGGATTCAGGCGAACTAAAGATAACGCCGCTGCTTTCATGCGAATTCAGACGAACTAAAGGAGAGGATTGCATGTGGTTTGTATTTGCTCTGCTGTCGGCAATTTTTGCAGCATTGACTTCCATCTTGGCTAAAATAGGCATCGAGGGGGTCAACTCCCATCTTGCAACCGCGATCCGAACGGTTGTCGTCATGCTCATGGCTTGGGGAATGGTATATCTGACGCACGCCCAGAGCGGCATTTCCAGCATTGGCCGAAAAAGCTGGCTGTTTTTGATTCTATCGGGACTGGCTACGGGCGCTTCCTGGCTGTGCTACTATAAGGCCCTGCAAATGGGTGAAGCTTCAAAGGTCGTTCCCATTGATAAATTGAGCGTAGTGCTGACGCTCGTACTCGCGTTCATCTTCCTGCATGAGAAAATGACGCCAAAATCCATTGCAGGATGCCTCCTGATCTGCGCGGGCACTCTGCTGATGGTTTTGTAAAAGCGCCTTTTTGAGAATCAAAAAACAGCCGCCAAACGCAAGCTTCAAACATAACGGTACTTCTTTCGATTCTCTAAATCCATAGAAAAATAAGCGCTTACTTCTATGGATAAAACCGTCAGAGTGTTCTATGGATTCGTCTGTGAATCGTTCCTTATCATCTTTTAAATACAACAAAATCAGGAACTCTGTTCACATCGGATGTGCCAAAAGCCCTGATTCTTCGCTTGAATTCTTATAAAATAAACCATACAGGTTAGATCTTCTGCAAACAAACCGATACTCTGTTCTGACACTTTAGCACGGTGCTACACTAGTGCGTTTCTGCCGCAGGCTACTGTCAAAACGCACTAGTGTAGAATACCGTGCGAGTGACGCAGAACATTGTGGTGTAATGATCTAAAAAAAACAACCTTGGAGCTTCCCCAAAGCATTGAGACCAGAAAATCTAACCTTTTGTTCATTGTACCATAAATTTCAAAAATGTCAACTCTATTTTTCATGGATTTTGTTCGGAGGTTTGATTCATTTTTTGCAGAATCAGCCGCCCGTTGCTCGAACACCATAGGTGCGAACCGTGGCCTGATTTTTCTAAATTGCTTGAAAATCCATCCAAATTATACTATAATTTTTAGTAATGATTCAGATTCCCATAGGAGTCAAAGACCTCGCCGCAGCACCTTCGCGACGTTTTGAATTTGTTATTTGACAGAAAGGAAGAATTATGAAGAATTTCACATCCGAGGAACAACAACGGCTCTGGAAACTGGACGAACCGCCGATTCGGAAGATCCTGCTCTGGGGCCTGGACAGTCAGAACAATCCCTGTCTGCTGATTTTGTTTGGCAAGCAGGAAGTGGAACGGGAATTGAGATCCTCCCCTCGTTCCTATTACGCAGATGCATACCTGCTGAAATCAAACGTTTCCTACACCAAATATGCTGTTTTTCATGGTGTCAACGGACATTTGCCCTCCATTCCCAACGTCTGCTACTGTGAAGAAAAAGACGTGCTCTGCTACACCAAAGGCTACAAGACCGCGAACCGATACTGGGACTATCATTCGAGCACAGGTTGGCAGCAGTATTTTGAGATTGACAAGCAATATATCATCGAAGAATTTTATGCCTTAGAACCAAACGTTGTTTTCAATTATTATACAAACAATCAATATGCGGACTATGTCGCTCATTTGAATGCAAATCACGTTCAATTTGAAGATTTTACATTGATTGCAGAGCCCAGCGATTTATTCGGCTTTGCAGCGAATCGCCCGGATCTGGAGCTGATTGTAAAGATGTGTTCCAGCGAACGGGTCTACAGCCGAAGAAAATACCTGCGCCAATGGATCGGGACGCAGCCCGCAGCTGCGGACTACGAACAGCTCTTACAAGTCGCAAGCGTTGAGCTGGCCTGCGGTATTTTCCAGGAGCTTACAATCGCAAAGAATCCGATTTTACTTCAAACGGCCAGACAGCTTGCGCAAAGCAGCGTTTTATGGGCAAATGAGCGATACCACAGCGGACTTACGCGCTGCGCCAGACAATATATCACCTTGTTTGACGAGCAGCTGCTGTCGGAGCAGAAGGAATTCATCTACCGGACGCTCCCGGAAATGGATTTTCAGATCAAGCACTTGAAATTAAACGGTAATAAGCTAAAAGGAGAGGCGCTTGAGGAATATTTAAATCAGCCGAACGCCTATCAGAAGCTTCTGTATGGCTACCCATGCGTTTTCGGCAATCAGAACCTCTATCAAAAAAACACTTACACAGACGGAAAAAACGTGAATCATATCGCGTTTAAAAATACCGTCCAGACGGCGGTTTCCTATGGCATGGCAGATGCAGTCGGAAAAATCGCTTACTATCTGGACGCGCCAAGGACTTCCTGCTATTTCAAGGGAAGCGGCAAAGCCGGCGCCTACCGTTATTATCTGCGTTATCTCAGAAGAACGCTGGATCAATACCGGGCAGCGGACGAGGCAAAATTCATTGCGGCCGCCCGCGAAATGCTGACAAGCTACACCGATCACGACCATTTAGACATGGATTATAACGATCTTTCTTTTAACTTCTTCTTTCAAAGATACTTCAACGAGATCCGCGCAAATGAAGAGGCCGCAGAGCATCTCCTATGGCGCCGAAATCTTGCGGATGTGCTTTTTATTGCCCAAAACGCCAAGGCCCTACGGGTACATGAATTCTGCTATGCAATCTTAAAAAAGGCCGACGCCGAGCATCAGCTGGATGCTTTGGAGCCGAAGACCCTGATTGCGCTCTCAGCCATCCCATATGAAAAAACAGCCAGGCTGTTTGAACAGATCCTGCTGCCAAAACTAAACGCATACACGGAATTTGACCCGGAAATTATGATCGCCTTAATGAATACGTCCTCGGAGCAATTATGGGAGGCCGCCAAAGACTATTTCCGGCGAACCAACGGCGCATTCCAGCCGCAGCACATGGCCGATTTTCTGTTTTTAGATACACTCGACACATGGGGCAGCATCTTAGAGGAGAACATCGCTCATTTTACGATTGCAGAATATACGGTCTTTCTGAAAACCATTGTTGAAAAAAGAGCGTGCTTCTTTGAACAGCAGATTGTACTTTCCGAGCAGATCACAGAGCTGCTGTTACAGTCCGTCCGCAAATTGGAAGGAGCAGCAACCGCAGAACAACAGGAGCTGCTGCGCTATTTTGCCACTCTGCTGCTAAGCCCTGAACAGCTTCCCGACTTCCTCTTTGCTCTCACCGAGACGATCCTCTTTCGTCTGCCATCTGATGTATTAAAAACGACGCTTGAAGAGATGGATTTGACGCATAGCAAAATTTCAGAAAAAAAATACAACACCGTCTCCCTGCTGAAATCCTGCAAGGAGGACACGCTGCCAAAAGACAGCCTGATTCTTTCTATTTTAGAGACGGGCTCCAAGCGTCTGGTCAAGACGCTGACCGAGCAAATCGACCGTCATCAGGCGCTCCTGGCCGAACGAACCTCCACACTGCTTTTGCTGTTTGAATGTAACGTCAGCCATTTGAACCAGGTCGCCCAGGCTGTGTTTGAACGCTTACCGACGGAGCGAAGAGACGCGGCCCACCTTATTTTGCTGGATTCTCCGGTTGAACGGGCTTATCGCTACGGTCTGAAAAAGCTTGACGACTGGTATCAAAATCAGGTGCCGACTCCCTTTATCACGCGCATGATGGAGCATCCCTGCGTGGAGGTCAAGGCTTATTTATCACAAAAAATGAAATACGCCTTTTCTGAATGGAAGGAAGCAAGCCCGGATTTATATCTTTATTATACAAAAGCACTGCTCTATCTGCCGAATCAGGTTTGCAAAAGCAAGGAACAGGTATATCACACCATCCCCCTGTTTTTGAAATATTATCCCGAAAAACGTAAGGAGCTGGAGCAGATACTTCTTGATCTTGGAAGCACAAACAGAAAAACAGATTCTGAAAGAGCGCTTGTGGCATTTGCGCAGATTCAGAAGGAGGTCAGCGGTTTATGAAAGTAGGTTATAAATATGCAAGCCCTTCCCGATGTACACGGGCCGACAATCAAACAACGCTGGGGTTAAGCCCCGACTTATCGCGCGACGAAAAGGTATCCTTCTGCGGAAAATTAAAGCATCCCCTGCTGTTCCGCGACGCCATGCTTATGTTAAGAGAAATTGTTATTTCCGACACGCGAAAGAAACCAAAAGAACGAACGGACTTTTTCACCTGGCTGGACGAAGAAATCGAACGCCGTGTAAAAGCGCACAAGGAATACATGCCGAACGTAAGAGAAGCCTTACAGAAAGAAATGGATTCCTGCAGCCTGGAGCTATCTCACAAGAAAGATAAGATCCATCAGCTGCGCACAATGCAGAGCCATCTGCAAAAGCAGATTGACCAGTACGACGCCTGGAAGGATTATAATCGCATCGAACGAGATTTCTGGAAATTTATCAAAGACCGGGATTACAGCTTATGGTTTGTATTAGACCCTGTCATTACCGTACATAACGACCAGGTGTCGTTCGAGGCCTTTTCGCTCGACGAATCCACCTATGGCTGCCTGTCTGTGTCAATAGATGAATTTGATTTATTGCAGACGCCAAAGCTTGGAACCACAAACATTGACTTTTCCGCCAAATTAGAAAAGGAAATGCAGCGTTTTAGAAGCTATACCGACGTCACATTATCGGTCAACCCAGAGGGCTTTACAATCGACAACGAGGTGGTGCCGGACTATATCGAGAAGAAAATTGACTTGCCCGAAACATGGATCAAGGGCTTCAACGAGGTATCTGCCGCCGCCGCGCTAACGGGAATCGAATTAAAGCTTTCTCCCTCGGATCTGTACGACATCTGTGCATTTTTGCGAAAGCACAAGGAAAAGAAAAGTCCGCGCTACATGAAATGGATCTTAGAGCCTGGACAAAAGGTAAAGATTTGCTTTGAGCCCTTCGGCACCGTCCTGACCCTGAACGCCATTTATCAGGGCAGCCAGAGAAGAGAGGAAAAAATCTGGGGCAGAAGACGCTGGCTTGTCATTGAAAAATTAATTCCTTTCGCCAAAGCATTTTACGTGCGTCTCCTGGGCTTTGGCATGCCGCAATTTATCCGCGCCGACATGGGCACAATGCAAATGACCGTCGGCTTCTCCTCCTGGTCCTCCAACGACTGGGTCAAGGGTACGGCCTTTCACATTATGGCCGGCTTTGTCGGCGACGGCTGTTATTCAGACATTTACAAGCTGCTGAAAGAGAAACGCTGTCTATCAATGGAGGAGCTTTCCGCCCTCCTTCCCGACCAGAAAAGCGACCGCATCAAGGCCGGTGTCGGAATGCTGTTTCGGCGCGGAGAAGGCTATTATGATTTGCTCCACGACAAGGTGCGGTTTCGCCATTTGTGTAATACCCCCATTCCGGAAGAGCTTTACGAGGTTACAAATCTGGAGCTTGATGTAGCGAACATCAGCAAATTGACCTTCGACAATATGACGGTACGCTATTCCCAGCGACAGGAATTTGTATTCACAACCACCTACAAAGAAGGCGGCCGGATCTCTACCACCGAAATTGTAATTGACCAGGATGGGCAAATTACCAAGCTTGACTGCAGCTGCCAAAAATTTAAACGAGGCGAACGGAACCTTTCCGATCCATGCGCCCATATTCTCGCGCTTTACGTCGCTTCCTACAAATTGTTGAAACTGAAAAATCTGGAATATGAAAAAGTGTATAAAATCAATGATATTATGGAGATGTTGCTATAATGGATACAAAAGCCGAATATAGAAAACAAGTGAGCAATATGGGTAAAAAAGAATTTACCTTTCTGAAAATGCAGGAATATGGATTTTGGCCCAGCCATCTGCCAACGCCCTATGAGCGCCAGCAAAATGAATCCGCCGAGGATTTTGAAAACAGAAAAAAGCTGCTGGAAGAATTTGAAACGCTCTCCGAAACAATTGCAAATGCCTGTCAGGAAAAAGCGGAAATTGAAAAAAAGCTTTCTCACCTCAACAAGCAATTCCAGGCCACCTGGGATTATGAAAAAATCCGCTCCGCGGTCGCCCAGGAAATTATGAAAGAATCTCTTGCCCGGCGAGCCGAGAAAAAAGCCGAGCGGGAACGGCAAAAGCAGTTAAAAACGGAAGCATGGAATCAGCGAAAGGCGGAAACAATTCTGTTCATCGGCAAAGGCTATTCCAACCTGTTGGCAAAAAAGGAGACAAACGTCCAAAGGCTGCAACAAAACGAGATGCCCGTGATCGAAACCGACCGCGCGCTGGCCCATTTTTTACAGATTGAATACCGCACGCTGCGCTATCTGACCTACCACCGAGACGTCGTTACCTTTGACAACTATTTCCGTTTTGAGATTCCCAAAAAAAGCGGCGGCATGCGCCAGATCGCGGCGCCAAAGACACAATTGAAGGCGGCGCAGCGCAAAATCCTAGATCAAATCCTGCAGAAGGCCAAGATTTCAGATCATTCCCATGGATTTATCAAAGAACGATCTGTGCTGACCGGAGCAAAGGTACACCGCACAAGCCCTGATTTATTGATCAACATTGATCTGGAAAACTTTTTTCCGACCATTACCTTTGCGCGCGTCCGGGGCTTATATCAGTCCTTCGGCTACTCCGGCTACATCGCGTCGCTGCTTGCGATGATTTGTACCTACTGTGAGCGAATGCCACTGGAAATAAAAGGCGAGACCAAATATATCAAGACCTCAGACCGCATCCTGCCGCAGGGCTCTCCGGCAAGCCCGATGATCACCAATATCATCTGTCAGACCATGGATAAGCGGATCTACTGCTTATGCCAAAAGCTGGGGATTACGTACACGAGATATGCGGATGATATGAGCTTTAGCTACAGCGGCGACCCCGACGCATTCGCCATCGGAGGCTTTTTAAACAGCATCCGGAAAATCATCGAGGCCGAAGGCTTCCATATGAAACAAGAGAAGACCCATGTTTTAAGAAAAAACAACCGGCAGTATATTACCGGCATCGTCATTAACAACGAAGCAATCGGCGTTCCGAAGAAATGGGTCAAGATCTTAAAGGCTTCGATTCATAATGCACAGAAATTAAATGCTTCCGGCGGTACGGTATCAGAACAGACCAGATCGGAAATCACCGGAAAAATCGCATGGTTAAAAAGTGTAAACGCCGAAAGATATCAAAAAATCATCGACCAGGGTACGGAATTTTTAAAAACCTTAACTTGATTCTCGCAAACCAAACACTGCGGGCAGATGGGATTTTCAACCTCCCATGCTGCCCGCTTTTTTGTTTCTCTCTCCGATCGCCCGGTAAATAATGGGCAAACAAGAGCAATGAGCTTCATTCTTTCGTTTTTGCTGACCTCAGACGGCTCGCGGTGAAAAAAGCGCTGGCTTCCTCCAGAAAGTCATTTTCCTTCTTTAAACGGCGGAT
>CAMULB010000059.1 GCA_947089585.1 uncultured Lachnospiraceae bacterium | reverse complement strand
TTCTACAAAATACTTTTTTGGAAAAATCAGCAGATTAACGAAAAGCCATCATTCAATTTCACAAAACCTTTAAAAATAAAGGAATTCTAAGCAATTTGATGATGTTCAATTCTTTAGGATGACATGCAGGTATAAGAATTCGGGACGCAGAGGTCGCAGGTTCAAAACCTGTCGTATCGACTATACAAGGATGCCAGGGTGAAAGGCGCGGAGATCCTTGGCAGGGGCGGCTTTCAGAACATTCGCTTTGGATGCTCCGGGAGCTTTTTTCATGGCCTGGTGGTGGAACATAAGGCGGATTTTGTTCAGCTGCCAATTGCATTCAATGAATTGATCTGAAATGCTTTTTGCTGGCTGTGTCCAAGATAAAACATTTTATTAAATCAAAATTTTATAAATTACAAAGAATTTTTTATAAAGCGAAAAGCATGGTTAGGGAACTCTCTGGAGGACAGAGGCAAAAGCTGTTCCTTGTTTTGACACGAAAAAGCTGCCTTTTGCGGGACAGAAAAGAAGCCGTTGCAGACAGTCCATATGATCAATTTGAGGATGCTTATTTGTGGTATTCGGATGAGGAGGGAAGTCATTGGCGTATTCCATTCACACCCACGCTCATCCTCCCCTAATTCTCTGCCAAGTGGTTGGTTTGCATCAATGCTGACTTTAAAAAGAATTGTGCTTTTCTGAAAACAGGAGTTATAATAAAGAAAAAAGAGGCGCTTGGACTGCTGGGTGTGAGGAAGGTGGAATGGGAGCATGAATATTGGTTATCATATGTATTTGTGTACACGATCTGAGAAAAAGGAATTACAGATTCAGCCTTATGTGGAGCTAATCTATGTTTTGGAAGGGAGCGGAACGGCTGTTGTCGATGAAAAGGAGATTCCCCTTTGCACAAACGAATTTTTTATGATTAATTTTGGAAGTCAATATAAGATTGAAACAACATGCGCCACCGCGTTGGCCATACTCGATATTGATTATTCCGACCTGATCCGCGAGACAAAGCAGAGCAGGTGGAGATTTGACTGTGATACGGCATCCGAAAAAACAAAAAGTCATTATGATTTGAGACGCAGCTTTGCCGTACTGCTGCGGGAATATATTTTGAAGGAGAGAACGTTTGAAGAACTAAGCGCTTTTTATGCGCTGTTAAATACCCTTACGTCTGAGTATGGTTCCAGAGAGGCATATGTTCAAAGCACGAGAGAGTCTTCCAAATTTGATCAGGTGCTTCTTTACATCCAAGCCCACTATCAGGAGAAAATTTCCAGAGAGGATTTGTGCAATCGGTTTTTTTATTCTGCGGCAACACTGACGAGAGTATTTAAGAAAATGACCGGAATGAGCCTGGTAGAGTATTTGAACAAAATACGGATTCAGGCGGTGGCGGAGCAGCTGCTGAATACCGATCATCATGTGACGCAGATCGCTTTAAGCTGCGGCTTTTCGGATGCTGCGGCTTTGAATAAGGTGTTCAAAAAAGAAAAAGGGATACCGCCGGTTCAATTTAAAACACAAAATAAAAATGAGGTCAATCATTTTGCAAAAAAATCAGAGCAGCTGTTTTTGAAGGAGGTCTCACAGCGCTATCTTGATCGCAACCAGGTACTTCTTAAAAAGATGAATCACAGTGTCTCAGAGCTGATTGAGCTTGATATGGCGGAAACAAAGCCATATCAGCGGATTTGGAGTCGGGTCATCAGCGTTGCAAAGGCAATTGACCTGACGGATGCCCATTATCAACAGAAATTATTGGAAAAGCGGGGCGGACTTTATTACGAATATATTCGCGTCAATGAAGTGTTTTCGTCAGAAATGGAGATCCGAAAAAAAGCAGGAACGATCAAGCTTGATTTTAGCAGGATTGATATTGTCCTCGATTTTTTGATTGCCAATCAGATTAAGCCGATGCTGGAGATCAGCGGTCTGCGTCAGAAGATTGTAAGCCGACATACGGTATTGCTGTATGCAACGAATGAGACGTCCTTTTTTAAAGATAAGAAGGATTATCTGTATGTGATAAAGCAATTTTTTAAGCATATTACTTCGCGCTATACGATCGGAGATCCGGTGATTGAATCCTGGATCTGGGAGTTGAATTATGACAGCGCGCTTCTAACCTGGGAAGAATATAAAGAGGTGTTCCAGGAGGTCGCCGCTATTTTACATAAATGGAACTGCAAAATCGGAGGATACGGAATCGAGCTTGCCGACTGCGAACGAGGACGGATTTTAGAATTTTTGACAGAAAGGATAGCGCCTGACTTTTTTTCGGTACGCGCTTATCCCTATGAGCTGAATGCAAAAAGCCAAAATACGACCTACTATGAGCGAAGCTGCGATGAGAGATTCATTGCAAAGCATTTGGCGCAAATCAAAGAGGCGATCGCTGAATCGGAACGCAAAACAGAGCTGTGGGTGACACAGTGGAATACATCTCTTTTGGATGCGAATCTGGTCAATGATAGCTTTGCCAAGGCTGCAAGGCTGGCTCATGTCATTGTTCAAATGGAAGGAATTGTGGATTTGGCGATTTTTGATTGTGTGATTGATTCAAAAAACCATGAGAAAAGGGGAAATGCACTGTTTTATGGCGGCAGAGGCCTGATTTCAAATGAGGGAATTGACAAGCCTGCCTATTTATCGTTTCATCACATTGCGTTTATGGAAAAGGAATTGCTGCAAAAGGGCAGACACCATATTTTTTCCAAAAAAGGAAGAAATCGTTTGATTGGGATGTGCTTTAATGTAAAAAATTATAATGTGTCGTATTTTCAGACGCCGGAGGATGATATTACGATTTCGGGCCTGGATCATATCTACGAAAATCAAGATACATTGGAACAGGAATTTCGGATTCGAGGGCTGGCAGACGGAACATATCGGATTAAATTATTTAAAACTACAAAGGAAAGCGGTGCGTTAAATAAAAGTATTGAGATGTTCAAGCAGAGCATGATGGATCTGAATGATTTATGGATTATGCGCAATACGCTGCGGCTGGAGGTGGAAACGATGGAGCTCGGCGCATTTGACAACACCTTGTCCTTTAAACTATCAATTTTGCCGAACGAAACGGCGACTGTAGAAATATACCCGGTGGAACTGGATTAAAATTGTCCGATTGGCTCATTTTTCTGAACGGAAAAATGAGCTTTTTTTGTCCTTGATACAAAAAAACAAGAACCTGCAATGATGCGCAAAGAGGATGAGCCGGATTTTTACTACAATCAATGTATCTTACAATTTGCGTGAAAGGGGAAAAGTATGAAGAGAAAATTGATTTCGGCAATTTTAGCAGTATCCTTATGTGCGTCTATGCTGATTGGATGCGGCGGGAAGCAGGAACCGGCAGCTGAAAACACATCTGAGACGGAGAACGCGGCAGGGAATGAGGCAGACTCCAACACTGAGGATACAACCGGCGCCGGGGACGAGGCAGAAGACACATCAGGGACAGAAGGGACAGCAGAAGCAGAAGGCGGCGATGGCGAGGAGCAGACCGAATGGGATGAGGAGCCGGCGGAAGTAACCTGGCTCTTGTGGAACGTAGGGGGGAACTGCAATGAAGAGGGGGTGCAGAGCGTAGAGGACGCCCTGAATGAGATTACCTTAAACAAGATTAACGTCAAGGTAGACCTTCAAGTATTGGACATGGGAACCTATATGAGTCAAATGCCAATGCAGGTCAGCAGCGGGGACAAAATTGATTTGATTACAACCTTCCCGGCCGGAGCGGGCAGCTATCAGGCCATGCAGTCGGCGGGACAATTGAAGCCGTTGACCGAGCTGCTGGAGGAATATGCGCCGGAGACGCTGGCGGTTTTCCCGGAAAACGTATTAAAGGCGACCTCGGATGGCGATACGATCTATGCGCTGCCGGTTTTAACGGACTATACAAACGACGGGTATTGGGTGTGCAGACAGTCGTATCTTGATTCTGCCAACATTGATCTGGCAAATGTGCAGAAATGGGAGGATCTGACGGATGTGTTTGCAAAGATGTATGAAGCGAATCCGGGGATGAAGATGATCAGCTCAGGCGCTCAGAACCTGGCAAACAGCGCCGGTGCAATGGTATCAGGCGTGGCGTATGATTCGCTGGGAAGCGAGTTTGTCGCTGTGATGGTGGATCGGGATCCGAAGAAGGTGGTCAGCTATTTTGAGACGGAGGAGTTTAAAGAAACCTTCAAATTGCTCCAGCAGTGGTATCAGGCTGGCTATATTGACAAGGATGTTGCCACCAGAACCGATGATCCGACGGTAGATACCTCTGTTGCGTCGGTATTTTTGGGCGGAAATATCGTGCGTGTTGCCGGCGGCGATGTGCTTGCAGGCGAACCGAGACAACGAGTGAAGCTGGTAGAAGGTTACATCGGTACAAGCACAATCGCAATGATGAATATGGCGGTACCTACCTCAGCGACAGAGCCGGAGGCGGCGGTCAAATTAATGAATCTCTGCTATACGGACAAAGAGGTAAAGATGCTCGTCAGCTATGGAATCAAAGACAAGGATTACACTCTGACCGATGGCGGTGTAGAAACAATTGCATCTGCAAATTATGCGCCGAATACATACGGGATTTTTGGCAATACGCTGATCTGCGACCCGGCGTCGGCAGAGGTGGAAACTGGCCAGTATATCGCCGATGTGGATTTGGATGCTCTGAAATATTCGCCCATTTTGGGATTTAGAATTAACAATGAGCCGATTGCCCAGGAACAGGGAGCGTTGGACACTGTTTTTGCAGAATTCAAAGGAATGGTCATGACCGGCTCCTGCGATGATGCAGCCTATGATGATTTTATCAAAAAGCTTTATGACAATGGACTTCAAAAATATATAGATGAAGTGCAGAAGCAGCTTGATGAATGGTATGCGGCACAGTAGATGCAGCTCCTGTTACGCATAGGAATCAGTCAGGCGGGAAGACCTCGGTTTTTCCGCTTGAATTGATGATGGAATGATTAGGAGACATAGGGCGATGAATAAAATAAGAAAAAAGTTGCTGCCGACGGAGGGAAAGCCCCTGCTTGATACGGCGATTTTAGGAATCATTGCAGCGGTCATGTTCTTTTTTCCGTTTGTACAATACAATTATAAGAAGGAGATCTACAGCATTCCCGGAACAGCGTTTCTTACTGGTACCAGAGTTAAGGGCGGGACGGTTGAGATTCCGTTTACGGCAATCGTTGTATTAACCTTAGCTGCAATCATCGCGGCAATTGTGGTTGCTGTCATTTTTCCGATGATAAAAAACAAAAAGGCTGCCAGCTATCTCTTGGCGCTTTCTGGAATTGTAATGATCGGTACGGTGCTGTTTTTCAAAATGCAGTCCAAGTTTTTTCTGAAGGAATTAAAAAATTTTCATTTGGGATATGCGATTTGGATTGTGGCGGTCATCGGGGGGCTGGTGGTAGCGCGGGCGCTTTACACTATGTATCAAAATAAGATCATCAGTGTTCTGGATTTTATGATTATGCCGGGATGCCTGTATCTGTTAGTTAATAATTACATGCCGCTTTTGGGAATCTTTATCGCCTTCAAGAAGATTGACTATTCGATTGGAATCTGGAACAGCGACTGGGTCGGTTTTGACAATTTTAAGTACTTGTTTGCGTCTTCCGATGCGTGGTTAATCACACGCAATACGCTTCTTTACAACGTTGCATTTATTGTGATCGGCAATGTGGCTGCGATTTTTGTTGCAATCCTGTTGAATGATTTGGTCTTTTCCAGGTTGAAGAAATTTTATCAAACGGCGATTTTGCTGCCGCAGCTGATTTCGATCATCATTATTTCTTACGTGGTCTATGCATTTTTGAGCAATGAGGCGGGCTTAATTACAAGAGCGATCGCAGAGTCAAAAACGATCAATTTCTATCAAGAACCATTTTACTGGCCCTTTATTTTGATTTTTATCAATGTTTGGAAGGGGCTTGGCTATAGTACGATCATCTATCTGTCGTCGATGGTTGGAATCGACCGCAGTCTGTATGAAGCGGCATCCATTGACGGCTGCAACAAGCTCCATCAGATTTTTCAGATTACGCTGCCGTCCTTAAAGCCGACGATCATTACGCTGGTGATTTTGTCGGTAGGAAGAATTTTCTTCTCAGATTTCGGTCTGTTTTATCAGGTTCCCATGAATTCCGGCGCTTTGTTCTCTGTGACTCAGACGATTGATACCTATGTATACCGCAGCCTGTTACAGCTGAACAATATTTCCATGTCATCGGCAGCGAGCGTGTATCAGTCGATCGTAGGCTTTGTTCTGGTAATTGCAACCAATGCCTGCGTGCGTAAAATTGACCGGGAAAATGCAATGTTCTAAGGGAGTGATGACATGAGAAAAGAAAACGAAAAGAATGAGTTGAGAAGCTCTGCGGTACTTGGGAGCGGTGAAAAAATCTTTCAGGCGGTCGCAGTGGTAATCCTGACGATCCTGTCGCTGGCTGCAATTTTGCCCTTTGTTTTGCTGATTGTCAGCTCTTTTACGGACGAGGCGAGCCTGTTTGTAAACGGTTACTCGTTTTTCCCGCAAAAATGGAGTACCTTTGCATATGAATATTTGTTTGTAACGAATCTGGAAAGTATTCTCCACTCCTATGGAATTACGATTTTTGTCACGGCAGTCGGCACGGTTGTCAGTTTGATTATTTCTCCGATGCTGGCCTATCCCTTGAGCAGAAGGGATTATGCGAGAGGTAAAAAGGTAACGTTTTATGTAATCTTTACAATGCTGTTTAATGGCGGCCTTGTGCCCTCTTACATGATGTGGACGCAGGTGTTCAATATGAGAAATAATATTGCCGCGTTGATTCTGCCCACACTGCTGCTGAACGGGTTCAATATCATACTGCTGGTGAATAATTTCAGAAATAACATTCATCCGGCGCTGATTGAGGCGGCAAAAATTGACGGTGCAGGGGAGTTTTATATCTATTGTAAAATTGTGCTGCCGCTATCGCTGCCAATTCAGGCGACCATCGGATTGATGACGGGAATTGGCTATTGGAATGACTGGACGAATGGACTGTACTATATCACCGATGCCGATAAATACAGCCTGCAGCAGCTGCTCAACACAATTATGACCAATATTCAGGCGCTGTCACAGATGACGACCGTGACGGTAACGGAGAAAATGCCAAGCGCCTCCATCCGAATGGCGATGGCTGTGATTGGCGTTTTCCCAATTCTGGCGCTGTATCCGTTTTTTCAGAAGTATTTTGTCAAGGGAATCGCGCTGGGCGGCGTAAAGGAATAACAGCTGAGGGGTACATATGAATACAAGGATCAAAACAAAGTATGGAACTTACATTGGTGTGGAGGAAGAGGAAGCCATTGTCTTTAAAAGCATTCCGTATGCACAGGCGCCGGTGGGAAATCTGCGCTATCGGTCGCCGAGAAGGCTTTTGCCTTCCACCGAAGAATATGATGCGACAAAATTCAGAGCGCGAAGCCTGCAGTGCGCGTGGGAGGCTTCGGATGGATTTTATGAAAAGGAATTTCCGCTGACCGGTGAACTGGATGTTCCCGTCTCGGAGGACAGTCTGTATCTCAATCTCTGGCTGCCTAAAAATCGAACCGAAGAGAAGCTGCCGGTGCTGTTCTTGATTCATGGCGGCGGCTTTGGCAGCGGCGCCGGACATGAGCTTGAGTTTTTAACGGATGCGTATGCGAAGAGAGGAATTATTTTTATTACGCTCAATTACCGGCTGGGAATGACCGGATTTCTGGTGCATCCGTGGCTGATTGAGGAGGATCCGTCTGCAGTTGGCAACTACGGAATTCTCGATCAGATCCTGGCGCTTAACTGGGTGCAGGAAAATATTGCACAGTTCGGCGGGGATCCCGGCCGAGTGACGATCTGCGGACAGTCTGCAGGAGCCATCAGCGTGCAGGCGATCCTGGCTTCACGATACGGCGACGGGAAGTACTGCGCTGCAATTCAACAAAGTGGAAGCGGCTATCCGCAGATTCTGGCATCGGATTTTTCGATGGAAGAGGCGATTGAGAACGGAAAAAGATACGTCGCGTATTTGGGGGTGGAATCCTTAGAGGAGCTGCGGCAGGTTCCGGCAGAACAGCTGATGGATGCGCAAATGAAATTGATTCATGCGTGTATCGAAGAAAAGAGGCGGATTCCGTTTGGGCCGGTGAGAAACGGCTATGTATTGGAAACGTTTTTGACGGAAAGTATCGAAAAGGGATCGCTGTATCCGGTTCCGACGATCATTGGATGCAACAGGGACGATCTTCTGATTTCCAGAGAAAGGGCTTCCAGTCTGGAGAGCAGGATGTATCGTAGCAATCTGGCCTACAGTCTAATGAACGAAACGAGGGCCAGGAATCCGGCCTATGTGTATTTTTTTAAAAGAGCATTGCCGGGAGATGCGGCCGGGGCATTTCATTCGGGTGAATTGTGGTATACGATGGGCAGCATCGGGCGCTGCTGGCGTCCCATGACTGAGGCGGACTATGATCTGTCAGAGCGGATGGTTACTTATTGGAGCAATTTTGTGAAGACAGGAAATCCGGCGTCTGCGGATACAGAACCATGGGGGACGTGCAGAATCGAAGACCCATTTGTTAAAATATTCGATATTGAATGGCTCGACCCGGATGTGGGAAGTGAGCCGGAATGGAGCGGAAGATGATTTTAAGCAAACAGCAAGAAGCGAAGATTCAGAGCCTTTTACAGGAAATGACATTGGAAGAAAAAATCGGTCAGATGAATCTTGCATCGGTTTCGATTGTAGGCGGCTTTGACGTCCCGTTTGAAGAGCTGATCGAAATGGTGGGAGACGGCCGTCTCAGCAATGAAGAATTCGGTAAAATCATGCAAAGTGCGGAACGGGATTTTCATGAAGAGGAAATTCGCGCAGGTAAGATCGGTTCGTTGATGCTGCAGGATCCGGTAAAGGCAAACGCACTGCAGAAAATTGCGGTTGAAGAGAGCAGATTGAAAATTCCGCTCTTGATCGGACTGGACGTGATTCATGGCTTCCGAACCGTATATCCGATCGCGCTTGCAGAGGCCGGGGCATTTGAACCGGAGCTATTTGAACGGACGGCAAGGATGGCCGCAAGGGAGTCCCGTTCCAGAGGGGTTGCCTGGCATTTTGCACCCATGATTGATGTGGCGCGGGATGCAAGATGGGGCCGGGTGTCGGAGGGGCCGGGAGAGGATCCGTTTCTGGTCTCTGAATTTGCGCGGTCAAAGGTACGCGGCCTTCAGAATGATCAGACCTCTACAGAGCATTATGTTGCGGCTTGCTTAAAGCATTATGTCGCCTATGGCGCCTGCGAAGCGGGGCGTGATTATAATACGACGACCATGGCGCGCTCCCTGCTGCACAATGCCTATCTTCCGCCCTTTGAAGCGGCGGTACAGGAGGGCGCGGTCTCTGTCATGGCGGCATTTAACGATTGGAACGGGATTCCCTGTACGGGAAACAAATTTCTCCTGACAACCATGCTCAAGGAGACGCTGGGCCTTGACGGTTTCGTCGTCAGCGATGCAAACGGAATTCGCGAATGTGTCGCGCATGGGACTGCAAAAGAGGAGAGTGACGCCGGTGCGCAGGCTGTAAATGCCGGCATGGATATGGATATGGGCACCGGAATCTTTTTAAAGCACCTGCCTGAACATGTGAAGGCGGGAAGGGTATCTGAGCGTACCATTGATCAGGCGGTGGAGCGGATCTTACGCGTGAAAATGTGGCTGGGCCTGTTTGACCATCCTTATGTTTCTGAGGAGGCGATGCATCGTTACGACGTGCTTCCGCCCCAGCACAGGGAGCTCGCGTTAGAGGCGGCCAAGAAATCCATCGTCCTTTTGAAGAACGACGAGCATCTGCTTCCCCTGAAGAAGGACTTAAAAATTAGTCTGGTTGGAACCCTGGCCGACAATCCAGAGGAGATCATTGGCTCCTGGGCTATGTCCTGGAAAATCGAGGATTGTGTTTCGATCAAACAGGGCCTGGAACGGATCGGTGCAAATCTGACCTATCATCCCTGCGGCGGCCCTGAGGGCGAACTGAATGAAGCAGAAATCGAGGCGGCTGTCAGGGAGGGCGACGTCATTGTTGCGGTCGTGGGGGAGCTGGTCTCCATGTCCGGGGAAGCGGCCTCAAGGGCGGATATTTCTCTTCCGGGAGCGCAAAGGAAGCTGCTTGAAAAGCTTGTGGCCAGCAAAAAACCAGTCGTAGCAGTGCTGATGAATGGCAGGCCGCTGGCGCTGGAATGGGAAGCGCAGCATATCCCTGCCATTGTGGAAGGATGGCACCTGGGCGTTGAGATGGGAAATGCAGTTGCATCGGTGCTTTTTGGAGAAACCAATCCCAGCGGACGGCTTGCATCGACCTTTCCTAAGACGGCAGGGCAGTGCCCGATCTACATGAGTCACCCAAACACCGGGCGTCCCGGCAGCAAGAGTAAGTTCACCTCGCGTTATCTGGACGCCGGATTTGAACCACTGTATCCGTTTGGCTATGGGTTGAGCTATACGACCTTTGATTACCATGCATTTTCCGTAGCGCTTGAGGACAAGCGGCTGATTGCTTCCGTAAATGTGACGAATACAGGGAAGGCTGCGGGCACAGAGACCGTACAGCTGTACATGCGGGATGTAACGGCAAGCATAGTTCGTCCGATCCGGGAGTTAAAGGGGTTCAAAAAAGTTACCTTAAATCCCGGTGAGACAAAACGGGTTGTGATCGAATTGGAAAAAAGTCACATGGGTTTTTACGACGACGACCGCAAGTATCACCTGGAGGACGGAGTGTTCCAGATTTTTATGGGAGCAAATGCAAGAGATTGCATGATGCAGGAAGTTGTGGTAACATTTTAAAAAAGTAGAAGGAGCGTGGTCTATTATGGCGGTCTTTGAGGTTAATTTTGTGAGCCAGTGTCTGAACAGAGCCGTACCAATGCATGTGATTTTGCCAACAGATAAGGTATATTTTCCGGGAATGAAAAAAAGGGAAGAGGGAAAACCGTATAAAACCCTGTATTTGCTTCATGGCATTGTGGGAAATTATACGGATTGGCTGTATGGCACACGGATTCAGCGCTGGGCGGAGGAACGGGACCTTGCGGTCGTGATGCCGTCGGGAGACAATTTTTCCTATTTAGATCAGGACTGGAACGGCAATTATTACGGTTCCTTCATCGGTGAAGAATTGGTGCGCTTTACGCGAAAGAGCTTTCCCTTATCTGAAAAAAAGGAGGATACCTACATCGGCGGACTTTCGATGGGCGGCTTTGGCGCGATGCGCAACGGACTGAAGTACAGCGATACCTTTGGCGCCATCATTTCGCTTTCACCGGCGAATCTGGATTTGAAGGCAATGCTGAAAGCGCCGGAGAAACCGATGTTTTTTGCGCAGACCCTGGAATATGCCAGATCTGTGTTAGGGCAGGAGCTGGAAGCTGCGGTGGATTCGGATCGAAATCCCACCTGGATTGTAAAAAGAATGGTCAGTGAGAAGAAGGAGTTTCCGTCCATCTATCTGGCCTGCGGAGATCAGGATCTGCTGCTGCATGGCTGTGAGGATTTCGCACGGCTGCTGGAGGAGCATGAAATCCCGCATTTGTTTGAAATCGGTTCAGGCGCCCATGAGTGGGATTTTTGGGATACCTATATCAAAAAAGCGCTGGATTGGCTGCCGCTGGAGGATAAAGAGGCGGGCATGAACAGCGGGAATGTTGGAATTTAGCAAGAGACGATGAGCTCCTCCATAAAGTGAAAAGTTTAGAAAACAGGGAATGAGATTTTTTCCATACACGCGTGCACGGCGGTAAAGGTTGGAATCCAAAAAGCACCAAATGTACACAAACAGGCCCGGAGAATGTATTTTCTCCGGGTCTGTTTTGCATCCTAAAATTGCTCCATCCAAGGCTCTGACAGAAAGTACAGGAAGAACAACACCAAACCCGTCTCTCATAAGCAGAAAATAGTTGAAAAATTCCTCCATTTGCCCTATACTGATTATACCCACAGTGGACAAAGAACCGAGGAACCGGCGTTTTGCTGTGGGTTGTTTTTTAGAAGCTGACAAGAAATCACATGGATCACATTCATTGGTGGGTTCTGGTTGAATAAGGAGGCGCAGATGCAGGTACTAAAGAAAATCATCAGCCGTTGTATGCATCGAGTTACATGTGTTTTAGTGGCAATTATTGTAGTGATTATGCTGTTTGTTCAGATTGCCAGTGAACAGAAGCGAGACTATGAAACCGCGACCAGGACATTTATGCAGATTGAACAGCTTTTGGCACAGAATCAGGAAGAGTTTGATGATGTGCTTGAGGAGTATCGCGAGACCTGTCTGCACAATGCGGAGGCCATTGCCTATTTGATCGAACATAATCCGTCTGTTATCGAGGATTTGGAGGAGCTGAAAAAAATTGCTCAATTTATGGAAGTGGATGAGATTCACATTTTCGATGATACCGGGCGAATTTATGCTGGAACACATCCGCAATATTATGATTATACCTTTGATTCCGGTGAGCAGATGATGTTTTTTAAGCCGATGCTCAAGGACCGGTCGCTGAAGCTGGTACAGGATATTACCCCCAATACGGCGGAGGCTAAATTGATGCAGTATTCCGCGCTTTGGAGCGAGAATGAAGAATTCATTCTCCAGGTAGGGATGGAGCCGGTCAATGTGATGAAGACATCCAAGAAAAATGAGCTTTCCTTCCTGTTTTCCCTGTTTGGGGTCAATCATCCGGAAGTGGGATTTTTTGCGGTTGACGCTCAGAGCGGAGAAATCGTCGGCTCAACCGAAACAGAATGCGTGGGAAAAAATCTTGCCGATGTCGGCCTGAAGCTGGACGATCTTTCCAGACATAAGGGGGGATTTCACGCAGTGGTAAACGGCCGTCATTCGTACTGTGTATTTCAGAAGAGCGGAGCCAATTATATTGGGCGGGTGATCTCAAGTCTGGTGCTTTACCGACGAATTCCTGGAACGGTTGTGGCCATTGCCGTGTGTCTGATTGTCATTGCACTGATTTTGTCTCGTGCAGTGACCAGGTACATGAACCGCTATGTCGTAGACAATATTTACAGTGTAAATGAGAAGCTGCACAGTATCATGCAGGGCAATCTGGATGAAGAGGTGGATATTCACAGCAGCGTGGAATTTTCGGAATTGAGTGATTATATCAATCGGATGAAAAAACGTCTTCTCGACAGCAACAGCAAAATGTCTTATGTTCTGCGCAAGACGAATATGTATATCGGTGTATACGAATATAACCAGCACATGAAGCGTGTTCGCTTTACCGAATATGTGCCGAAGATTCTTTCCCTGGAATATAAGGAGGATGAATGGCTGTCTTCCGACTATAAAGCATTTCAGGAGCTGATCGAGCGTATGCGCCAGAATCCGGTTCCGGGTGAAAACGGCATTTTCGAGCGAAGAGGAAAGTATATCAAGCTGGAGGAGCTCAATGACAACGACGGCGTTTTTGGTGTAATTATTGATGTTACAGAAGATCTTGCCAAGCGTAAGCAGATCGAGGTGGAACGGGATATTGATGCGCTGACGGGCCTTTACAACCGGCGCGGCTTGGAGCAGAAGCTGGCTCAATTGTTTGCCACACCGAATACGCTCGGCTATAGTGCGCTGGTGATGATTGATGCCGATAATCTGAAGGTGATCAATGATACGTATGGACATGAGACCGGCGACGCATATCTGCGCAAGATTTCCGAGCTGATTACCAGCATGGAGACAAGAAAATCCGTAGCAGCGAGACTTGGCGGCGATGAATTTGTATTATATTTGTATCAGTATCAGCAGGAAGAAGCGCTGCTGGAGGCGTTGCATGCGCTGGATACGATTCAGGAGGATTGTGTGGCGTCGCTGAATGGTGAAGTAACGGTTCCGCTTCGGTTCTCCTTTGGCTATAGCCTGGTCTTTGGACGAACGGATTACCAAAATCTGCTCAAGGAAGCAGACGAGCGAATGTACGAAAACAAGCGGAAGCGCAAAGAGGCAGCCGCACAGCTGAAAAAAGTCTGAGCTTGCAAAAGCGGCAGTCCTGACAGAAGGATACAGGCGCGCAGCAAAAGGCGTGGAAGGACGATAGGAGCGCGCAGCAAAAAGCGCGGAAGATAGATCAGAGCGCGCAGCAAAAAGCGTGGAAGGCGGTAAGTAACGGCAAAGGATTCGGAACCGTTGCAATCAAGGGGCATGAAGCATCCATTCGCTTTCCACGCTTTTTTTGTTATTCCAGCATCACTGCTTTGACGGGAAGCTGGCTGATTCTTCGGGAAAAATAAGAAATCGTGCATTCATAGGCCAAAAGAAAGAGCAGTAAGGTTGCAAGCAGCGCTTTCTGGTTAAAATGATATTCCGGTATGCTGTTATAATCTGCAAACACAAATGTTACGGTCAGCTTTAAGAGCAGGTATTGATAGCCGGTGCCGATGAGAAAGCCAAGGTAGGAAACGATACGGTAGCCGCTTAACAAGGAATGGGCGGTTTCTTTTTGCGAATAACCCATCACCTTCATCATGGCAATTGTTTTGCCGTTGGCGCTCAGTACGCTGGAGAGCGCCAAAAACAAGGTCAAAAAGGATAAAATGA
>CAMULB010000058.1 GCA_947089585.1 uncultured Lachnospiraceae bacterium | reverse complement strand
GGTTCATTGCACCGCTGATCTGAATCTGGGTTCTTAGAAGCTTCAATTCCCGCACCTGCTGGCTGGAAAGCTCCTTCTCATTGATCATGCCTTCCATCACGTGCTCTGCCGTCTCCGCCAATGCCATCTGCGCCTTGGCCATATCCTCCGGCGTCTTAACTGCCTCCGCAAATTCCTTTAAAATCTGCTCTTTGGCTGCCTCCAGATCGGGGCTTTCTTCCATCAAATCCGGATCAAAAAGCTTTCCAAACATCCCATTGCGGTTATTCACAAACTGCCCCATGGCCTGAATATGCCAGGTATCCACCGGCTGATCGTACTCTCGCAGCAGCTGAATCACCGCAGCCTCCGCCTGACGACCACTTTCAAACTGCTGCAGCTGCTGATCGTAATAGCGCTCCTCCGTCTCCGCAGCCGTCTCCTGCTCCTTCATCTGCCAGAGCAGCTCTTCCGGCGTCATCTCCTGCCATGTCCCGCCGGCAACACTCTGCTCCAAATATTCCGGCTCCAGATTTCGATACGCTTCCTTGGCGCAATCCGTCTGATAGGCCGCTTCAATCTGCTGGTCAATCGTCAAATCCTCGCGTTTTGCTGCCTGCGCACCGCCAAACTCCGTATCGACCTTTACGTCCATAGATTTTTTTCGGCTGCGGACTGCCGTCAGCAAATTCTTCAAGGACAAATCCCCGCCTTGGTTGACCACAGCGCCGATTACTGCACCGTCTGTCTTTTCAATCTGACGCAGCAGACGATAAATCCCGATATAGCTCTCCTTCTCCTCCGGCGTAATCTCCTGCTTCTGTTCCAGCTTCCATAAATACTTGCTGTACTTCTCTTCCTCTCCCGGATCTAATCTTGACGCAAGCTCCTCTGCCTTTTGGTTGAGCGCCGCCAAATCCATCTGTAAGGGCGATATCCCTTCGCGGATCATCTCTAAGACGACCGCCGGCTTCATGTTCTGGAACAGATTCTGCATCTTCTCATCGGCGGCTTTGACGCGCGCAATTTCCTCCGGCGTAATCTCCATCTGGTTATAGGCTAAAATCCGCACGGCCCGCTGATTCGGCTCCGTTGGCTCCAATGCAAGATCGCTCAGGATGTCGTCCACATTGCGAAATGCTTTCTGAATGGAATCACCCAAATCGGATCTGGGAGCAGTCATCATCGTCTCATACGCTTCATTGGCCTGATCCAGCAAAGCCTTCAGGCTGCTCCCGTTTTCATACATCTGCTGCAGGGTGGTTCGATCCAGTCCATGCGTTCCCAACAGATAAGAAGGAAATCCTTTAAGCGCTTCCGTTCGCTCTAAAGCCCCCCGAAACAGCTCCGATGCTTCTGCGGTCGATTCGATTCCCTGCTGCTTGAGCAGGCTCTGATAATAGTCGTTCTCCAGAGCGCGCAGCTCCTCTACCAGCTGCTCCAATTCCAACGTCTCAATCGAAATTCCCTTTTTCAGCAGCTGATAATTGGCCTCGACCGTCATCATCAGGCGTATCTCTTCCAACTGCCGCCGCGCCGTAATAAAACGCTCCTCGCCGGTGGCCATAGGCGCCGAATTTGACGCAGCCGCTTGATTTGCTGCGGCCTGACGGCTCTCTCCGGCAACGGACTGCGGCCCTTTTTGGTTCTCTGCGCCGGCAGGCAATGCCGGCGCCGGAACTGCAGCTGACTGACTGCTTTCCCCGGCGGCTGGCTGCAGCCCGCTCATATTTTCTGCGACGGCTGGCTGCGGCCCGCTCATATTTTCTGCAGGGGCTGGCTGCGCCACGCGCGCGCCCTCCTGGGCGGTCACAGCGGTTGTCTGTTCCCCGGCCTGCTTCAAATGCTCCACGGTCACGGCTTTCTCTTCCGCCAGCACGCTCGCCAGCTCCTCATCCCCTGCTGTGGCAATTACCTGCGCCGCGTCCTGCGCCCGCTCCTTGAAGCTGTAGCCCGCCATCAGATACGCATCCTTTGGGGCCCTGCCCTCTACAACGGCCTGGGAAATAGCCTGTTCCACCGCCTGCTCCTCTAGCGGAAGCGCCAGCTGCCCCAGCTGATCCATATAGACCAGATTGGCAGTCGTAAGCGGAATATCATTTTGCAAAAGCAAATCTGCATAGCCCAATGACGTCTCATTGACCGGCAAATTTGCCATCTCAATCATCTTCTCGATCTGCTTGCGAAAACTCTCATCCTGCGCAAGCAGCGAATCCTCCCCACGGCAATAGCTGCTTCCAGAATGCTGGGCCCAATACAGGTTCTCAATCGTAGGCTCTAACCCATTGTCTACCAGATAAGCCATCGCTCCGTCGCTGCATGGTGTTAAATCCGCTGCCAGCTGCTTGGCCTGCGCCGCGTTCCCGGTCATGGCCTCCAGCTGCTCCATCGACAGATCCGCGCCAAAGAATCCTGCGTCCACACCGCCCTTGGCCAACTCCAGCCGAATCTTATCCATGGCCGTCACAATTGTCTCCACCTGGGTATCGTTGAGTGAATACCCTTCTTCCTGTAAATGCTTAGCATCCTCCCCGCTCAAGGTATTGGACAGAATTGCCATCTGCGTCTGAATTAACGCAAGATCCACAGAGCCCGCATCCTGCTTGATCCGCTCCATCTCCGATTCCAACGAAAAAAGAGCCTTCTTCACCGCTGCTGGCGACAGATTGTGTCCCTTGGACACCTCATCCATCTTACTGCCCCAGTCCGTCTTAACAGGCGGCTGAACGGCAGCCCTCGCACCGGCAGCGCCAGGCCCTTTTGTTCCCATTGCTGTATTCGATTCTAAGAATTCATTTCTCCCGGTATTGTCTATCCGCATAATGTACCCCGTCTTCATTCTTCCATCTTCACTGCATCGTTCTGCATGTAATATTTCGGAAGAATACGGAGAAAACTTAATACTCCACCTGGAGCGTGCCTGAAAATTGCCATTTATTTCGCAGCCTTCAGATTTCCATCCTTCAAATAGCCAAGAAAAGCATTGCCCGCCTGTGAAAAATACTCCTCACTGTCTGAAAGCCCCTTGCGATAGGTGCTGTTAATAACTGGATCATAGAGAATCACATTGTGCTCATCGTACCCCACCAGCAGCATCGGCTGCTGGTTTTCGCCCCAGGCAAAGACCACGCCACCCTGACTGATATAGTAGAGAACCTGTGACACGCTGCACCCAGTCAGATTCAGCACCTGAGCCGAGGGCATGGCCTCCTGCATAATCCGTGCCGGCGTCTCACCGCCACTCAGCGGTCCGCTGACATCAAAACTGATTCCCTCCGCTTTCAGCAGAGCCATCAGACAGCGCAGCATCATATCGCCAACCGTCTGATCCGCCTCTTCCTGGCTGAGCACCACGCGCTCCGCCAGCGATACGGTTCCGGTCCTTCCGCGCCGCCACAGATAGCGGTAAGGCTGTGCCAACACGACTCCGGCTGCCGCGTCGGCTGTCTGGATCGCCTGCGCCTCATTCTTGGTGCGCAGAAGAATTTTTCCCGCGTCATAAACGGTATAGCGTTCCTCTTGCGCCTTACTTTTCAAAGAAACAGTATTCTTTTTCCCCAAAACGACCTCCTGCGGCACCAGCGTCTGCGGCGTCTTGGCCGCAAGCTCCTGTTCCAGGACCAGCTTGACCTGCGTCTGCTTCTGCTCCGTTACAATCGTTCCAACCTGAATATTACGGGCCGCCTCTATCTCATGGCTCTTAATCGCATCTCCCTGCACCGGAGTAAAAATATCCCCGCTGCGCGCGGCTCTTTCCAAAAATACCGTGGACGATTCTACATAGGCTTTTGTGATATAGTAACCTGATTTTTCATATTCTTTTATCACCTGCTGCTCCTTATCCACAATCACAAGCCTGTGCATGGGAAAATCTTCTGCGGCCGCAGTCTCTCCCGCTTCTGCCACGCCATAGACCAGATCGCTCTCCACAAATCCTACCAGTCGCAACGCTTCTCCCTTTTTGCCGGTGATCTGCCACTGTCGCTCCGTGTCGAGATCGGTTACAGCAATCGCGCCGTTCTCCTTTGGATCTAACCAGGCAATGTATCTGCCGTCCGCAGATGCTGCAAAATTCTCTTCATCCAGCTGGGAACGCATCACCTCCACACTGCAGTCTTCCAGCCGAATCTTATAGAGCTCACTCTCTGCCAGCATATAAAAATACCCGTCGTCGCTGATAAAAAACAGCTTTCCCCAGGTCTCTTTCATCCATTCGTATGGCTGCCCGGACTGAATGAACAAATCCTCCTGAATGGTGTTGGCAACACAGTCATAATGATAAACGCCAACCCCAGTATATCCCTCATGAGCCCCTCGGTTCATATAACCGTAGACCGCAAAATCTATATTTCCTTCCTCACTGACCTTCATAATCCGAATGCTGTGACTGCCGTTATTCTCCCGGTCGTTGATGCCTTCAATCCCCCGAAAGCTGAATACCAGAGACAATTGATTAGACACACTGTTGTAGCTCCACAAATCCCCTTCCTGTACAAAGCTGACAATCGTCCCATTCTCATTGGCGCTGTAAGACACTTCCATATCGCGAATGCCTAAAAGGAGACCGGATTTGGAAGCATGCGCCCCGCTGCCCCGAAAGATCTCGCTCATCGTCCGTTCATAATCGAGCAGATACAGCCGGTCATTGACCTCGCTGTAACGTGTGCGGTAAAATTCCTCCACATTGTAAAATTCCGTCTCCCCGTTGTCTCCCGTCGCCGCCATCACATAATTCAGCTTCACCGTATTAAACGAGCTTCCCACCTCCCACACGGAGGGAATCGGATCCATCAGCGCTTCCCCTTCAAAGGAACCCCAGGCAACCTGATTGAGACTGGAGTGAATCGTCACCTTGTGAAGTGTCGTGTTATCCCCCTCCACATTTGGCTCCAAATACAGCGCCAGCTGTGCAGCCTCGGCCGGGTCAAAGGTTTTGTGATGGAAATCGAGGGCAAATTGAATCGCATCATCCACATGCCAGTTTCCCGGCCGTATGAGGCGGGTGTAATAGCGCACCTCCTGTCCGCCGCATTTTAACGTAATCCGCAGCCGATATTCCTGCCCCTCCTCCAGCAGATTCTGAATCCGAAGCTTGGTCTGAATCACCCCGTCCTTTTGCGAAAATTTCTCAATCTGTTTATGCTCCAACAGCCGCTGCAAATCCATTGTACGCACTTCATAGGAAATCTCCTCCACATGCGTTTTATACGTCTGAATCGTAACCGGCAGCACCATATCGGCAGACAGCGGCGTAACGGTTTCACGAATCGTTTCCTCTTCCATCTCTCCCTTATAGCCAAACAGCTGATTGATCGAAATATCTCCTTTTTTCAGCAGGATCACCGGCAGAGAGGCTTCCTTCATCTCGGAAGTCAAATCTACATTCTCCCGGTCGGTCAACATACTTAAGCCCGCCAGCGATGCAAAAAAGATCAGCATCAGCACCACGGCCTTGATGATTTTTTTACCCATGATTGTCCGTCCTTTCCTCCTGCAGCACCGCTAATGTCGGGTGAACCTGTAAAAATTCCATCAGCCTTTGATATGCTTCGGGGCTCTTGTCCTTTTTCCCCCTTACCGCGCGAATTAGAATATTCTTCGGCGTGTGTTCCAGATCAATAAATTCCAGCAGCTGCACCTCATAGCCCCGGCTTTCCAAAATCTGTGCCCGCAGCCCGTCCGTCAGCAGCGCGGCCAGACGTTCCTTCAACAAGCCATATTGAAGCACCGGGGCAAGGATTTCATTGTGCAGCTGCTGATTGAGCTCATGCTGACAGCAGGGCACCGACAGGATCACCCTTGCCTCGCGCCGGATCGCCTGATCGAGCGCATAGTCGGTGGCCGTATCGCAGGCATGTAAGGTGACAACGAGATCAACCGGCTCAGTTCCCGGATAGCCGGCGATATCGCCAACTTGAAAATGCAGCTCCTGATACCCATATGCCCGCGCCAGATCGTTGCAGTGCGCAATGACGTCCTCCTTCAAATCCAACCCGGTAATTTTTACGGCGCGTCCTTTGAGCACCTTGAGATAATAATACATGGCAAATGTCAGATACGATTTACCGCAGCCAAAATCCAACACCGAAATCTCCCGATCCTTTGGCAGATGCGGCAGGATGTCGGCAATGAATTCCAAAAAGCGGTTGATCTGCCGAAATTTGTCATATTGTGCATGTACGATTTTTCCCTCTTTGGTCTGAACGCCCAGATCGACGAGAAATTCCAC
Source organism: uncultured Lachnospiraceae bacterium (assembly GCA_947089585.1). Taxonomy (GTDB): domain Bacteria; phylum Bacillota; class Clostridia; order Lachnospirales; family Lachnospiraceae; genus 14-2. The sequence goes on along the minus strand of CAMULB010000058.1, from coordinate 8,525 downwards.
CCGCTGATCTGGCTGCAAAATATAGCGCTTCTTTCTATTATGAGACAAATCTGCCGGTTTTACACCCTTGCAGCCATTTTTTTCCTTAATCGTCACTTTTCCTTTTTTGCTGACCAGCGCCCAGGCTTGTCCAAAGGATGCGGTCAGCTCAGCCTGGCGATACTCAGTCATCCACTCACACATCCTCGCAGCTGCCTCGTGCTGCTTTAAGTTGTGATGAAACACCTGTGTCCCCCGGTACTCACTGGCCTGAAATACCAGCCCCGTCTTCAGCTGCACCGGACGAATCTGTATCTTACGGCCGCTCTCCTTTCGGCGGGGATTGCTTAAAACGGCGCCGATGAGCTCCGGCGTCACATATTGTCTGAAAAGCTTCTCTAATTCCGTCATCCAATTTTGCTCCTTCTATGCTTTGGTTCCTTCTATCCCTTTGTTCTTTCTATTTCTGTTCAAAAACCGGCTGCACCTGCACTTCTTTTCGCAAAGCACAGCCGGTAAAAAATCGTTGTTCCAACACGCTCCAGTACATTATAACAGGAGTTTTGACGAATGAAAAGTCCTATCGTCATGGTTGACTGACAGTCACACGCCGTAATTCTCATTTGCGGGGCCGACGCCCGCAATTACAGTTCAGCAATTCTCATTTGCGGAGCCACACACAATTACAGCCCAACACAGCCGCTTACCACCAGCGCCTGCAGCGTCTGTGCCTGCACCTGCGGTTATACATTTCCTGATAGAGCATCACCTCAATCAAATGCTTCAGTCCCTGATCCGGTCTCGGCGGCCCCGGCGGCGGACCAAATCCAGGCCGAGGCGGCGGGCCAAAATCAGGTCTTCCGGGGCCGGGAGGTCTGCCGGGGCCAATCATTCTAAGCTCCTCAGTCACCACCGTTTCATATTGCTCGGCCTCAAATTCCTTTGGCTGTGCAGTACGCTGATAAATCCGATCCACAATCTGCTTTAGCATCAGCTTATCTGGGTATTCATCAAACATCATGCTGCCCTCATATTCCATTTTATCGCATTCTTCCTCCACATGCTCCTGAATGCCCTGCACCTCCCTGGGATATAAATGCTTCATTCGTTCCATATCCCGTTCATACTCGGCCTCTTCGAGGAAAATATTCTGCATAGGATATGTCATATAAAAAGGCATTTTCTGCGAACTGCCATTCGTCATTCTGTAAAAATCATTCTGTTTCCGATCCAATGCGTTTCTCCCAATTTTGACGTCAGTATAGTATATGAAAATTCACACATACGGTGACAAATCGCTTCCATCGAAAAATGCTCTTCTTGTATTTTGTCGAATCTTGTAGTATAATTGGAAATATTTTCCAGCAAAAAACAAAGAGGTGATTGCAATGAAACGAATTTATACCGGGAAGAACGTCTTTGACGCATTGCAGGAACGGCTTCACTATATTTTCAAGGAATTTGACAATATATATGTTTCTTTTTCCGGCGGAAAGGACAGCGGACTGCTGCTGAATCTTACTCTGGATTTTCAGAAAAAGTATTACCCCGACAGAAGAATCGGCGTCTTTCACCAGGATTTTGAAGCCCAATACACCGTAACAACAGAATATGTAGAGCGGACGTTTCAAAGGATCCACAAAGACACGGAAGCATATTGGGTATGCCTGCCTATGGCGACGCGAACCGCCCTTAGCAGCTACGAGATGTTCTGGTATCCTTGGGATGATGTCAAAGAAGACGCCTGGGTACGCCCGATGCCCAAGCACCCTTATGTCATTAATCTGAAAAATAACCCGATTTCCACTTACCATTACCGTATGCACCAGGAGGATCTGGCCAAGCAATTTGGACGCTGGTATCGTATGTCCCATAATCAAACAAAAACTGTCTGCCTGCTGGGCATTCGGGCCGACGAATCGCTGCAGCGTTACAGCGGCATCATGAATCGAAAATACGGTTACAAGGGCACCTGCTGGATCAGTCGGCAGTTCAAAGATGTCTGGTGTGCTTCTCCTCTCTATGACTGGACCTTAAGTGATGTCTGGCACGCCAATTATCGCTTCAATTATGACTATAATCATCTATATGATCTTTATCATATGGCCGGCCTGAAGCCGGATCAAATGCGCGTGGCCTCGCCCTTTAACGATTACGCAAAAGACAGTCTGAATCTGTATCGCGTCATTGATCCTGCCATTTGGACAAAGCTGGTCGGCCGGGTTCGCGGCGCGAATTTCGCCTGCATTTACGGCAAGACCAAGGCCATGGGCTACCGCAATCTGGCCCTGCCCGAAGGACACACCTGGAAATCTTACACCAAATTTCTGTTGGATACGCTTCCGCTCCGGCTGCGCAATAACTACATCAAGAAATTTAATACCTCCATTGAATTCTGGCATAAGACTGGCGGCGGCTTAGAAGAACGAACCATCCAGGAGCTTGTGGATCATGGGTACAATATCAGGCGCAACGGCGTTTCCAATTACACACTGATGAAGAATTCCCGCATTGTTTTTATCGGCAAGCTGCCGGATGAGACGGACGACATCAAAACCAGCAAGGACATTCCCAGCTGGAAACGCATGTGCTACTGCATATTAAAAAATGACCACATCTGCCGTTTTCTTGGCTTTGGTCTGACCCGACAGCAGCAATACCGCATCGACACTCTCAAACAAAAATACCAAAGCTTAGGAGATGCAATATGAAATACAAGAGCCCCGTGTACAATGTGATTGCCGTTCCGATTGAAAAAATAGAACCAAACACCTACAATCCCAATTCGGTCGCCCCTCCGGAATTCAAGCTGTTATATGACAGCATTCGGGAGGACGGCTATACAATGCCGGTCGTCTGTTACTATAACAAGACCACCGATACTTATATCCTGGTCGACGGCTTCCACCGTTACCGCGTGATGCTGGAGTATCCAGATATCTATGAACGGGAGGGCGGCATGCTGCCCGTTTCTGTTATCGACAAGCCCCTGGAAAAACGAATGGCCAGCACGGTACGCCACAATCGCGCCAGAGGCTCCCACAATGTAGACCTGATGAGCAACATCGTCCGGGAGCTGCATGAGCTGGGACGTTCCGACGCTTGGATTTCCAAGCACCTAGGCATGGATCGGGACGAGATTCTGCGTTTAAAGCAAATCACTGGATTATCCGCCCTGTTTCGGGATGTAAAATTCGGTTCGGCCTGGATTCCGGCAGACGATTCGGAGATGTTTGACGAGCCGATCGACGACTCCTTTTTCACGGATGAGGAAGCGCTTGACCCGGAATATGAGGCAGACGAAGCGGAGGAGATCGAAGGTGAAATGACGAACGCAGAAGGCGAAATCGAAGATAAGATGAGAGACGCAGCAGGCGAGATCGAAGATGAAGTGGCAGATGAAACAGATTCATAAGAACCAGAATCAAACAGGCCGCCGCACCAGAAAATAAACGCTTTTTTCTGGTACGGCGGCCTGTTTAGACGCAAAACGCGAATTTCAATGCGCAAAACGACTACGCAGTCGGATCATAAAAAATACAACCAAAATAAGTAACCGTATTGGCTCCGTTGATGTAATGGATGCCGGCAGACGCCGCCAGACGGTTGACCTCTACACAATAGCTCTCAATGGAGGGATAGAGTGTATCGGGAAACCGGCAGGGCGCGTCTGGATAGGTACAGCGCTCACAGCGCCCGCAGCCTTCCGCCGACAAGATGAACACATCCTGGTACTCCTTCTCAAACAGCGCGGCAATCGCCGGACAGCGTTCACGATGACGTTCCTTGCCTTCCATCATACCCTCAAAATCATAGGAGTCCTCCAGCGGATGCAGCGTTGTAAAGACAAAAAAATGCTGGTATCGCAAAAGCTTGCTTTGACACTCCTCCATCGTGCCCACGCCCGGCGGACAAGCCCAGGTCTTCCCATACTCTCCACAGGAATTCATTTCACAAAGATTGCGCACTCCCTGTGAAAAAACAAGATCTCCGGTATTCATAAACGCATATTCATGAATACCAAGCGCTTCTTTTTGCAAACGGATCGTATCTTGGATTGGCATCATTTTGGCTCCTTTCATGTTTGCTTAATAGGAGAAGATCGCAATTCCATAAGGCGGCAGCTCATAGCCGATGGAATATTCTCTTCCATCCCATTCCCGTTTCTCCGGCTTATAGATTAAGGGGCGTTCTTGGCCGCTTCCGCCAAATCTGGCATCGTCGCTGTTAAAGATCAATTTATACTGACGCTTCAAGGGCACGCCAACCCGGTAATCCTTGCGCTCCATAGGTGTGAAGTTGCAGACAAACAGCAGGTTCTTACGGCCGGTACGGCTCTTGCGCACAAAGCTGAAAATGCTTTTCTCCGCATCGTTGGCATTGATCCACTCAAATCCTTTAAAGCTGTTATCGTCCTGATACAGAGCCGGGAATTTGTGATAAATCTGCAACAGCTCGCGCACGACGTTGTGTACCTGCTCATGCTCTTTTTCCGACAGGAGGAACCAATCCAGCTCCCGTTCCTCGCTCCACTCCCGCAGCTGTGCAAAATCCTGTCCCATAAACAACAGCTTTTTGCCCGGATGGCCCATCATAAATGCATAGCCGACCTTTAGGTTATCGTATTTATCGCGTCCAAGCCCCGGCATCTTGTTTAACATCGAGCATTTCAGATGGACGACCTCATCGTGGGAAAGCACGAGAATATAATTTTCAGCTTCATTATAGCTCATGGCAAACGTCATCCTATGATGATTGTCCTTTCGGAAATAGGGGTCAAGCTTCATATAATCCAAAAAATCATGCATCCAGCCCATATTCCATTTGAAATTAAAGTTCAGGCCGCCTTGTTCTACATCCCCGGTCACCATCGGCCAGGCGGTAGACTCCTCCGCTATCATCGCCACACCCGGATTGCGCCCCCGCACCAGCGTATTCAAATGCTTAAACAGCTCAATGGCCTCCAGATTCTTATTTTCACCGTATTTATTTGCAACCCATTGTCCGTCCTGCTTGCCGTAATCGAGATAGAGCATCGAAGCCACCGCGTCCACGCGCAGCCCGTCGATATGATAATGCTCCACCCACAGAAGAGCGCTTCCTAACAGGAAATTCTTCACCTCTGTTTTGCCATAATCAAAAATCTTCGTTCCCCAGTCGGGATGCTCGCCTTTTCTCGTATCCGCGTATTCAAACAACGGCTCGCCGTCAAAATCGGCCAGGCCATGCGCGTCCTTGGGGAAATGCGCCGGCACCCAATCGAGAATCACGCCGATGTTGTTTTTGTGGAGATAATTGACAAAATACATGAAATCCTCAGGCGTTCCATAGCGGGAAGTCGGCGCATAGTATCCCGTTACCTGATACCCCCAGGAACCGTCAAAGGGATATTCGGAAATTCCCATCAGCTCAACATGGGTATAGCCCATCATTTTTACATATTCCGTCAGGCTGTGCGCCAGCTCGCGATAAGTGTAAAAGCCTTCATCCTCCCGGCCCGGATGGCGCTTCCAGGAACCCGGATGCACCTCATAAATGGCCATCGGATGCTCCTGAATATCCTTCGTACCTTTGCGCTTTTTCATCCAGCGGGTATCACTCCACTTGAAATGATCAATGTCTGCCACAACCGATGCAGTCTGGGGACGAAGCTCATTACAGAATGCGAAAGGATCTGCCTTATACAGTCTTCTTTCGTCCTTTGTCTCAATGCAGTATTTGTACAGATCACCTTCTTTTACTCCGGGAATGAACAGCTCGTAGATCCCCATCTGCTTCAAACGCTTCATCTTATTCGCCGTTTCATCCCAATCGTTGAAGGAGCCCACTACTGATACGCTTTCGGCATGGGGCGCCCACACAGCAAAATGCACGCCCTTCTTACCTCTCCATTCTCCTACATGCGCACCCAGCTTATGATAGATATCATAATGTGTTCCCTGTCCAAATAAATACATATCGTATTCTGAAATTTTGCCCATATCCCTTTACCTGCTTTCCTTTATTCTCTGAAATCCTTTTCCTTGATTAAGATCATTCCGTTTTCCGTATTTCGTTTTCCGCCGAACAGCTTTTTCAATCCCCCGCGGCTGGCTCTGGAAATTGCATCGTCCATGATCTCCTTCACCTCGGTCAGCGTTGTCGGTTCATCCAGCTTTTGTATATTGCTGATGCTGTTGTACAGTGCAAGAATCCCCATATCCTCGATCTCACAACGGTGCTCCTTTGCGTAGGCTTTGGCGAAAGCCACCAGCTCATCACTGGTAAAGATCGGAATATGAATGCGTTCCGTGAATTTTTTGGTAAATTCCGGGCTGCGGGCCAGCGCCTTGTTGATTCCGGCCTTTTCGTCCTCTAAAATTACCATCACGCCCTTAGTATCTCCTTCCATCAGTGCAGAAAGCTTTTCCACCGATTGTTTGGACAGGCCGCCGGCATTTTCCACGATTAAGTAACCGCCCTCCACAGCCTGAAACAGTACGCGAATATCCTTCTGATTCAACATTTCGGCAGATATTTTACCTACCTTAATACTGGGATGCCCACTCAGCCGCTGATAGGCTTTGACAAAATCGGTCGCCAGCATCGTCTTGCCGCTCCGTTTGCCGCCCGTAATGATCAGGTTGCCGGAATTCGATGTACGGTTGTTCCGTTTCCGATGTCTTGCGCCCTCCAATGCCTGACACAGCTGCTGCTCCATCCCACTGATTAAGGTAAAGTATGTAAAAATCTGCTGCTGCTCCTCATTCAGCTGCGTCAAAGGCAGCTCCTCTTCCCCGGAATCTTCTACGGTTATCTCATTTTGCAGCAGATGCTCCTCCCTGACCTCCCGTTCCAATACCTGCTGCACTTGCTGCTGCCGCTGCAAAATTTTCTGTTCCAGTTCCTCCTGTTTCTGAAAAATATGGTTTTGGGGCTGCTGCTGGTCTTGCGCTTCCTGCTGAGTGTCTTCACTAGCCCCAGCCGCCTCATGATACACTTCTTCGGACGCTGCCGCCGATTCTTCACAAACCGCAGTTCCCGGCGCCTCGCCGGCGCGCATTTGTTCTGGCTGCTGTAAACCGTCCGACTGCTTTGGCTTCGTCGGGCTCTGTTCTTCTGATGTCCCTTCTTCGGGAAAGAGCTGGCCTCCCGATTTCAGCCATTCCATCAGCTGCTCCATCTGCTGAATTGTTTTGCGTTTTGCTTCCTCGATGTCCTCCTCTTCCGGCTGCGGCTCCAGTTTCCCTGCTGCGGCGGCTCTTGCTCCGCCCTCCATGGTCCTGGCAGCCGCTTCGACCTCTGCCTTTCGCTTCTCCCATGCCGCCAAGATCTCTGCCAGGCTCATCTTCCCCGTAATATGAACCGAAGACCCGGATGCACCTGCATCCGGCTGCTCCTCCTCTTCGTCTGGGTCCTCTGTGAGTATGCCCCTGAAATCAATATCTAATGCGGGATCCGGCATTTCCTCCGGCAAGGGCTGATCCTGGGCCGGTGCTTCCCGTCCTGCTTCGGTCACAGGAGCATGAATACTCTCTGACGATGCAGACTCTTTCAGTACAGAATCCGGTTGTGCAGACTGTCCAAGCCAGGCCATCCGTTTTTCTTCTGGAATCCGGCTGGGCCACTCCAGCTGATTCAAATCATAGGATTGAACTGTTTTTTCCGGCTGCGGCGCATCCTCCTGAGTTGATCCCTCTTGCGCCACGCGAACCTGCTTCACCTGCTGGGCAGCGCCGCCGAATCCTGGATTTTGTGCTGGCTGCGGCATCATGTCATTTTGCTGCAAGCCTTGACCTGACTGCTGCGGAGTGCGGTTTTTCTTCACACCTTGACTTGACTGCTTCAGGTCGTTGCCTGACGGCAGCCCCTGACTTGGCGGATTCAGCCCGTTGCCCGGCGACAGTCCCTGGCTTGGCGGATTCAGGGCACTGTTTGGCCGTATTCCCTGACGCGACTGCTGCAGCGCACGGTCTTTTTGCATCCCCCAGCCTGGCTGCTGCACTGTACCGTTTGGCTGCATTTCCCAATCCGGCTGCTGCACTGCATTACTTGACTGCATTGCACCACCTTGCTGCATCCTCCAATTGGCCTGCTGCACCGCATCGTTTCGCTGCAGCTCCTGCGTCGGCCAACGGCTCGCCCAGTCCTGAGTCCCATTTTGACCCTGCTGCTGTCCGGGCCAGCTCTTTCCTGCATTCTCAGCTGGCTGCTGTCCGGGCCAGCTTTGGACAGGCTCCTGCCCTGCCTGTGAACCCGGCCAGCCCTGTGCCGTTGAATTTTCTTCCGGCAATTGTTCGGTATACCGTTCTTGGTTTGGTAGTTGGCCTGACCAGCCCTGCTGCACTGTCTCCTGCTGATCTTGACCATACCACCCTTGAGCTGTATCTTGAACTGGCTGCTGTTCTAGCTGCTGGTTGTACCAATCCGCATAAGCGTCCTGATTATACCAGCCTTGGGTGTCCTGCAAACCCGCCTGCTGTCCTGAATAGCCTTGATACATCTCTTGACCCGGCAGCTGGCCTGACCAGCCCTGCTCCAGATCCTCCTGATTCGGCAGCTGGCCT
>CAMULB010000057.1 GCA_947089585.1 uncultured Lachnospiraceae bacterium | reverse complement strand
TGAAACAGATCCCGCCCGACGTCCGCCGGATTGCCGTCCTTCCCATCGTCTTTTCGCTGAATATAAGCATTGGTTTTCGCTCTCTGGCTTCCGTCACGAGATATAAAGTCATTGCCACGAAAAATCGGCTGTAAATGCATTGGCTTCCAGATCGGGCGTCCTTCCGCGCGATACTGCTTCAATACCTGCAAAATTTCGGTTGGACAGCTCTTTCCTTTTTCCTGCAGATACAACACCTCCTGTTCATCCCGCACCTGTCGGCACATCGCTTCTGGCTCAATCAGCAGGCAGCTGAGCCAGAAATTCGGCTCGCTGTTTTTGGCATCATATGGATTCATCTGAACCGGAAGCCCAAAAAACCCCGCTTGATAGCGTTGGTAAATTTCCCGCTTTCGTGCAATGTGCGCCTCCAGATAGGGCATCTGACCGCGCAGAACACCAGCAATCACATTGCTCATGCGATAGTTATAGCCCAACTCTTCATGTTGATACCAGGATGCTTCCTCACGGCTTTGCGTAGACCACTTTCTCACCTGATCGGCCGCTCGCTCTTCGTCCGTCAAAAGAAACCCGCCTGCAGAACCGGTGATGATTTTATTTCCATTTCCGGAGAGACAGGAGACATAGCCAAAATTTCCGGTTTGAATTCCACAGTACGCAGCGCCAAAGGACTCTGCCGCGTCTTCAATCAGAACGGCTTTATGCTGTTTACAGATGTTCGCCAGCGCTTCTATCTTGCCCGGCGTCCCATAAAGATGGGCCACCACCACATATTTCACCTGCGGATATAGCGCAAATGCCTGCTCCAGTGCCTGCGGATCCATATTCCAGGTCTCGTACTCGGAATCAATAAAGATCGGGATGCCACCCTCATAGACAATCGGATTTACGGTTGCACTGAAGGTCAGATCGGAGCAAAATACTAAATCGCCCCTCTTGATCCCTGCCAGCTTGACCGCTAAATGCAGTGCGGCCGTTCCGCTGGATAATGCAACGGCATGGGCGCACCCGATTTTTTGACAAACCATCTGCTCTATCTGAGTGATGTTTTCTCCCACAGTAGACATCCAATTTGTCTCATATGCTTGCTGCATGTAGGACAGCTCCTGGCCGTGCATGGTGGGCGAGCTCAGCCATATGTCAGATTCAAATGGCTGAAAATGTTTGTTATCCTGAAACACGTTATCTCCCCTTTTGTAATCTTACACATTTTCGGTAATCAATCTTTTCCTGTGCGTTCCAGACCATCTGGATTGCATCTAGCTTCTCTTTTTGTTCTTCACGCAAAGACATCCCAACTGCTTCTCTCTGACGGCGAATCCATTTCCCCAGGTGCTTTCCTTCTGCTGTGATATAGGTAGAAGGAACCTGCAAATTTCCGTTGCGCCGATAATATTCGCAGGCCGCCTGATAAAACTTTTCCCAGGCAGTCTCCCGCTTCGGTTCCCAGATCATACCAATTGCATTCAGCTTCTCAATCCGCTTTGCCGTCAGCTCAGCACCCTGCGCTTTCGGTTCCAAAGCTCGTCTGGCCGCACGCATTTTTAAAATCCAACTCCCAAGATGTATACCCGTGGAATCCATATAGTCGATCGGTACATCCAAATGTCCATTTGTTTCAAAATATTGTCTCGCGGACGCATAGTTCTGTTCCCACAAATAATCCGGCACATCCCAGACCATCCCGATTTGATTCAGCGCTGCTTCTCGTTCTAAGGTCAGATTCAACTCACATTTTCCTTTTTTTGCAGAACGCAGCTGCGCAATCCAGCGGCCTAACGCGATCCCATCTATTTTCTCACGCACCGGCACCAACAGATCTCCATGATGCCGATAATACTGCTCTGCCGCTCCATAATATTTCTCCCACGACGCCTCCCGCGCATCCTGCCAGCGCATACCAATTGCATTCAGCCGCTGCACCTGCGCCTCCGTCAAGATTCCCGGAACCTTTTTTGCATACACTCTGCGCTGAGTATCGAGCCATTGCCCCAGGGAAAGCCCCTCCGGCGTGACATAACGCTTTGGAATCTCCAAATTGCCGCTCTGGCACACATACTGCTCCGCCGCCGCGTACATCAAATCCCACGACGCGGACAGCGTTCCTTCCAGCTTCTGAAACAGACGGACACAGTCGCCCACTTCGTCGATCACGCGAAACCGATGATTGACAATCTCTGCTTCTCTTCCCTGTCTGCGGTATGCTTCCACCGCGACGCGCATCTCTGCTTCTACCACGCCGATACTGCAAAGGTTCTCCATATTCTGCACAACATCAAAAATTACCGCATTTTGTTTTACTCCAGCGGAAAGCGCACGGCCAATCTGCTGTTTGTAGATGATCGGCGAAACCGTCGGGCGTAATAGGATCACACCGCTGACATCCGCCACATGAACGCCCTCGTTGAGCATGTCGATGCAGAACAACAGCTTCAAGTGATTGCTTGTATCTGACTTGAAATCCGCAAATTCCCTGCTGGCGTCCGGTTCTTCTGAATAAACAGAATAGACATGGACATCCGAATCTACCTTAGAAAACCACTCCGGTACTTTGGCGATCATCTCCTGCATATGGTCATAATCGGCGCAGAATACCAAGTATTTCCCGGTTCGGTTGGACATATGCCGATCAAAAATCTGCTCCATTCCTTCCGCCTGCGCTAACGCCCTGCGCAGCGCTTCTAGCTCTCGTTCCGCCGCTTCCCGCACCGCTTTATTCCTGGCAATGCGGGCTTTGGCTTCATACTGCTCGAAATTTTTCTGGTAGGAAAAGACAGCGCGCACGTATTTGGGTGGATTTAAGATTCCGCGGACGATTGCTTCGCCTAAGGTCATCTGGGAAGCGATCTGACCGTCAAACAATTCGTCCGCCATATCACGCTGGTTGTCGAGGTAGCGAATGTTGGTCGCAGACAGCCCTAGAACCGGGACATCATGAAAGAGAGCCAACAATCGTGCCACACCCTGCCCCCACATTCTGGCTCCGCAGCGATGAAATTCATCCAGAACGATGTAAGCGGGATTTATTTGCGCCAGCTCATCTTCTTTGAGCAGCATCAGCCTGGCGTAGGTCAAAAAGCGAATGTTGCCGCACTTGCTGCCGCCGGCCTTTTGCCAATTCTCCTGCTGAGTGCTGAAAATGTACTCCGATGGCGCAAGCCAGCAAACCGTTTCCTTCGGATGGTCTTCGCAAAGCCGGAAGGCAATGAAGGATTTGCCGGTTCCGGTTGGGTGGATGACTGCCGCCTTGCCGCTACAATCAAGCAGCAAGCGCGCCGCTTCGTAAGCTTTTTGGTTGTGTTCAAAAAGCAGAGTCGCCATGAATCTTTCCTTCCTTTTTGGAATGTAATGAAGTAATGTACTTTATGATCTTCATTACGCAAATCCATATAAATAGCCAAGTTCTGCTGTTTTGTGACCAGAATTTTGACTGCGAAAAGAAATGTTGCCAAAAATGAATTTAAAACAATTTCGCCAAAAAAACACAAAAAAGCCCGTTATTTTGACTGCAAATCATGACGGTAAATAGCAGAAAAAGAAATTGGTCTTGCAATTTTAAAAGGACTTTATTCTTAGGAAATCAGGATTTTTACTTTGATAAGCAACTGTTCAAGGACCAAAGACAGGAATTTTTCTTGACAAAAAACGTTTTAGATGATATAAGTAATAGGTCAGCAGATAATTTTGAAGAATATTAAAAGAATTTCATGTAATAAAGTACATTACTTCATGACCAAATAATTCCAAAAAGAGCCAATTCGTCGGATTTTACCTCCGGCCAATTGGCTCTTTGTTTATGATCCATTAATTTTATATTAACTGATTTCCATCTGTTTTTTGTCAGTTGGTCAATATGATATGCAAAACGATAAATGTCCCTATGCTCCAGATATGCTGAACACTCTATGTATTCGTCTTTTTTATTGGAGTTCGCCTTCAGGCGGAGGGTAACACAAAGGTACCGTCGGATTAGTTCCACCATCCGAAAAGAACAATTCATCTGTAAAGCATTCCAGTGACAGCACACTAGGATCGTACTGCTTGTTAAATATATCCTCTTCGTAACTACTTAGTGAAAATACTCCCCTCATTTCACACAGTCATATATTACTTTTCCTAATTTAAGAATATATGCCCGTATATCAATTACATCCTGCAAAAATATATCTTGCCTTTTTGAAAGGTTATCTGTATAATCTCCTTCATGTACGATTTGATTCCTTCTAATCACAATATTTTTCAAATAAGTAGTACAATTATTTTTATTCATTTGCATTCCATTTGAGATTTTAGCCCATTTATCGTTTTCATTCCAGATAAAGGATAATGCATCCGCAACTTTATTTGGATCCTGAAATGCCAGAAAACCATGTTTCAAAATTATTTTTCGCTCGAATATTATGGCAGCATCTATTCTGTTATTTGACATATCCCTATATGTCTGAATATCTATTTGAAAAGAATTATATTTAGGCGTCGATGCTCTATTTCCAAGAAAAATCTCCAGCATACCAACTCTTACGATATCATGTACAAATTTATCAAAAGCCGATATGCACTGGACCCACTGCCATCTCAATAAATCACTGGTATCTACAGGTACCACCACAGATTTTTCAAAATAATTATACAAAGTTTCAACATTTTCTGTATCTTTGACCAGATCACTAAATCTTTGGTATGATTGTAACATTTACATTAACCTCATAATTACCTTGTCAATCGTATCATAAATCCCATCAAACTTCTTTCTTTTCTCTTCCATGCTGTCATAAACTTTTCCGACAGTTCCCATATCATCCTTTGATAATGCAAATACAGGAAGCATTGCTTCATTCGCTTTCTGTATCAATGCGCCAAATTCAGGAATCTCACCTAAACATCTATTACAAACAATTCCTTTCTGTACTAAACTGGATATATCATAAACCATATCATGCTTTGCCAATTCCTCTGAAAAATCTGTTTCAATATAATTTTTTATTTCATCAATTTTTCCTTTATATGGTTTTGCTGCTTGCCCATTCCTCAAATTAAATCTCTGAATAATTACTCCGATAAATTTCATTTCACATTCTGGCAACGGATACGACGAATCCGCAAATAATTCTCTTGCTTGTATCGCCCACTTTTTCCATTTTGGAAGCATTTTTTTTAAAGTCTTTATCGCCATTATGGAAAATGGATCTGGATTTGTCGGAATGATAAAAGCATCTGCATATGTGAAAAATGTTTGATTAATTGCACTTAACCCTGGATTCATATCAATAAAAACATAGTCAATTTTATATTTGTCACAACATTTTTGAATCAGTTGAAAAAAAGCTCCTGGAAGATTTTGCAATGTTACTATCGCATTATTACTATTTAACGCAAGACTTAAAGATGACTCATATTCCGATAAATCCATATGTCCAGGTATAATAAATAAATTTGTATTCTTTAAATGCGTAGGACAATCAATTGCCTCAATCGGTTGTGGCCTTCCTGAAAAGGCCATATTGACTGCGTCCTTAATATTCATCTGTTTTGTTGCATTATTTTCATAATATTCATCAAATTCTTCACCCAAAAAGATGCCCGTTAAATTACATTGAGGGTCGCCATCTACGAGCAATACTTTTTTATTTTGCTGGGACAGTTTCCACGCAAGATGAAAAGTCGTTGTCGTTTTACTTACACCGCCCTTATGATTAAATAATTCAATTATTTTTGCCATGTCTACTCCTTTACTAATAACTTCTCTTACAGCATTTGAAAACTTAACCCTAAAGCCAAGTTTCATTCATAAATAAAAAATCCTACTATCATTTTTTCTATTTTATCATAATAAAGAATATTTTTCTATCTAAATTTTCATAATAAACTACATTCTGAAAATCAGCATTGCAATATTACTTCAATCTATAAGAAATAACAAAAAACGCCCGCAGACACGCGAATCCCACGTCCCTGCGAGCATTTTTTATTCCTCCGTTCGGATTGAATACTCAAATTCCATTAATTGTTAATCAACTTATCCTCATCGCTCCAACTGTACAGCTTACGAATCTCCTTACCAACCACCTCAGCCGGATGCTCTGCCGCACACTTGCGCATAGCCTTGAAATGTACCTGACGGCCGGCGGGAGACATATCGAGCAGGAATTCCTTGGCAAATGTGCCGTCCTGGATATCGGAAAGGATCTTCTTCATCGCTTTCTTCGTCTCGTCGGTAATGATCTTCGGGCCGGTGATATAGTCGCCGTATTCCGCCGTATTGGAAATGGAGTACCGCATACCTTCAAATCCGGATTGATAGATCAGATCGACAATCAGCTTCATCTCATGGATACATTCAAAATATGCATTCCGCGGATCATAGCCGGCTTCGGTCAAGGTCTCAAAGCCAGCCTGCATCAGTGCGCAGACACCGCCGCAAAGCACCGCCTGCTCGCCGAATAAGTCCGTCTCTGTTTCGGTGCGGAAGGTTGTCTCCAGTACGCCGGCACGAGCGCCGCCGATTGCCTTGGCATAAGCCAACGCTTTCTCTAACGCCTTGCCGCTTGCATCCTGATGAACCGCAACCAGACAGGGAACGCCCTTGCCAACCTGGTATTCGCTTCTCACGGTATGGCCCGGCCCCTTCGGCGCAATCATTGTCACATCCACATTGGCCGGCGGTGTGATCGTTCCAAAATGAATGTTGAAGCCGTGCGCAAACATCAGCATATTTCCCTCTTCCAGATTGGGCTCAATCTCACGCTTGTACATGTCGGCCTGCAGCTCGTCGTTGATCAAAATCATGATAATATCGGCTCTCTTTGCCGCCTCTGCCGCCGTGTAGACCTCAAATCCCTGCTCCTCGGCACGCTTCCAGGACTTGCTTCCCTCATAGAGACCGATAATCACATTGCAGCCGGATTCCTTGGCGTTGAGCGCATGAGCATGCCCCTGGCTGCCGTAACCGATGACGGCAATCGTCTTGCCGTCCAATAAAGATAAGTCACAATCCTCCTGATAATAAATGTTTGCCATTTTAACTACATCCTCCTTCGCTTATTACAAATCAATCAAAATATCTGACGTCGGCTGAACCCCGGCTCAAACCGGTAATTCCCGTTCGCGCCAGCTCCAGAATCTCATAGCCCTCCACCAGATTCAAAAATGCTTCCAGCTTGTTCTGATTGCCGGTCAGCTCGATGACCATGGATTCGTGTGTTACATCCACCACTTTCGCACGGAAAATATCCACCACGGAAATAATGGCCTGACGGTCGGTATCCTTCGCACGAATCTTCACTAAAATCAACTCCCGGCATACGGACTCCCCATCCTTTAACGTCTTGATATCAACGACGTCCTCCAGCTTGGCCAGCTGCTTCTCAATCTGCTCCAAAATGAGCTCGTCCCCGCTGGCGACAATCGTAATCCGCGTAAAGCGGGGATCTGCCGTCACACCGGCGGAAATACTGTCAATGTTGTAGCTGCGGCGGCTGAAAAGACCAGATACATGGCTTAATACATTGGGCGTATTCTCAACCAGAATTGAAAATGAGCGTCTGTTCATGGTGTTCCTCCTCTCAAAATATTTTAGCAATTGACAATTTTATTGTCAAGTGTCACAAGCGGAACTCCATAACTTCCCGCTATACTTTTTATTTCACTCTTCCATTCCTCCAGGTTATGATTCCACTGAATTGCTATAATCCCGGAGAAATGCCGCAGCACATAGGCAATCGTTTCTACAGAATCCGCAGACAACGCAAGCGGCAGATTGACATTGCGAGCCAGCTCCTCGGCGAGCGCCAACGCCGCTTCTGCCTCGGAAATTCCAGTCACCGCCGTGCGGATACAGATCAGCTCCGCTCCTTCCTCTTCCATGTCAAAGGCCAGGTCGATCGCTGTATCAAAGCAGTCCTCCTGATATTCCTCTAAAAGCTCCGCATCCTGTGAAAAATCAATCGCACGCCCCACTTGCAGCTCCTGTCCGGGTTCAAACGCGTAAACCTCCCGCTCTGTGGCAAGATAAAGCACAGCCTCAGTCGATGGTACAGCTTTCTCTGCGCCCGCATTTCCCGCCTGATCGGCAAAAGCTGCCGCCTGCGCGCCTTGTCTTGCATTCACGGCCATCTCACGTTCTGCCGCCTGTTTTTTTACTGCTTCTGCGAGCGTACCGATGAATTCCGGCGCTGAACCGCAGCAGCCGCCGACCAGGTCGGCACCGGCCGATAACATTTGCTCCATATGGTCGGCAAAAACCTTGGGCCCCATATCATAGCCGGTCGTTCCGTCCGGCAAAAGCTTTGGCATCCCGGCATTGGGCTTGGCAATCAGCGGAATTGACGCATACTGTTTCATTTCTTTCAGCACGGGAAGCATCCGGTCGGGGCCAGCCGAGCAATTGAAGCCCACCGCAGCAACGCCAAGCCCCTCCAACACGACCGCCGCCGCTTTGGCCGAAACGCCGTAAAGCGTCTTTCCATTCTCCTGAAAGCTCAAGGTCGCCATCACCGGCAAATCACAGACTGTCCGCGCCGCTATGACTGCCGCCCGCGTCTCCTGCAGGCTCATCATCGTCTCCACAACCAGCAAATCTACACCGGCGTCAACCATGATCGAAATCTGTTCCTGATAAATCTCCACCAGCTCGTCAAAGGTCAGATTGCCCATCGGCTCTAGCTGCGCTCCGGTCATGGTGAGATCTCCCGCCACCCATGCGTTTCCCTTGGCAGCCCTTTTAGAAATGTCCACCAAGGTACGATTTAACTCCTCCATCCGTTCCAGCAAGCCGTATTCCTTCAACTTGATTCGGTTGCCGGAAAACGTAGGCGCATAGATGATTGCGCTGCCCTTGGCAATGTATTCCTCCTGCAGCTGCTCCATCACTTGTGGATGCTCCGTCACCCACAATTCCGGGCAGACGCCATATGGCATCCCCCGCTTGAGCAGATTCGAGCCGGTGGCGCCGTCTAAGATCAGCACCCGTGCTCGGACTGCCTCCTGAAACTCCTGTTTTGTCATCTTCTCTCTCCTTTTGCTTTCCTCCGTTTTCCGCCCCTTACTCAGATTGGAGCAGCCGTTTGCGCCGCTTCATCCGCACATAGCTGTAAACGCCGAGGCCGATCAACGTCGTCAGATATGGAATCATCTGAATCAGCTGCATCGGAATCGTCGTCAGCTGCATCAAATTGGCAACCGCCTGCGCGATACCGAACAGAATGGATACCAGAAAGCCGCCAATCGGCGTATCGGCGCCCATCGAGCTGGCCGCCAGCGCAATATAGCCCCGTCCAGCCGCCATGTCTCTGGTAAACATATTCATATAGCCGCCTGAGAGATAAAAGCCGCCCATGCTGGCCAACATTCCGCTGATCGTCAGCGCGATATACTGCACCTTCTTAGCGCTGATCCCGACCGATTCCGCCGCATCCTTATTCTCGCCCACGGCACGAATTTTTAAGCCCATCGGCGTCTTATACAAAAACAGGTGCATCACCACAACCGACAGCAGGGAGAGCCAGGTCAGCAGATTCTGCCCCGACAGGATTTTTCCCAGCACGGGAATTGATTCAATCAGAGGAATCGTCACCTTCGGCGCCGCCACACTGGCGATCGCGTTGGAAGCGCCTTTTTCTCCGGTTACAGCCATCAAAAGCATGATCGTACCGCCCGAAGCCACCAGATTGAGCGCAATCGCAGCCAGAATCTCATCTGCCTTCATCTGCAGGATACAAAAGGCAAAAATCATGCCAATGATTCCGCCGACCAGCACCGTGAGCAAAAAGCCCACGCCGAAGGAAGCAAACTGGGACAGCCCGGTTGCCGCTCCGAAGATGCCTCCGCCTAAGGCGGAAAACAAGACGCCGAACAGCGCGGATAACAGCATCATTCCTTCTAAGGCCATGTTGCAGATTCCGGCCTTGGCGGCCACAGAAGACGCCATGGTGGCAAACAAAATCGGCGTGGTGGCCCGGAGAATGGAATTGACAAATTCCACCGAAAAAATACCATTTAACATCAGGACGCCTCCTCTTCTTTTAATGCTTCTTTTGCTTCCCTGGCAATCATCTTATGCTTGTAGCGGCTTAAGAACTGCTCGGCCACGACAAACAGGATAATGACCGCCTGAGTGATCTGGACGATTTCAAAGCTGACATCTGTCGCCCGCGACATAATGGACGCGCCGGTGCGCAGATAAGCCAAAAACAGCGCTGCAAACGGCGTGTAGAGCGGGTTTTTCTTTGCCAGCGTGCAGATGATAATCGCGTCCCAGCCATATCCCAGCGAAGCCGTCCAGCTGAAGCGATCATAAATCGGGCTCAACAGCTCCACGCCGCCGCCCAAGCCAGCAATAAAGCCGCCCAGAAGCTGCGACACCAAAATTACCTTGACAATGCTGATGCCGGAATAGCGGGCATATTCTTCATTTTCTCCCACAATCCGCAGCTGATAACCAATCTTCGTCTTGTAGAGAAAGAGATATCCCAGCACAGCCACCAGCAGAGCGATAAAGATCCCGCTGTGAATCCGTGTTCCCCGCATCAGTGAAGGCAGGCTCGCCGCATCCGGAATGGAATAAGAAGCGGATCCGGTCGCCGGATCACAGATAAACTGCATCAGGATAAAGGTCGAAAACCACAAAGCCACATAGTTGATCATCAGTGAGGACACCAGCTCAGAAGCCTCCGTGCGGATCTTCAAGATAGCCGGAATCGCCGTCAGAATCGCTCCTGCAACGGCTGCAAGCAGCAGGCAGACCACCGGGCTCACTCCAGCCGGAAGCGCGATTTTTAAAGCCGCTACCGCCGCGATCAGGCCGCCCACATGGAACGCCCCTTCTCCCGCCAGATTAATCTGGTTGGCAGAAAACATAATACAGACGCCGGTGCCCGTAAATACCAGCGGAATCATTGATTCAAACACGTTGGCCAGGTTGCGCTTGCTCTTAAACGGCCCCGTCACCAGCTGGACAATGGCATTGACCGGCTCTTCACTGACAAAAAAGATTATGATAAACGAGATCAGAAGTGCAATCAAGATAGCAAATACCATCCGAATGACTTCAAAGCGTTTCGCACGATTCATATATTGCTCCCTCCAGCTTCTCATCCTTTTTAATTCCCAGCATGTATTGGCCCAGTAAATCCTCCGCTACCTGCTCTGCATCCGTAAAAATTCCGGCAAATTGCCCCTTGTACATCACCGCCAGGCGGTCGCTTAAAGACAGCACCTCGTTCAAATCCGCAGAAATCAAAATCACGGCGCAGCCCGCGTCACGGAACTCCAGCAGACGCCGGCGAATCAATTCCGAAGCGCCCACGTCAATGCCGCGCGTAGGCTGGTTGGCGATGATAATCGAAGGGTTAGTGGAAAATTCCCGCGCCACAATCACCTTCTGAATGTTTCCGCCGGAAAGCATGCCCACCTTCTGCTTGTAGGAGCTGCATTTTACTCGGTATTGCGCAATCCACTCCTTCGCCTTCTTCTGCATTTCCCGCGATTTCAAAAACATTCTGCCGGAAAATTCCTTTCGTTCGTATTGATTGGAAAAAAGATTTTCCAGGATATTCAGCGTCCCGGCACAGCCGCTTTTCATTCGATCCTCTGGGATATGGGCCAGGCTTCTGTTTCGGATTTCCTTAATGCTCTTTTTGCGGATATCCGTATTCGCAACGCGCACAGTCCCCTGATAATTCTGGTTGAGACCCGTCATAACCTCCACCAGCTCCGATTGTCCGTTGCCTTCTACGCCGGCAATGCCCAGAATCTCTCCGCCCTTTACGTCGAAGGACAGATGATCAACCTTTAACACGCCCTGACTGTTATGTACCGTCAAATCCCGCACTTGCATCAGCGTCTGTCTGCGCTCAGCCGGTTTTTTTTCAAACTTGAGCACGACCTCGCGTCCCACCATCAGCCGGGACATCTCGTCGGTGCTCATTCCCGCCACCTGATAGGTGCCCATACTGCGTCCATTGCGCATGATCGTCGCCCGGTCGCAGATCTCCTTGATCTCGTCTAGCTTATGAGAAATAAAAATCACTGTATGGCCATTCTCCTTCAGCTTTTTCAGCTGGACAAACAGCTCACCGGTCTCCTGGGGCGTCAAAACTGCGGTCGGCTCATCGAGAATCAGAATTTCTGCGCCTCGATAGAGGGCCTTCAAAATCTCCACCTTCTGCTTAACCCCCACCGGAATCTCCTCTACACGCGCAGTTACGTCAATGTGAAAGTTATATTTTTCCGCAATGTCCCGCGCCTCCTGCACCGCCCGTTTTTTATCAATAAAGATCCCCTTTACCGGTGCGACGCCAAGAATGATATTTTCAGCCACAGACAGCGAAGGCACCAGCATAAAGTGCTGATGCACCATGCCGATTCCCTTGGCGATGGCGTCCTGCGGCGATTTGATCGCAGTCTCCTGCCCTTTGAGGAGAATCTTTCCCTGATCCGGGCTCTCAATGCCAAATAATACCTTCATCAGCGTACTTTTTCCGGCGCCGTTTTCTCCCAGCAGGGCATGAATCTCCCCTTTTTTCAAATCGAGACTGACATCCTCGTTGGCCACCACTCCGTTGGAGTAAATCTTCATGATATGCTCCATCTTCAAAACCGTATTTTCTTCCAATGCGCTCCCTTCCTTTCTGGTCAAAGCCTTGACAAGCGAAACCGCAATTCTCTCGGATCACAGTTTTGGACTGGCAAAGCTGCAGTTCTCCCCTCATCATCGGAAAAAGGCTGTTGTAAATGCGCTTCACAACAGCCTTTGATTTTCTGCCGCGTTGGTTCCCTTGGCACGAAACGCGCGCTCTGAAACCAACCATTGCCGTTCACACCAAAAGCATTACTGAATCTTAACAGAGTTCACCACTTCTGCTACCTCTTCGGTGCTCATGCTGTAAGCAGATTTGACTTCAATCTCACCATTGACAATGGATTCCTGCAGCTCCGCCAGCTTGGTGCGAATGCTTTCCGGCAAAATCTCCTCATAGTGCGCATCCATCACCAGGCCCACGCCACCCTCTGCAAAGCCGTAGCTCTTGGTCGTTCCATAGGCAAGGGTACCCGCCATATCCTCCTGAATTGCCAGATACAGCGCATTGCCGATATTTTTTAACGCAGAGCTTGGAATGCTTGCAGCATAATCCGGCAGCAGCGCCGCCTGATCAGAATCCACGCCAAACGCATATTTTCCGCTCTCAGAGGCCGCCTCGATCAAGCCCAGCCCGGCATTGCCCGCAACGTTAAAGCTGACATCGGCGCCGTTCTGGAATTGTGCCAGGGAAAGGTCCTTGCCCTTGGCAGAGTCAATATAGTCGCCGACATAAGCAACTGCCACCTGAATGTCCGGGTTCACATCCTTAGCGCCCTGAATATAGCCAACCAAAAAGTCATTGATCAGCACACCGTCCATACCGCCGAGAAAACCGATGATGCTGTTGGCGGGGTCAATTCCCTCGATCTCGCTGCTGGTCGTCATCAGCGCAGCGCCTGCGCCCACCAAATAGGAAACCTCGTTCTGCTTAAACATCATATTGAAAATATTGTCCGGATTGCCCTCGGCTTCAAAATCAAAGGGCTCGTCAAAAAAGATAAATTTCTGATCCGGATACATCTTGTAGGCGCTTAACAGCGCATCATACATCTGCCAGGTACCGATGACGATTACATCGTATTCTCCGGTATCGCAGTAATCCAAAAGCGTCGGCTCCCAGTTGGCTTCATCCGCCGGGTCGCCGCCCATCTCTTCCACCTTGAAGTCAAACGCATCCGCGCCCAGATCCTCCTTCAATCTGGTCAGCCCCTCATTGGCCGAATCGTAGAAGGATTTGTCCCCCAGATTGCCATTTACCAAAAAAGCTGCCTTGTAAGGCTCGCCGGACGCATCGTCTCCTTCTGCCTCGGCATTGTCCCCCTCATCTTCGGGTTCCTGTGCCTGATCCGAGTCTTCTGTGCTGCTGTCAGCATTTTTTGTGTCATCGCTGTTTTTTGCCTCATCCCCGCTGCCGCAGGCTGCAAGTGACAAAGTCATCACTGCCGCCAGCAATAACGCTATTAACTTTTTCATCTTCTTCCTCCTTATGCTCGCTTGCCTCTGTGCTGTAAATTACGGCGCTGTCTTAAGCGCAACCTCCATCATATTGGTAAATCCAATCTGACGTTCTTCCGGCGGCATCTCCTCGCCAGTCACCAGAGAATCGGAAACTGTAAAAATTCCCAGCGCACGAACCCCGGCCCGCGCTGCGTTGCAATACAGGGCAAAGCTCTCCATCTCTGCAGCCAGAATGCCCATCTTCGCCCACTGCTTCCACTCCGGCGTCTCCATATAGAAAAGATCCGAGCTTAGAACATTCCCGACCACATAGTCATATCCCTTCTCTTCTGCAGCCATCTGCGCATGATGCAGCAATTCATAAGAAGCCGTCGCACAATAGGTGCCTGGAAGCTGATACTGATGGGCATAATTACTATCCGTGCTGGCTCCAATGGCCATCACAATCGCCCCCATCTTCACATCCGCCTGCATACTGCCGCAAGAACCAATGCGAATCAGATTCTCCACGCCGTACATATGAATCAGCTCATGGCTGTAGATCCCGATCGACGGACATCCCATGCCCGTCCCCATCACAGAAATCCGCTTTCCTTCATATGTCCCGGTATATCCGAACATATTGCGCACACAGTTGAACTGCACCGCATCCGTCAGAAATTGCTCTGCGATAAACTTCGCCCGCAAGGGATCTCCGGGCAACAGTACGGTCTTTGCAATCTCACCCGGCTGGGCCGTGTTATGTGGTGTTGCCATATCATCACTCCTCTTCATTTTAGTTTCATGCAAAATGATAACACATTCTGCCATATTTTACAACAATCAGCTTTCGTTCTCGTGCATATTTTTTGCTTCTGGCGGATATACTGTCGATATG
>CAMULB010000056.1 GCA_947089585.1 uncultured Lachnospiraceae bacterium | reverse complement strand
TGGACAATTGATTGCCGCCATGCTGGGGACGTTTGCTTTTGTGGTACTGTTTAACGCCCCGCGCAAGGAGTATTTTTTCAGCTCCGCCAACGGAGCGCTGGGATGGCTGGCCTACCTGGTTTTTATGGGCTGGGGGGCGGGATCGACGATTGCTGCTCTGGGAGCAACAATTATTTTGACCTTGACGGCACGGCTGCTGTCGGCGATCCGCAGATGTCCGGTAACGGTTTTTCTGGTAACGGGAATTTTCGTGCTGGTTCCGGGTGCAGGCATCTATTACACGGCATATTACTTATTAATGAACGATTTAGTCGCTTCTACGGCGAAGGGCGTTGAGACCTTTAAGATCGCGGGGGCAATCGTGCTGGGGATTGTGTTCGGGTTTGCCATTCCCCAGAGCTGGTTTAACCGATTAGGGAGGAAAGAAAAACATGTGGGCAAATGAAAGTGTATTTTATCAGATCTATCCGCTGGGCTTTTGCGGGGCTCCATTTGAAAATGACGGCGTGTTGGAGCACCGGATTTTAAAGGTTCTGGAATGGGTGGAGCACATCGAGAAGCTGGGCTGCAACGCCGTGTATTTTTCACCGGTGTTTGAATCGGATACGCATGGGTACAACACGAGGGATTACAAGCAGCTTGATGTGCGCTTGGGCACCAACGAGGATTTTGCCAAGGTGGCAAAGGCGCTGCATGAAGCCGGCATTCGGGTTGTGCTGGACGGGGTATTCAATCATGTGGGCAGAGGATTTTTTGCCTTTCAGGATGTGCTGAAGAACCGGGAGGCGTCTGCGTATAAGGATTGGTTTCACATTGATTTTCACGGCAATTCCAATTACAACGACGGCCTTTGGTATGAGGGCTGGGAGGGAAATTATGACCTTGTGAAGCTGAATCTGCGCAACGAGCAGGTGGTGAATCACATTCTGGAAGCGGTTTCCTTCTGGGTGAATGAATTTGACATCGACGGTCTGCGTCTCGATGTGGCCTATTGTCTGGATCATGATTTTGTGCGCCGTCTGCGCCGTCACTGCGACGGGCTGAAGGAAGAATTTTTCCTCCTCGGTGAGATGCTGCACGGCGATTACAAGGTGCTGGTGAACGGTGAGATGCTGCACTCAGCGACCAATTATGAATGCTATAAGGGCTTGTATTCCAGTTTCAACAGCATGAATTTATTTGAAATTATCCATTCTCTGCTGCGCCAGTTCGGGCCTGAGAACTGGACGCTGTACCGCGGGCTGCATCTTCTGTCCTTTGTGGATAATCACGATGTGACGCGGGCGGCGAGTATTTTGACGAATGAGAAGCATTTGCCGCTGCTGTACGCACTGTGCTTTGGCATGCCGGGGATTCCCTGTGTCTACTACGGCAGCGAGTGGGGCGCGAAGGCTACCAAGCAGCAGGGCGATCCGGCGCTTCGGGCCTGCTTTGAGGAGCCGCTTGAGAACGAGCTGACCGAATGGATTGCCGCGCTTGCCGAGGCCAAGAGGGGCAGTGAGGCGTTGAATTACGGAGCATTCCGCTCAGTCGTGCTGACCAACAAGCAGTGTATTTTCGAGCGCAAGACCGAGACGGAACGGGTATTGGTGGCGATCAATGCGGACAATGAACCATACATGGCCCATTTTGATGCAGGCTGCGGACAGGCGGTGGACTTGATCAGCGGCAAGCTGCACGATTTTGGCGGCGGAAGCGAGCTTTCGCCCTACAGCGCATATTTTTGGAAGATGGAAAAATAATTCCGGCCTTTGGGCCGGGAATTACATGGCAGATCGTTGGTTGTATCAGCGTGCAGGGAGGGCGTTTCACCTTGATTGGTGGACGTCCTTTTTTTGTAAAACGAGCGGATCAACGATGCGGGAGCCGTTCGCAAAACCGGAAAAAAAGTAAAGCGAACCGTTTCGCGAACAGCTTTTGAGAGAAAATAAAAGATTGAAAGAAAAATCGCAAAGCCCATTGACAGATCGCGCGTTAGATTGTATAATTGCACCAAAGAGTTTGAGACGGAAAATAAAAATTGGTTGAATTGCCGAAGAAAAGGTGATTTTGCCGAGAGCGAAACGGTACGCTCTTTGGCGGCATACAAGAGGAGGGATATTGTGAGCGGCGACAAGCGGCAGGTTTTGGCATTTGATTTCGGGGGCGGAAGCGGCAGGGCAATTTTGGGACGGTTGAAGGACGGGAAGATTCTTATGGAAGAGGTGTACCGTTTCTCCAATGATCCGGTTACGGTCGGTGGAACGATGTATTGGGATACCCTGCGCCACCTGTTCGAGATCAAGCAGGGTATCTTAAAGGCGAAGCAGCAGGGCGGATTTGAGAGCATTGGCATTGATACCTGGGGGGTGGATTTCGGGCTTTTGGATGAACACGGCGCGCTGCTGGAGAGTGCGGTGCATTACCGGGATGCGCGGACGGTCGGGATGCAGGAGGAAGTATTTGCCGTCATTCCGAAGGAGGAGGTCTATGAGGAGACGGGGAATCAGTTCGAGAATTTTAACACGATTTTCCAGCTCTATTCGTTGGTGAAGCAGCGGCCTTGGCTGCTGGAACGGGCGGACACGCTGCTTCTGATGCCGGATTTGTTCAACTATTTTCTCACCGGTGAGAAGCGGGCCGAGTATACGATGGCTTCTACGACTCAGCTGATGGATGCCCGCAGGAAGACTTGGTCGCAGCGGATTCTGACGGATTTGGGGATTCCGTCTCGTATTCTGCCTGAGATTATTCCCAGCGGCACGGTGGTGGGAAGTCTCAAGGAGGAGATCTGTCAGGAATTAGGCGTTGCGCCGGCGAAGGTAATTGCCATTGCCGGGCACGACACTCAGAGCGCGGTTGTCTCTGTACCTACTTCGGAGCAGGATTTTATTTTCATCAGCTGCGGCACCTGGAGCTTGTTTGGCACTGAGCTTTCAGCGCCTGTGATCGGGAAGGAATCCTTTGACTGCAACATCAGCAACGAGGGCGGCTATGGGAATACAACCACGCTGCTGAAGAATATCATCGGTTTGTGGCTGGCGCAGGAGAGCAGGCGTCAGTGGATGCGCGAGGGCAGGGAGTACTCCTTCGGAGAGTTGGAGGAGATGGCGAGGAAGGCCAAGCCGTTCCAGAGCTTTATCGACCCGGATGATCCGAGATTTGTCGCGGCCGGCGACATTCCGCAGCGGATTCGCGCGTTCTGCCGTGAGACAGGCCAGTGCGTGCCGGAGACGGTAGAAGAGATAATGTGCTGCATCAATCAGAGTCTGGCGCTTAAGTATCGTTACGCCTTGGAGCAGATCGAAGCGTGCACCGGCAAGCATTATCCGGTGATCCATATGATCGGCGGCGGAATTCAGAGCAGGATGCTCTGTGAGATGACGGCCGGGGCCAACGGCCGCAAGGTGATCGCCGGGCCGGTGGAGGCGACGGCGCTTGGAAATATCGCCGTGCAGCTGATGGCTTTGGGAGAGATTGAGAATGTGGCCCAGGCCCGGCAGATTATTGCGCAATCGGAAACAACATATGAGTATCTCCCGCAGGATACGGCGACTTGGGATGCTGCATATGAGAAATTCAAAACATATATTCAAGATTAAGGAGGAATGCAATTATGGCGACATCAAGGCTGATTGGGGATTATCCGGTGATTGGAATCCGTCCGACGATTGACGGCAGAAGAGGCGTATTGAAGGTTCGGGAATCCTTAGAGGAACAGACCATGAATATGGCAAAATCAGCGGCAAAGCTGTTTGAAGAGAACCTGAAATATACCAACGGAGAGCCGGTAAAGGTAGTCATTGCCGATACCACAATCGGACGAGTAGCCGAGGCGGCTGCCTGTGCGGATAAGTTTAAGAAGGCCGGCGTGGACATCACCCTGACCGTGACCCCCTGCTGGTGCTACGGCGCAGAGACGATGGATATGGATCCGATGACAATCAAGGCGGTATGGGGCTTTAACGGCACCGAGCGTCCGGGCGCCGTGTATCTGGCAAGCGTGCTGGCAACGCATGCACAGAAGGGCCTTCCGGCGTTTGGCATTTACGGTCATGACGTATGCGAAGCGACTGACACCACAATTCCTGAGGATGTAAGAGAGAAGCTGCTGCGCTTTGGCCGTTCTGCGGTGGCGGCAGCTACGATGCGCGGCAAATCGTATCTGCAGATCGGTTCGATCTGTATGGGAATCGGCGGTTCCATCATTGATTCCGCATTTATTGAAGAATATTTGGGCATGCGTGTGGAATCGGTCGATGAGGTTGAGATCATCCGCCGGATGACCGAAGGCATCTACGATGAGGCAGAATACCAGAAGGCGCTTGCATGGACGAAGGAGAAGTGCAAGGAAGGCTTTGACAAGAACCCCGAAGAGCTGCAGAGAACGAGAGAGCAGAAAGACAGCGATTGGGAGTTTGTAGTAAAGATGATGTGCATCATCAAGGATTTGATGAACGGCAACCAGAACCTGCCGGATGGCTGCGAGGAAGAGAAGGTTGGACACAACGCGATCGCCGCAGGCTTCCAGGGACAGCGTCAGTGGACGGACTTCTACCCCAACTGTGATTATCCGGAAGCGCTGCTCAATACTTCCTTTGACTGGAACGGAGCAAGAGAACCGTATGTGCTGGCAACCGAGAATGACGTACTCAACGGCCTTGGCATGATGTTCTGCAAGCTTTTGACCAACCGGGCGCAGATTTTTGCCGATGTGCGTACCTACTGGAGCCCAGAGGCAGTGAGAAAGGCCGCCAACGGCTATGAGTTGGAAGGTAAGGCCAAGGAGGCAAGCGGATTTATCCATCTGATCAATTCCGGCGCTGCCTGCTTAGACGCCAACGGACAAGCGAAGGATGAGAACGGCAATGCAGTGATGAAGCCCTGGTACGAAGTGACCGAGGCCGACCAGGAAGCGATCTTAAACGCGACAACCTGGAATTATGCCGATCTTGGCTATTTCCGCGGCGGCGGCTATTCTTCCAGATTCGTGACGGAAGCGGAGATGCCAGTGACCATGATTCGTCTCAACCTGGTGAAGAATTTAGGACCCATGCTGCAGATTGCAGAGGGCTGGACTGTGAAGCTGCCGGATGAGGTGACGGACGTACTTTGGAAGCGTACCGACTATACCTGGCCCTGCACCTGGTTCGCACCGCGTGTTACCGGAGAAGGCGCATTTAAGACTGCTTACGATGTGATGAACAACTGGGGCGCAAATCACGGCGCAATCAGCTATGGTCACATTGGCGCGGATCTGATCACACTGTGCTCCATCCTGCGGATTCCGGTAGCAATGCACAACGTACCTGAGGAGAAGATCTTCCGTCCGAGCGCATGGAACGCATTTGGCCAGGATAAGGAAGGCCAGGATTACCGCGCATGTCAGGCATACGGCCCGATGTATAAGACGATTAAATAAGGAGGCGCCCCGATGTTAAAAGGAATTCCGAAGATTTTATCGCCGGAGCTTTTGAAGGTGCTCTGCGAGATGGGGCACAGCGATCGTCTGGTCATTTCCGACGGCAATTTCCCGGCGGAGTCGATGGGCAAGGATGCGATTGTCATCCGCTGCGATGGACATGGCGTACCGGAGCTGCTCGATGCGATTTTGGCTGTATTTCCGCTGGATACCTATGTGGAGAAGCCGGTTCATTTGATGGAGGTTATGCCGGGCGATACGGTAGAGACGCCGATTTGGGATACGTATCAGGAGATCATCACAAAGCATGATGCGCGGGGGAAGGACTGTGTGGGCAATATTGAGCGTTTTCAGTTTTATGAAGAGGCAAAGAAGGCTTATGCGATCCTTGCGACCGGAGAGAGTGCACTGTACGCCAACATTATGCTGCAAAAGGGCGTTGTGACGGAATAAAACATGAGAATCAAAAAGGATACCTTTCTGAGAGGAAGGGTATCCTTTTTTGAAATCGTGCGCAAATTAGTATGCAGATGAGGTGCTGATTTTGCAAGATGGGCGTCTGATCACTGAAAATCGGGACAAAGGATAGGTAAAACGGGCGATTCAAGATATTCATGCTTGCAGCCAATCGGTGAATGGATTATAATAAATGATAGAAAACGCTGCATAGAGAAAAGAGGAATTACCATGCATGAATTTGAAATGTCAGTATCGCCCATCGTCGGAAAGGATGGCAAGAAATCTATTTATGTCCAGTTTAGTGACGGAGCGCGCAGCGCGGAGGGTCGGCTTCCAGACGCGGAGATCATCCGCAACGAAGGCTTTTGCAACGCGGAGGTAGAGTGGCTGAAGCAGTACTTAAAGCAAGAGGAGGATACAATCGTGGAGATGGCTAAGGGAGTCAACGCCATGGATGTATTTTTGAATCAGAAGTAAGAAGGGCAGGGAGCATCATGGTGCGGATTGGAATCTGTGACGATGAAAAAGCCGTGCGTGAACGGATCGCCAGTCAGATGCAGGCGCTTGTACCAAAGGATTGCCTTGTGCTCTATGCGTCGGGGGAGGATGTGTTAGCGGAGCAGAGGCAATGCGACATTCTGTTTCTTGATATTCAAATGCCGGGGACGGATGGTATGACAGTGGCCAAAAAGCTGCGGGAGAGAAACAGCCGGCAGATTCTGATCTTTGTCACCGCGCTGAAGGAATATGTATATGAAGCGTTTGATGTAAAAGCGTTTCGCTACCTGGTCAAGCCCTTTTCCCAGAAGCGTCTGCAGGAGGTGCTTTGCGCTGCGGTCGAGGAGTGCGGGCATATGCCTGCCGTGAGCGGGCCAAAGCGCAAACAGCTTCTGGTGCGCAGCAAGGGGGAGTGCATTCGGGTATTTTTGGAAGACATTCTATATGCCGAGGTATACAATCGAAAGGTGATTTTACATCAAAGAGAGAAAACGCTGGAATATTATCAGCGGCTTTCCGAGCTGGAGTCCGAGCTGGGGAGCGGCTTTGTTCGTGTGCACCGCTCTTATCTGGTGCAGCTAAGATGCGTGGAACGCTACAATGCCAAAACAATTTATTTGGAGGACGGCAGCGAGATTCCGATCGCCAAGCCAAAGTATGCCGCTTTTGTCAAGCAATATTTGGACTATATCAGGCGTACCGATGAAGGAGAAACCGATTTTGATGATTGACGTGGTTCAAGCCTCGGCTTCGAGGTCGGATTCGGTTCAAGACGGCGCTTTTAGCGGGACATCGGGACGGGACACTGTCCTTGCCTGGAGGCCAGAGTATTTACGTCAAAAAAAGGTGGTTTCACAACATTTCTTCTATCCCGCAGCGTATTTTTGGCCGAAATATACCGTAATGAAGGGGTGAAGGAGGCAGGTTATGAATATCAGTTTGCAGAGAGGGTCGGCAGCTTTAGGGCGGATGCCTGCCGCACTGGCAGGCGGCGGCTTGAAAAGTACGCAGGAGAAGCTGGAGCGGCAGGCAAAATGCGCAAGCCAGGTTGAATTTTTTGAGCAGCAGAAGGAGAATTTGAAGCAGATGGAGTGCGACACGGTGGAGGAGATTGCCCGTAAGCTGGAGCTGTTTCACTCCTATGAGGATCAGATTGCAGCTGTGAAGGCATCGTATAACAACGAGCAGATGTGGCATGTGCTGGATGAAGCCAGAGAACAGGGAGAGAAGATTGCCGAGAAGGCAGAAGAGATGGCGCCCAAGACGGAGGAAGAGCGGAAGGAAGATCAGGTCGAGGAAGCGATCGAGGAAGCAACAGGAGCGGAAGACCAAGACAGTATGCTTGAGGATCTGCTCGATACGGTGGATGAGATCACAGAAGAGCTGGTGGAAGAGACCATCGAGGAGTTAGAGAATGTAAGCGAAGAGGAGCTTGCAAAGCTTCAGGCGCAAGGCGTGGAAGGTCTGACGGAAGAGGAGCTTGCAAAGCTTCAGGCGCAGGGAGCAGAAGGACTGACGGCAGAGGAATGGATGCAGGTGCGCCGCCAGATGAAAGCGGTGAAACAGGAGGAAGCCACGGCCGGGGAGCTGACGGAGGCGGAAAATCTGGCATTGCAGGCGAAGGAGACCGCGCAGCAGGCGGCGGACGCAGCGGTGGCGGCAGCCGGAAAAAACAATGCGGCAGAGCCGGTTGATGCGGCGGCCTGGAAAGCGTGGCAGAGACAACAGCAAAAGATGGCGCTGCAAAGGCTGCAACGGGAAGAGATTGATCGGGGCATGGATCTGCGCGTTTAATGATGGAAACATATTATGCGATTGCATATTACCTGGGGCAATTTCTGGAATACGTTCTGGCGGGGGCGGGATTGGCCTTTTTGTCCAAAAGCTATATAGCGGAACCCAAAAAGCGTTGGCTGGTGTTTGCTGCGTATGTCCTGCTGCTGGTTGGCTGGAATTATGTTCCTATGGAAACAAACGGAGTCATCGTTCACTGGCTGACGGCGGGCATGATTTTTGGCCAGCTGCTGATTCTGGGGCCAAGCCAGCGGACGCGGTCGGATCAGGTCTATTTTGTCATTACGTTTGAGACGATACGTTGGGTATGCTCCGTAGCTGCCGTGAATTTGTATCTGATTCTTTCTGTACAGATCGAAGCCGTTTTAGCCCAGAGAGCGACAGAACCGGAGCGCTTGCAGTGGTTGTGGTTTGGCAGCTTTTGTCTGATGAAGCTGTTGAATGTACTTCTCTTTGGCGCGCTGTTTTTTCTGGCTGTCCGTCTGTTTGACCGCCTTTATTTGCAGAAAAATCAGGTTCTGGAGCCGAGGGAAGCAGTATCTTTGCTGATCCCATCTTTTTTAGGCATTGTCAATCACTTGATTCGTTATACTTATAATCAATTGCCAGGAGCAGGCGGGGAACAGTCGGTTCTGATTTATTTATTGTGGGCGTTGAATGATGTGATCTTTTTGGCTGCGATGTTTCTGGTGTTGTATTTGTTTCAGCGGCAAAGGCAGCAGGAGGGGGAGCGGATGCTTCTTCGGCAGCTCAAGGACATGCAGCTGCACGTCAAAGCGGCTGAGCAGATGTATGACAAGGTTCGAGGGCTGCGTCACGATCTGGAAAATCATGCGTTGGTGCTGAACGGCCTGCTGGCAGAAAGCAAATATGAGGAGGCAGAGCAGTATGTGCATAGATTCAGGGCAGCGGCGGATGATCTGGTCTACGAGATTCAGAGTGGGAATCCAGTGACGGATGTGATTCTCAATGAAAAAAAGAAAGAGGCTCAACAATTGGGAATCCGCTTTCAATGCGCGTTTCATTATCCGCGCAAAAGCGGGCTGGATGTGTTTGATGTCAGCATCGTCATCAGCAATGGCCTGGAAAATGCATTGGAAGCGGCCAGGCAGAGCGAAGCTCCTCTGGTTGAGATTCGCTCCTTGAGAAGAAAAAATATCTGGGTGATTACGATTGTCAATTCCACTGCCAGGGCGTTTGAAACGGGCCGGGCGGACGGCCTGCCGCTGACGACCAAAGAGATGCCGGGCGATCATGGATTCGGTTTGAAAAATGTTCGCGCCGTAGCGGAAAAATACTTCGGCGTGATGGAGTTGTCTTTGAGCCGCTCTGCAGACGGCAGTCGAAATCTGGTAACATTAACGGTTATGCTGCAGCTTCCATAGGTCGATATAATAGTTGAAACGGATTTCCATTTTTTAGATTCGGTACGCGTTGAGCACGTATGCGTACCTTGAGCGCTAAGGAGGGCAATAGCAATGAACAAAGTCGGATCCTATGGTATGTATCAGCAGAATTTGTATGACAATACCATCCAGAACAAAAAGGAAAAGGAGGCTGGAAAGACTTCCAGGACCAATCAGACTGCAGCACAGCCGGCGAAGCTAAGCAGCCGGGCGGAGAAGCTGTTGCAGGAGCTTAAGAAGACCTATTCCAATATGGATTTCATGGTTGCCGATTATGAGACAGACGAAGAAGCAGCGGCCTATCTTTCCAGAGGGAGCAAGGAGTACAGTGTACTGATTGACACAGAGACGCTCGAAGAGATGGCGGCAAATCAGAAGTCGAAGGAGAAATATCTTGGAATTCTGGACGAAGCAACCGGAAAGCTTTCAGATCTGCGCGAGCAGCTGAGCGAGGAGGAAGGGCAGGAGGTGGCGCGCCTGGGCATCTCCATCGGCAAGGACGGATCGGTTTCTTATTTCGCCGAGCTGGAGAAGATGAGCGAGAAGCAAAGAGAGCGCATCGAAAAGTCCAAAGAGAAGAAGAAGGAACAGTCAGATCAGGCTGAGAAGACAGCGAAGAACCGTTCGGAGACAGCAAAGGCCGAACCGTATAAGCGAACCAGAGTGACGGCACAGACGGCCGAGGAGCTGTTGGAGAAGATTCGCAAGGTAGACTGGGAGAAGGTTCCGGAATTACAGGCAGTGAACGGAAGCCGGTTGGATCTCAGTATCTAACAGTTTTGCAATGCAAGGGAAAGGAGGTGTCTGTCATACGTAACCGGATTTATCTGAATGACATGACAAAGACGTATCATGAGTTTGTCAAGGAGCATACGACGTCGGAGCAGACCAATCCGTCTGACGGTTCCTGTGGCGAGGCGCGCTGCGGCGAGCGTTCGGCTGCGGATTCTGCTTTTACGGGATGTGTGAAGAATGCATATGGAAGAAACCGTGCAGATGGCAAAGCATCCGGTGCATTGACAGACACCGGACGGTCTCAAGGTGCAGATATGCAGACCGCATTTGCCGGGCAAAAGCCGGCAGCGGCACAGCAGCTGCTCGCGGAGTGTCTGGCCGAACCGGAACGAGCCCGCTGCGACGGCACAGAGCCAGAGTCGCAAGATCAGGCGAAAGGCGAGACGGGAGGCGAGGAGCGCACGACCGGGCAAGCATGCGAGGCAGAGGCGGAAGGAATGGTACAAAGCCCCGCGGCGGCCGGGCGAGCAAGCGCGACAGAGGCGGAAGGAATGGTACAAAGCGCTGCAGCGACCGGGCAATCATGCGAAACAGGAGAAACGGAGCAAAGCGCTGTGGCGACCGGGCGAGCAAGCGCGACAGAAGCAGAAGGAATGGTACAAAGCCCCGCGGCGGCCGACGCATCTGCCGCGATGGAAGAAATTTATGATAAAATGGCTTTGATCTGCGGATGCCAGAACGCGGAATGCGGTCAGACGAAAGAAGCTGCGGCCAAGACGCGTCAGGAGATGACGCTGGAGGAATATAAGAAATATATCTATGATAAAATTGCTTCGATTCCCATACATCCGTCTCAGAGTAAGAACTCTGTCTCTGTGTATATTACGGATGCGGGCCTGGAAGCGATGAAAAACGACCCGGAATACGAAGCGTGGGTGCTGGATACGCTGCGGCGGGATTTTTCCTTTCACGATCCCTGGGGAGGTATGGGCAGTGGAAGGTATGTTTTTCATACCTTTGGCGCCACACGGGAGGAATATCGTGGGCACAGCTTTCCCAAAGAGGATCCCGACGCTGCCCGCCGCAGGAGGAAGAAGCAGGAGAGCTTTTGGGAGAAGCGGCGGCTGCGCCAGAAGAAGCGGCAAAAGGAATATTATGAGGAGCTGATGAAGAAGCGTGCTCTGATCCGGCGCATCCAGCAGCAGCTGTTTATCGAGAAGGATCTTTCCTGGGCCGCGGCAGCCTATGAGGCGAAGAAGCGGGTGCATTGAGGCTTGGAACGGGTGTGTCGAACGCAGCGGGTATCCATACACTGCCGTTCGCTGCGCGAACGGATGCTTTGTTGCAGGCAGCGGAGGATTTGACGGATTGCAGATTTAGGACGCGCCCTGACGATTCTTTCTAAGCATGATGATTCCGATGAGCGCGGTCAGCAGCTCCGCCGCCGGAACTGCCAGCCAGATTCCGTGCATGCCGAACCAGGAGGACAGCAAAAAGGCCAGCGGAACAATCAGCAGCAGGCCGCGCAGCAGTGAGAGCACATGTGCGCTCGCTGCATGTTCGACCGATGGAAAATACACAGTGAGGATGATATTGAATCCGACAAAAATATTAGAAGTAAAATACAGCTTCAGCCCTTCCACTGCGATGGCCTGGAGCTCTTTGTTTTGTGCGTTGTTAAAGACGGAGGCGATCGGTTCGGCAAAGAGAAACATGCACAGATATCCGGCAACGGAAAAGAATAACGACGTAATTCCTGCATCGTGCAGAAGGCGCCGCACCTGACCGCTGTCCTTGGCCCCATAGGAGCTGCTAAGCAGGGGCTGTACGCCTTGGGCAATTCCGGTATAGAGAGCGACCACCACCAGGGACAGGTTGGCAACAATCCCGTAGGCGGCAACGCCGATGCCGCCCTTTTGCCTTAAAATCAGCATGTTGAACAAAATCATCACAATGCCGGAGGAGAGCTGTGTGACGAGGGAAGGAAAGCCGAGCGATAAATTTTGTAAAATGAGTTGCTTCTGCGGGGGCTGAAGGACAAAATGAAAGCTGCAGTCTTGGGACAGCCAGCGGGGAGATAAAATGAAAATACTGATGATCGGGGACAGGCCCGTAGCCAGTACGGCGCCAAGCATGCCCAGCTGTAGCGGGAAAACAAAGACATAGTCGAGCAAAATGTTGGCAAAGCTCCCGATCAGCATTGCGGCCATGGATTGCTTCGGAGCATGGTCATTGCGCACAAAGCATAATAGTACATCATTAAAAATGAAGCACGGGGCGAACAGCAGCAAAAACCTCAAGTATGTTGTGGTCATAGTTAGCGTTTCCGAGTCTGCGCCCAAAAGCAGCGCCAAAGGCTTTGAAAAAAACAGTCCTGCCACAAAAAATACCGCAGAACCAAACAACGCCAGCCATACCGTCACAGAAAAAACATCGTCCATGCGCTTTTGATCCTTTTGTCCCTTGCAGATGGAAAATTTTGTCGCCCCTCCCATCCCAAGCATCAGTCCGCTGCCGTGGATAAAATTGTAAACGGGAATGGCCAGGTTGAGCGCTGTCAGACCGGCTGCAGCCAGGGCATGAGAAACAAAAAACGTATCTGCCAGAATGTAACAGGAGACGCCCAGCGTACCAAGGACACTGAAAAAAACATAACGTGCAAAAGAATACCGATGAGAGGTTTGGTTCAAAATGATCTGCTCCTTTCAAGCAATGGAAACGACGGACAAAAAAACGCCATATTCTCTGTCTTCAAGGGCCTAATGACAGAAAATATGACGTTTCATTCCTTACCCGGCGGCAAGGAGAATCGTTTTCACAGGTAAATTTTGATAAGATAAATTTAGAATAACATAAAACGTAGGGGATGGCAAGTACCAATCTGCCGCTTCGCCGCGCCCTCGCACGAATCACGCCGTTGCATTTTCGTGTACGCTGGCTTGCGCACGAATCACGCCGTTGCATTTTCGTGTACGCTGGTAAAGCCAGGGGCATAGAGGTGACACTGGTTTCTGGCGGTAGCACAGTTTTTTCTTGCTTTGGCAGGTCATTTATGATATTCTGACAATAATCGACAAAAGAGACGGAGGAATATGGGATGGGAAAAGGAAAGGGGTTTATCAGCGAATTTAAGAAGTTTATCATGCGCGGAAATGTGATGGATATGGCAGTCGGTGTGATTGTCGGCGGAGCGTTTACCGCAATCGTTACATCGCTCAACCAGGATGTCCTGACGCCGCTGTTGGGTATTTTCGGCGGGACGGATTTTTCCAATCTGACGGTGCAGCTGGGAAGCGGTGAGTCGGCCCCCATTTTAATGTACGGAAATTTTATCACGGCGGTGATTAACTTTCTGATTACGGCGCTGGTGATTTTTTGCCTGGTAAAATCCATCAATGCAATCAGCAATCGGCTGATCAAGAAGCAGGAGGAGGAAGCGCCGGCGCCGACCGTAAAGACCTGCCCTTACTGTAAGAGCGAGATTGCCATTGACGCCAGCAGATGCCCCCACTGTACTTCAATCTTAGAAGAAATTGTCAAGGAAGAGATGTGTGAACAGGAAGATGAGGACAAGATCAGTAGCTTATGAAGCAGGAGCCTCTTTTCCCTATCTGGGAAAGGAGTATACGTTGGAAATTCGCCGCTATCGTTCCTATGCGAGACCAGGCGTGATGGCAGAAGGAAACAAGCTGGTGGTGCTGACAGCGAGAACCGAGACATCCGTGATCGAGGAAGCTGTAAAAAATTGGTATGAGAATCGGGCGAAGCAGGTTCTCACAGACCGGGTGGAGCAGTATCGCCGGCAGCTGGGAGAGACGATTGGCGCTGTTCGGATCAAAAACGTGAAAAGCCGCTGGGGGAGCTGCAGCAGCAAACGGAATTTGAACTTTAACTGGCGTCTGGTGATGGCGCCGCCTGAGATTCTTGATTATGTAGTCGTACATGAATTGTGTCATTTGCAGCAGATGAACCACTCGGCAGCCTTCTGGTCGCTGGTAGAGGGCATTCTGCCAGATTATAAGCAGCGGCGGGATTGGCTTAAGACCTGCGGCTTGATTGAACGCTATCAGTAAAAAATGATGTCAATTGACGGCGGACAGGAACCGGACGGTGTTTTTTTCATAAAATGGAAATACGAAGGTTTCCCGAATTGTGCTCTTTGAGAGTACAAAAGAGGGCAAAGGATGTCCGTTTTTATGAAAAAAGAGAGCTGTTTTGATGCGCCATGTGCAGGAGAAGATCATGTTTACCCAATGGGGGCTTGCGCGGGAGAGAATCATGTTTGCCCAATGGGGGCCTGCGCGGGAGAGGATCACATCTGCCCAATGGGGGCTTGCGCAGGAGAAGATCATATTTGCCCAGGAGGGGCTGAGACAGGTGAGAACCACATCCGTCTGCACCAGCTGCAGCCTGGACAGGGCGCTTTGGTGGAAAAGTTGCTGCTGGCCGAGGATGCAAGAGCCAGGCTGATGGAATTAGGACTGGTGCCGCAGACAAGGGTGGTCTGTGTGGCGTCGAGCCCTGCGGGAGACCCCAGGGCTTTTTTGATTCGCGGCAAGGTGGTGGCCCTCCGCAGAGCATACAGCCGTTTGATTGAGGTGAAGGAGGAAGGCAGTAAGCCCAAACAGGGGCAGGACTTTTTTTGCCGGTCGAAGGGCGGGCGCAACCGTCCGGTGGTGGCGCTGGCCGGAACCCCCAACGTCGGCAAGAGCTCG
>CAMULB010000055.1 GCA_947089585.1 uncultured Lachnospiraceae bacterium | reverse complement strand
TGAGGACTTAAAGCTTCTGTTTGCATCCTTCCAGCTGCTGACCGCCAAGCCAGTGATCTATGCGGCCAATGTGTCCGAGGAGCATTTGGCGGATGACGGAGCGGGCAATGCGCATGTGGCGGCAGTGCGTGAGCTGGCGCAGAAGGAGAACAGTGAGGTGTTTGTCATCTGCGCTCAGATTGAGCAGGAGATTGCCGAGCTGGAGGAGGACGAAAAGGCCATGTTTTTGGAGGAGCTGGGGCTGGCACAGTCCGGTCTGGATAAGCTGATTCAGGCCAGCTATCGTCTGTTGGGGCTGATCAGCTATTTGACCTCAGGCGAGGATGAGACAAGGGCGTGGACGATTCGGGAGGGCACCCGCGCGCCTCAGGCCGCCGGTAAGATTCACTCGGATTTTGAACGGGGCTTTATCCGGGCGGAGGTAGTCAATTATCAGGATCTGCTGGACTGCGGCAGCCTTGCGGCGGCGAAGGAAAAGGGGATTGTCGGTTTGGAAGGCAAGGATTATGTGGTAAAAGACGGGGATGTCATTTTGTTCCGCTTCAATGTATAAAATGCGTTTTCGCAGGTATTTTCGCCTCCGTTTTTGCATATCATAAACGGGAGGTTTCTATATGCGAATCTGTGAGCTAAGAGAGAAGGAAGTTATCAACGTATGTACCTGCAAATGCATCGGTTATGTGATGGACGTGGATATTGATGAATGCACCGGCTGCATCCGTGCGCTGATTATTCCGGGCCCCTGCAAGATGTGGGGGATGTTCGGACGGGATTTTGAGTATATCATTCCCTGGTGCAACATCGTAAAAATCGGGCCGGATATCATTTTGGTGGAGGTTAAGGAAGAAGAAAAGAAGAAGCTGTAGGGAACGGCCCATATGGTTTATATCTGCATAAAAATGCCGATATAATATCCAAAAGAGGAGGATTTTACATATGAAATGTCCTTTTTGCGGCAACGATAATACCAGAGTCATTGATTCGAGGCCGGCGGATGACAACAGCTCCATTCGGCGCAGAAGGATGTGCGATGAATGCAATAAGCGTTTTACGACTTATGAGAAGGTAGAGACGATTCCTTTGATTGTGATTAAAAAGGACAACAACCGGGAACAGTACGACCGCTCGAAAATTGAGGCCGGGGTACTGCGGGCCTGTCACAAACGGCCGATCTCAGTCAACGAGGTCAATCAGCTGGTGGACGCGGTGGAGACGGCGATTTTCAACCGGGAGGAGAAGGAGATCGCGAGCACCGTCATCGGCGAACTGGTGATGGATAAGCTCAAGGATTTAGAAGCCGTGGCCTACGTTCGATTCGCCTCGGTGTACCGGGAATTCAAGGATGTCAATACATTTATGAACGAGTTAAAAAAGATTTTGCAGTGAAAAATATGGCCTGCTTCAGAGCGAAACAGGCTCACTGCAGCACGCAGCGGGAAAATACGAGAGTGGTG
The DNA here is from genome assembly GCA_947089585.1 of uncultured Lachnospiraceae bacterium. Taxonomy (GTDB): domain Bacteria; phylum Bacillota; class Clostridia; order Lachnospirales; family Lachnospiraceae; genus 14-2. Next base: position 13,927 of record CAMULB010000055.1, on the reverse strand, counting down.
AGATATGCCGGAAGGCGTCCGTATGATGCGGGCGACTTCCGGCATTGTCTATACGTTGGGCACTGCTGTTATGCGCCGGAGGTTTTGCGCAGGAAATACAGTCCGGTCAGCGAGATGCAAAGCTGCACCAGGGGCATGGTATACCAGATTCCGGTCAGGCCCCAAAACAGCGGCAGCAGATAAATGAAGCCAATCGTCAGCGCGACCTCGCCGTAAACCATCAGAGCGGAGGGCACGGTCTGATTTACTGCGTAGAAATAGGAGACGGCGGGCTTGGAAAAACCATACAGAAACAGCGCTATGCCAAAGGCGGGCGAGCAGTCGAGGATGTATGTACCGGCCTGTTGCGACGCGCCAAACCAAGCGGGAATCTGATGCTTGAAAAGCACCACCAGAATGCCGCTTAAAGCGCCGAAAAACAGAGCCAGCAAAAAGGTCCACAGACGATAGGTGTGCAGCTTGTGTAAATCCTTCGCGCCCTTGCTCAAGCTTAACAGAGGCTGGCTGCCGTCGCTGATGCCCTGAATTAAAAGCTCCATAAAGGACAGAACATAGGCCAGAACGGCATAAGCGCTGACGGCTGCCGTGCCGCCGTATTTCAAGGTCTGCAGATTCATAAAAATAATTGTGACCGAGGGCAGGTAGGTCAGGCCGAAGGGCGAGACGCCTACCTTTAATATAGAAGCAATGAATCTGGGCTGCGGCTTTAAATGGTGCAGGAAGCCGCGGTTGGGTCTGCGCAGGAAAAAGCACAGGCACAAAATCAGCGTCAGCACCTGGCCGCAGACGGTCGCGAAAGCAGCGCCGCGGATGCCGAAGGAAAGTTTAAATACGAAGGCCCAATCTAAAAAGATATTGAGCAGGCAGCCGGTGGCCATGGAGACCATTGCGTAGATGGAAGCGCCTCGGTTGCGGATTAAGGGCAGCATGGCGCTGGCGCAGACCTGGGCCAGCGCTCCGGCCAGAAGTATTTGCAGATATTCGTGACAGTAGGTAAAAATCAGCTCCTTCGCACCCATGATTTGCAACAGAACGGGGTGGCAAAGCTGCAAAAGCAGAACCAGACACAGCGTACCCGCGCCCATTAAGAAGAACGCGTTGCCTTCCGCATCATCGGCGGCTTTCGGCTTGCCTGCGCCCCGGTTGAGCGAGACGATGACGGAAGAGCCAACGCCGATGCCGGTGCCGAGAGAAATGATCAGCGAGGCGAGCGGCCAGACGATGTTGATCGCGGCCAATCCGTCGTCGCCCATGGCATGACCGACAAAAATGCCGTCTACGATGGAATAGATTCCGGTTAAGATGAAGGAAAACATGGCCGGAACGATGTACCGGCAAAATTCTTTTTTCATTTGCGATTGAACTCCTTTTGTCTTGCTGTTTTTTAGTATAAACGTGAAAGTGGCTTGAATGTCAAGAGGAAAATGGTATAATAGGAGAATACGAGATCAAAACGTGATTTGAATGTATTGTTACCGTAAAAGGGGGCAGAGATGGAGAAGCAAAAGCGTTACAGCATTAAGGAGATTTCTGCTCTGCTGGATCTTCCCAAAGCGACGATCCGTTACTGGGATCAAGAGGGGCTGATTGCGCCCCTCCGCAATACACGGAACGGCTATCGGGAATTTACTCTTGCAGAAGCGATGGATTTGAGCAATATTTCTTTTTACCGCAGCATTGATATTCCGATGAAGGAGCTTCGTCAGATGCTGCATTCCCCGATAGGAATGCAAAAGGATCTGCTTCAGGCGGCCGGCGGGCGGCTTTTGGTCAAGCAGCAGCAGTTAAAGCAGCAGGCTGACCGAATTCAGATGCAGCTGCAAGCCTTGTCCGAGCTGCAGCGGTTAAGAGAGCACCCGTTTGGTACATCCGAGCCGGTCTTTTTCGCGGTTACGTCGTTTTGTGAGGAGAAAGAAGCGCATTGGAAGCGTCTGATTGAAAAGCCAGGTTCTTTTGCGCTGGTGTTTGCGGAGGGGGATGACTTTGATTATCAGTACGGGATTGGTTATGAGGCGTGCGAGGAGCCGCCCGCGGATGAGAAGCTGCTTTGGCGGTCCAACAAACGTGATTATGTGGAGGATCTTTTGATCGCCGACAATCGGGACGAACGGAAAAATAACTTGAGCGGCCGGCGCCGGCTGCTGTGGGAGCAGGGGAGAAAAAGTCAGGCCGTCATTGCGCAATATTTAACCTCTGGCACGGGAGAGCGCGGTGAATTGCTCGATTATTATCGAATGTGGATTGAATGTGAGGATGTATTGTGACCGTACAAGACGGGAAAGCTTATGCTTTGATGCTCCATGCACAGCGGCATATGAGCGGAAGCGGATGAAAATGTACCAGAATTTGCCTTATTTTTTTCATTTTCAGTGTTAAGAGATGGGAAGAGATATCCGAAATATAAATATGGATAAAATTATTTTTTTACGAACATTCTTGGGAGCGCAGCGCCAGCCGAAGGATGCGACTGGCGAAGGAGGACGCAGGTGAGTTGATAAGAAAGGAGTCCTATGCATGGGAAATCTTCATTTGTTTGAGAATATTAAGTACTGTAACATATGCCATCGCCCAATGCCTATGGATTTTGAGGAAGAGATTTGTCCTGGATGCGAGGAGAATGAGCTGTTTAATCGGGTGAAGGATTTTATCAGAAGCCGTGATGTGACCGAATATCAGGTGGCGGAGGAATTTAATCTTCCTTTGCGCAAGGTCAAGGGCTGGATTAAGGAAGGGCGTATTGAATATAAGGAACGGCCGGAGAAGATTCAGAGTCTTCATTGTGTATCCTGCGGAGAACCCATTCAGTTCGGTTCCTATTGTCAGAAATGCTACAAGCTGCAGAATACAGCGAAGGGTGGTCTGGTAGCGATGAAGGAAGATGACAAGATGCGTTTTTTGGAGAAAGCGAAGCGGTAAGCGGCAAATCTTTTGTGCCGCAGGCTTTTTTGGATGCGTATGTGTCAGCGTGGAATACGCGCGTAGCTTTGCGCGGGATTCTGTGTCAATGTCGCGTGTGTGATTGAAAGCGGGCAGGAAGCTGGCTTTGGATTTTTTGTTTCTTACATCAAGAGGATGAGAGGGAGCAGGAGATTCAAAGCTTTTTTGCTTGTCCAAAAGTCAGCTTGTAATTCCAGAGATTTTGTAGTATGATAGAACCTATGTGCTGGATGAAACGCAGATTGACAGCCGTATGTCTGATGAAAGCGGCTGCGCAGATTGTAAGGAAAGGAAAGACAACCATGGCAAAGAAACAGACCTATGACGCCAGCAGTATCTCGGTTTTGGAGGGCTTAGAGGCAGTGCGCAAACGGCCGGGGATGTACATTGGAAGCGTTTCCCGCAAGGGCTTGAATCATCTGATCTATGAGATCGTAGACAATTCGGTCGACGAGCATCTGGCGGGGTTCTGCGATACCATCTGGGTGACGCTGGAGGCGGACGGCTCCTGCACGGTGGAGGACAACGGCAGGGGCATTCCCGTCGGGATGCATGAAAAAGGCATTTCGGCAGCGCGGCTGGTATTTACGACGCTTCATGCCGGAGGCAAATTTGAGGAGGGAGCCTATAAGACCAGCGGCGGCCTTCATGGGGTGGGCTCCTCGGTCGTGAACGCGTTATCTACCTACCTCGACCTTCAAGTCAGCCAGGACGGCTATGTGCATCATGACCGCTATGAACGGGGAATTCCGGTGCTGGAATTGGAGCGGGGACTGCTGCCGAAGCTGGGCAGGACGAAAAAGACCGGATCACGCATCAATTTTTTGCCTGACCCGGAGATTTTTGAAAAAACAAGATTCAAGGAGGACGAGGTCAAGAGCCGTCTGCATGAGACGGCTTATCTCAACCCGGAGCTGATGATCGTCTATGAGGACAAGCGGAGGGAGGAGACAGAGCATATTGAATTTCAGGAGCCGGACGGCATCATCGGTTATGTCAAGGACTTGAACCGCAAGAGCGAAGGTGTGACGGATGTAATTTATTTCAAGGGCGAGAGCGAAGGGATCACCGTAGAAGCCGCATTTCAGTATATCAGTGAATTTCATGAAAATGTGCTCGGATTTTGCAATAACATATACAACGCCGAGGGCGGTACGCATCTGACCGGCTTTAAGACGATGTTTACGACTGTGATCAACAATTATGCCCGTGAGCTGGGAATTTTAAAGGAAAAGGACGCCAATTTTACCGGTACCGATGTTCGCTCCGGCATGACGGCCGTGATCTCCTTAAAGCACCCGGAGCCGCGTTTTGAGGGGCAGACCAAGACCAAGCTGGACAATCAGGATGCCGCCCGCGTGACCGGAAAGGTGACGGGCGAGGAGATTCAGCTCTATTTTGACAAGAATTTGGAGACGCTTAAGAAGGTCATTTCCTGTGCGGAAAAAGCGGCCAAGATCCGCAAGAGCGAGGAGCGGGCCAAGACGAACCTTTTATCCAAGCAGAAATTTTCCTTTGACTCCAACGGCAAGCTGGCCAACTGCGAGAGCCGGGATGCGTCCGTCTGCGAGATTTTTATCGTCGAAGGAGATTCGGCGGGCGGATCAGCCAAGACGGCGCGAGATCGTAATTTTCAGGCGATTTTACCGATTCGGGGCAAAATACTCAACGTCGAGAAAGCCAGCATTGACAAGGTATTAGCCAATGCGGAGATCAAGACGATGATCAATGCGTTTGGCTGCGGCTTTTCCGAGGGGTACGGCAACGATTTTGATATTGCCAGGCTTCGATATGATAAGATAATCATTATGGCCGATGCGGATGTGGACGGCGCGCATATTTCCACGCTGCTCTTAACGCTGTTTTACCGCTTTATGCCGGAGCTGATCTATCAGGGCCATATTTACATAGCCATGCCGCCGCTCTACAAGGCGATTCCCGTTCGGGGGGAGGAAGAATATCTCTATGACGACCTTGCGCTCGAACGCTACCGCAAGACGCACAAAGGCTCCTTTACCTTACAGCGTTACAAGGGCCTGGGCGAGATGGATGCGCAGCAGCTGTGGGAGACGACGCTGGATCCCAGCACGCGGATTTTGAAAAAGGTCGAGATCGAGGATGCGCGCATGGCCTCTGATGTGACGGAGATGCTGATGGGGACCGAGGTGCCCCCCAGACGCCAGTATATCTATGAAAATGCCACCGAGGCGGAGTTGGACGTGTAGTATGACCTATGAAAATGACGAGCGGAGCAGACGTATTGTATGATCTGTGAAAATGCGAGCGAAGCAGAGTCAGGCGTATCGTATGATCTATGAAAATGCGATTGAGGCAGAGCTTCATGTGTCCTGTCTGTTGAGAGACGGGCCATAGAATAGAAAGAGGAAGAAAATGGAACAGAAGGAAGGAATTATCCGCACCGAATATTCGGAGATCATGCAGAAATCCTACATCAATTATGCCATGAGCGTAATCATTGCCCGTGCGCTGCCGGATGTGCGGGACGGCTTAAAGCCGGTGCAGAGAAGAACGCTCTACGACATGTACGAGCTTGGCATTCGTTATGATAAGCCGTATCGAAAATGTGCCCGTATCGTCGGTGATACAATGGGTAAATATCATCCCCATGGCGACAGCTCGATCTACGATGCCCTGGTGGTGATGGCACAGGAATTCAAAAAGGGACTGCCGCTGGTGGACGGCCACGGCAACTTCGGCTCAATTGAGGGAGACGGAGCGGCGGCGATGCGTTACACTGAAGCACGCCTGAAAAAGATTACGCAGGAGGCTTATTTGGCTGACTTAGACAAGGATGTAGTCGATTTTGTCCCCAATTTTGACGAGACAGAAAAAGAGCCTGCCGTGCTGCCGGTGCGGGTGCCCAATCTGTTGATCAACGGGGCAGAGGGCATTGCCGTCGGCATGGCGACCAGCATTCCGCCGCATAATTTGAGCGAGGTGATCGAAGGAGTCAAGGCTTATATGAAGAATCCTGATATCACGACCGAGGAGCTTTTGCACTACATTCAGGGACCGGACTTTCCCACCGGGGGGATTGTCGTCAACAAGGATGATCTTTTGGCGATCTATGAAAGCGGTGTGGGTAAGATCAAGGTGCGGGGCAAGGTGGAGGTGGAAAAGGCAAAGGGCGGCAAGGAACGTCTGGTGATCACTGAGATTCCTTATCCGATGATTGGCGCCAACATCGGCAAATTTTTGAATGACGTTTATGCGCTGGTGGAAAGCAAAAAGACAACCGATATTGTTGATATTTCCAATCAGTCCTCAAAGGAGGGCATCCGCATTGTGCTGGAGCTAAGAAAAGGCTGCGATACGCAGAATCTCTGCAATATGCTGTACAAAAAGACGCGTTTGGAGGATACATTCGGTGTCAATATGCTGGCGGTGGCCGACGGCCGGCCTGAGACGATGGGGATTGTGCCGATCATCCGCCACCATGTCAATTTTCAGTACGAGCTTGCCACCCGCAAATACCGGACGCTGTTGGCCAAGGAGCTGGAGAAAAAGGAGATTCAGGAGGGTCTGATCAAAGCATGTGACGTGATTGACCTGATCATCGAGATTTTGCGCGGCAGCAAGAACATCAAACAGGCCAAAGCATGTCTGGTGTCTGGAGAGACCGCAGGAATCCGGTTCAAGACAAAGCAGTCTGAAAAAACAGCCGCCAAGCTGCGTTTTAGTGAGCGTCAGGCAGCCGCTATTTTAGAGATGCGTCTCTATAAGCTGATCGGACTGGAAATCGAAGCGCTGATGAAAGAGCATGAGGAGACCTTAAAGCGCATTGCGGAATACGAGGAGATTCTCGGCAGTAAGAGCGCAATGGCCAAGGTCATTATCCGCCAACTGGATCAATTCCGCAAGGAATACGGCTGGGAGAGGCGAACTGTGATTGAGAACGCGGCCGAGGCTGTCTATGAGGAAAAGCAGCAGGAGGAGATCGCAGTGGTTGTGCTGACCGACCGCTTCGGCTATGCCAAAGCCGTCGATGTGCCCACCTACGAGCGCAACCGGGAGGCGGCGGACGCGGAGAGCAAATACCAGATTCACTGTCAGAGTACCGACCGGCTCTGTATTTTTACCGATCGCGGGCAGCAGCATCTGGTCAAAGTCAGGGATTTGCCGTTCGGCAAGTTCCGCGATAAGGGCAATCCGTTGGACAATATCAGCAATTACAACAGCAGCGAGGAACAGATGCTGTTTATGGACAGTGTGGAGGCGCTCAAAGGAAGGAAGCTGCTCTTTGCTGCCAGCGGCGGGATGCTCAAGCTGGTGGATGGCGGCGAGTTTGACGTCTCCAAGCGGACGACAGCGGCGACAAAGCTGAATCAAGGAGACGGCCTGATTGCGGTTGTCCGGACCGAGGAGAAGGAAACGGTAGTGCTGCGGACACAAAAAGGAATGTTTCTGCGCTTCCCGCTGGCGGAGATTCCAGAGAAGAAAAAAGGCGCCGTGGGTGTGCGCGGCATCAAGCTTGCGGACGGTGACGCGGTGGAAGAGGTTTATCTGCTGGGAGAAAAAGAAGAACGGACGGTAAAGCTTCAGGAAAAGGAGATCGCGCTGCACCGGCTGCGGATCGGGGGCCGGGATGCGAAGGGCGTGAAGAAGGTGTAAAGGAGTAGGGGGCTGCCCGTAAAGCCCAACAGCGTGCGTTATGATGGCATTTTTCCAGCATGGTTCAGGCGTTGTATCGTCTCGCAAAGGCGAAGCACTGGCCCGATCGAATTTTCAGGCAGAAAGCCGTTTTTGGAACAGCACTAGAGCGTATTTGAAAATTTTTTTCAGGAAACGTCATTCCCGACCGATATATATAAAGGAAAGCAACGATCCATTCAGAGGGCAGAAGCTGCAGCCGGCAGAGTCAGACAAGGAGGGAATGGCAGCATGAGCGGGATTACGGCAGTAAGCCATAACACAAACAACACCTTAAATTCAGGAAAAAGACGCGCGGTGGTCAGCCGGGCGGATCCGCATGCGCTTGCGGAAAGGTGCACGGAGCATAACACGGCGTCTGTAAGCTGCTGCGGAAAGGAATTACAGCAGCGCATGGAGCAGGAAGCGGCAAAGGGCGTGAGACAGCGGCTGGTGCTGTATGGATGGGAACAGGAGGAAGAGATAAAGGACTCCTGGAAGGCCGGATGCAGGAACGAAGAGGAGTGTCCCGCCGCCAGCGGGGAGCCTGCCGCCGGTTCTGTCAGAGACGTAAAAGAGGAATCGAAATCTGAGACAGAGATTCTGGTGAAGCCAGACGGAACGAGAATTCTGGTGACAAAGCTCAAGATTGGCGGCATGGTAACTACGATGAGCTTAAAGATTTCCGAGCCGACGGATTTTCCCAATGATGCCAAGTGGACGAAGGGCACAGAAGCGGAAGACAAAGCGGCTGCTGAAGATCAGATGCCATCCAGGGAAAACGAGCAGGCGGTGACAGAAATCGTAATGCAGTCGTTGACGGAAAACAGCGTGTAGACAGTCGCATTTTTCGTGAGATCAAGAGATTTTGTCTGCGCGCTGCCCGGCGGCAGATTGGTTCAAGGCGTTTTACAGACAAAAAAGAACAGATCCAGGTGTTGCCTGGGATCTGTTCTTTTTTTGATGCTTTAATTTGAAACATTCTCCGTGATCACCCGATGGTAGGGCTGCTCATTGGAGCTGCGGAATATGGTATCGCTGGAACCCATCTGGTTGACGACAATCGAGCTGTCTCCCTCCGGGATGCTGTCCATATCAATCTGCAGCCGACAGGAGCTGATAAAGGTGGTGGACACCTTCTGGCCGTTGACAAAGACGCGGCTCCAGGGCGTAAAATTTGCACCGTCTACATAGAGCGATTCCCCGTTCGGGGTCAGCGTAGTGAGAGAAATATCTGCCGTTCCCATTACCAGGTCGGAGGCGGGATACAGATCCTGCTGATTGTAAGCATAGCGTTTTCCATATAAGATATCGTATTGCAGCAGCTCCATGGTCTGATCGTAGCGTTCAGACGCCAGATAGTTGTTGGCCTGATGGAGGCTGACCATGGTGCCCTCATGGATGTCGGCCTGGTCAAGCATATAGGAAAGCAGCTGATAGGAGGTCAAGTCCTGGGTGCTGTTGGCGAGGCCGAAATTGTTCCAGCTGATGTACTTGGTCTGGAATAAGCTGCCGGTCGCCATCTGTTCCTCGGTCAGTCCCATGGTGGGAAGGTGGTCGCCGAAAAATACGACCATCGTCTTTTCATCCCGTACAGAGAGCATGTCGATCAGATCGCCGATGAATTTGTCTACCTCATGAAGCTGGTTCATGTAGTATTCCCAGGCATAATTTTCTTCCTGTGTCGCGGCGCCGCTGACGGTAATCGCAGGATTCTCAAGCACACGCTCAGTCGGATAGGCGCCATGGCCCTGCACCGTGATCGCGTAGGTGAAATCCGGCTGATTTGGCGTTAAATCAAGCGTTTTTTCCACCTCGTCAATCAGGCAGTGGTCGGTAGGCCAAGTGCCCAAAGGGGTGTATTCCTGAATGTTGATCATTTCCTTGCTGGTAAAGGTATCAAAGCCCATCTGGGAAAATGCATTGGCGCGGCTGTAGAAATTGCCGCCGTTGTTATGTACTACATGGGTGCCATAGCCTAATTTTCCCAGGTTGCCGGCAATGCTCTCGCAGGTGTTGCTTTTTAAGATCGTCTTGTACGGATATTCGCCAAGTCCGAAAAACTGCATGCCCATGCCGGTTAAGATTTCAAACTCCGTATTGGCCGTGCCGGCGCCGACGACCGGTACCTGCAGATGTCCGCTTGTATATTGCTCCTGCAGCCGGTGGAAGTTGGGCGCGGGATCCCGATTGTATTCCAGGAAATTGAACTCATAAGGATCGACAAACGATTCCAGCAGTACGCAGATGATGTTTGGCATCTCTTTATCTGTGTTTGTCTCTTCTTTTTTGACGGAGGCTTGAGCCGCTGCCACCGTCTCGGCGCTGTAAGAATCGGGCTGATGCATGCCCCGGTCTACGACGCTGGCGGAGAAGCTGTAAATAAAGCCATAATCGGAATAACCCTGGGCGATATTTTCAAAATAGCTGGCCAGAATTTTTGTGTTGACTGCTGCGTCCGTGACCATCGGAATGAATAGTACAAAAGCGCCAATGGAGAGGGTGCTTAAAAAACGGTGCGGCTTTCCCTGAAATTTAGGGCCTTTGATCCAAAGAAGGACTAAGAGAGCCACGACAGAGGAAACACCGACAATGACAAGAATCTCTTCTGTTTTGTTAAAATAATTGCTCTGCATGGTCAAAAGGTCGTTGATCATTTTCAGATCGGTGTAGCTAAAGGGCGTCACCCGCTTGAGCAGGATACAGCCGTTGATAATGCCCAAAAACAGCCACAGCACACTGATAACGGTTCGCATCAGCGCACGCCGGCGGAAGAGATAGACCAGCATCAGAGAGGCAAAGACCAGCAGCGAGTTGTACAGGTATACCAGTCCGCGGTCAAATACAAAGAGAAAAGCCGCCTGAAAGGAATGACGGGATACCCATTCAATGAAAAAGCAAACGCTGCAGGCCAAAAGCATATGAAAGATCAAAGAATAGCGGTTCAAAAACTGGATCAGCTGTTCCTTTTTTTCCGGCTGGATCCAGTGCTTCTTTTCCTTTTTCTTATGTGTGTCTTTTCGCTGAGAAAAGAAATTTTTAATTTTTTGTGAAATACGGTTGTACATATGTTCATCATCCTTTATTATAGTAATGGTATCCGTGTAAAATGTGAATGAATTGTGAACGGAATATGAATGGATAGTGTTACTTAGGATAGATTAGACGAACATCAATCAAAAGTCAACGGCCAACGGCCAAAATTTATGTTTTCGCTAGGAAATTTTAAGAATTTCTCAAAAAATTAGTCAATTTTTCAGGAGTGAAATCATGCAGGAGCAAGAGAAACAAGAGGCAGTTTTAGAACAAGCAAAAGCGCGGGGCTGGGTGCTGGGCCTGGCCAATATACGCAATCTGATGGAGGAGCTGGGGAATGTGCAGGAGCAGCTTTCGATTCTTCACATTGCCGGGACGAACGGAAAAGGCTCTGTCGGAGCGATGCTGGAATCCATTTTGACCGCGGCGGGGCTTCGGGTGGGACGTTACAGTTCGCCGGCCGTATTTTTTCCGGAGGAAATTTATCGTGTCAATCAGCGTCCGATTTCCCGGCCGGAACGTGCCAGGCTCCTGGATTTGGTGTCTGCAGCCGTAAGAAGGATGGAGCAAAAAGGGCAGCCGGCTCCTACATTATTTGAGATCGAGACGGCGGCGGCCTTTTTGTGGTTTTATCAGCAGAAGTGTCAGCTGGTGCTGCTGGAGACAGGCCTGGGCGGACGCGAGGACGCTACCAATGTGATCAAACAGCCGCTTTGCAGTATTTTTACGGCCATCAGCCGGGATCACATGGCCTATTTAGGCGATACCGTCGAGCAGATTGCCGCGGAAAAAGCCGGGATCGTCAAGCAGGGGTGCCCGGTGGTTACTGCGATCCAGGAGCCGGCGGTCTTTGCGGTACTGTCCGAACGGTGCGCGCAGCTTGGGGCAAAGCTGTATCATGCGCAGGGGCAGGAGCCAGAGCATATGCGGTGGGAATCGTCCGGTTTTCTGCACTTTGACTGGGGGGAGTACCAGGATTTAGCGCTTTCGCTGATTGGCGCCTGCCAGCCTGAGAATGCGATTTGCGCGCTTTTGTGCGTGCGCTGTCTGAACGAGCTGGGGTATTGCATTGACGAAGCACAGCTTCGCCGGGGCCTGGCACAGGTTCGATGGCCAGGCCGATTTGAGATTGTGTCGCACAAGCCCTTGATGATTCTCGACGGAGCGCACAATGAGGCGGCGGCCAGGCAGCTGCGGCGGACATTGGAGCTGTATGCTACAAACCGTAAGATCATCTATATCATTGGCGTGCTTGCGGACAAGGAGCATCAGGCGATGCTTCAAGGGATGCTGCCCCTGGCCAGCAGTGTCTATACCGTGACGCCCGACAATCCCCGTGCGCTGCCGGGAGAGGAGCTGTGCAAAGCGGCTCAGGCGCTGCATCCACGAGTACAATATATGGCCAGTATTTTGCAGGCCGTACAGGCGGCGGCAGAGGAGGCGCGGTGCACAGACGGTCTGGTGCTGGCCTTTGGTTCCCTTTCCTGGCTGGCGGCCGCGAAGGAGGCGATGACAGCGGAGGCTGCGTCAGACCGGCAGCGGGAAGCATAGCGATGCAGCTGTGTTCAGCTTGTGGTAAAAACGGATGATTTGGATTCAGTGAGAGAGAAAAGAGAGGAAGCAATGGTAAATCGAGAGAAGATCGAACAGGCGGTGCGTCTGCTGCTGGAAGGAATCGGCGAGGACGTCTGCCGCGAGGGGCTGCGGCAGACGCCGGAGCGGATTGCCCGTATGTATGAGGAGCTTTTCGGCGGGCTGGACGAGACGCCAAGGACATATCTGGAAAAGACGTTTCCTGCCTGCGGCAGTCAGATGGTGGTGGAAAAGGACATTTCCTTCTATTCAGTCTGCGAGCACCATTTGATGCCTTTTTATGGCAAAGCGCATGTGGCGTATCTTCCGCAGGGAAAAGTGGTCGGCTTAAGTAAGCTGGCCCGCACGGTTGAGGTGTTTGCCAGGCGTCCGCAGATTCAGGAACAGCTGACGGCGCAGATTGCCGATGCGCTGATGGAACATCTTCTGGCGTCCGGCGTGATGGTGATGCTGGAGGCCGAGCATTTGTGCATGACGATGCGGGGGGTTAAAAAGCCTGGGAGCAAGACCGTGACGACTGCCGTGCGCGGTGCGTTTGCGACGGATGACCGCTTGCAGCGGCAATTTTTTTCGATGGTAAAATGAGACAGCAGAATTTATGCATTTGCATAACAAGGAGGGCCTATGAAGATCGGAAACAAAGACTTTGACACGACACACCACACATATGTGATGGGGATTCTCAATGTGACGCCGGACTCCTTTTCGGACGGCGGGCGGTACAATACGTTGGATCAGGCGCTGTATCGGGCGCAGGAGATGGTTGCGCAGGGAGCGGACATTCTCGATATCGGCGGGGAATCGACCAGGCCCGGTCATGTGCAGATTTCCGAGCAGGAGGAGATTCTGCGCACCGCGCCCGTCGTGGAACGTCTGCGGGCAGAGTTTGACGTTCCCCTGTCCATCGACACCTACAAGGCGGCGGTGGCGAAGGAAGCACTGCGGGCGGGGGCCGATTTGGTCAACGAGGTCTGGGGGCTCAAATACGATCCGCAGATGGCCGCTCTGATTGCCGAAAGCGGAGCCTGCTGCTGTCTGATGCACAACCGGCAGCAGGCCGTGTATGACGATTTGATCGGGGATATGAAAGACGATCTCGCACAAAGTCTGGCCCTGGCAGAGCAGGCGGGGATTTCTTCAGAGAAAATCGTGCTCGATCCGGGTGTGGGGTTTGGCAAGACGTATGAGCACAATCTGATGGTGCTCAATGCGTTGGAGCAATTTCAAGCGCTGGGCTATCCGCTGCTGCTTGGAGCCTCCCGCAAATCGGTGATCGGTCTGACTCTGGAGCTGCCGGTAACAGAGCGGGTTGAGGGTACGCTGGCGACGACCGTGTGGGCCGTGCAGAAGGGATGCGCCTTTGTGCGGGTACACGACGTGCAGGAAAATGTACGCGCGGTGCGGATGGCGGAGGCCATTTTGGGTCGTGTGTGAGACGATAAAATTTGGAAATGGAGAATGTGGGATGAACGGAATCAGAAGCACAGCATTTCAGAGAAATAAAAAATCGCTTCAAATGGATGAGATTCGGATCAACCATCTGGAGGTTTTTGGCAATCATGGAGTATTTCCCGAAGAGACCAGGCTGGGGCAGAAATTTCTTGTCAACGCCGTGCTCTATACGAAAACACGGGAGGCGGGGCTTACGGATGATTTGACCAAATCCATTGATTACGGTGAAATCAGTCATAGGATTACTTGTTTTTTGCGG
>CAMULB010000054.1 GCA_947089585.1 uncultured Lachnospiraceae bacterium | reverse complement strand
GAACAACAATTGATATCACAAATGCCAGTGGAACACTTTCTAACTTTGCATTCCAGGTTCCACGCGCTGGTATCATTACTTCATTCAGCGCATTCTTTAGCACAACGGTAGGTCTTTCTTTAATAGGTTCTACGCTTACGATAAGAGCACAGATTTATCAATCCACTACGCCGAACAATGTATTTTCTCCGATTGCCGGAACACTGATCAACCTGACGCCATCACTTTCAGGCGCAGTATCCATCGGTACACTGTTAAATGGTTCACTTACCGGACTCAACATTCCGGTAACGACTCAGACTAGACTGATGCTGGTATTTTCAGCATCGGCAAGCGGAGTATCATTGATCAACACCGTTGTAGGATATGCAAGTGCTGGACTAAGTATGAATTAAAACACGAGATAAAAAATGAGGGTGTCGCAAATTCATCGAAATTAGAGAACGGAGCGATGCCCTCGCTCTATGAGATGATAGAATAAGCTACTCCTGGGAATTTCAAGACGCCGTAAAGCTGGAACCCAAGGGAATCCGTCAGGCTCTACTATGGCGGGCACTCCCAATGCAAAATAATACAAAATGTAATATTAAAATACAAATTTTTCACATTATCTTGACAAATGAAAGCAAAGAGCATAAATTAGAATTTAGAATAATTCTAATTTATGCTCTTTTAAGAGGATCCTTATGACAAAAAATGCTCAATATATTTTGGAAATAATCAACCATTCCGATTGCCATTTGACAGCGGAACAGATCTATCATCATTTAAAGGAAAGCAATAAGAGCGTCGTTCCGGCTACGGTTTACAATAATCTGGCCCACCTGTACCGACAGGGCTTGATCCGAAAAATCTCAGTCGCAGGATATCCAGACCGCTATGATAAGCTGCGCAGACACGATCATTTGGTCTGCAAATGCTGCGGCAAATTATCCGACGTATTTCTGGACGATTTTACTGCACAAATCCAGTCGCAATTAGGTGTTCCCATGCTTTCCTATGACTTGCAGATCAATTACTTGTGTGAGGAATGCTCGGAAAAAGAAAATGGAGATGATGAATCATGATACGAAAAAAGAAAGCTTCTGCCATTGCGATCGACTCAATTTCCAGGCTCGTTGATATGCCTTACGAGCCGTCCAACAGAGAACTAAATCAAATCCACCAGCGTCTGATGAACGGGCGGAAAGAATTTGAACAGGCCGTTACCAAGACCATGGACGCTGTCATCCATATGAGTGCAATGGACTTAACGCTGGAAACAAACGTTGAAAAGGTAGAACAAATCAACGCCTCGGTTTCCGCATCCGCAGAAGCGATCCAGGAATCCGTTGAATCAACCGCAGAGATCGCCACTGAAGTGTCGAAGGCACACGAAAGCCTGACTGCAACGATCATCGAAGTATCCGATGAATCGGGAAAAATTATGGAGGAAATCCGCCATTGCGAGCAGTCGCTGACCTCCATCACAGATCTGTCTGCCACCGCCATTTCCACCGCCAAGGAAATGAAGGAAGACATCTACGGATTGATTGATATCATTCAGAACATGAATGAAGCAATTGCCGCCATCAACTCGATTTCTGCCCAAACCAATCTCTTAGCGCTGAATGCTTCGATTGAAGCGGCCCGTGCCGGAGAAGCAGGGCGCGGGTTCGCCGTTGTCGCGGAAGAAATCCGCGAGCTTGCAGACGGAACAAAGGCTTTGACCGGACGCATGGGAACCTTCATCGACCGCATCCAGGAGGCCTCTAACAAAAGCTCGGACAGCGTAGACACCACCGTCGCCGAGTTAGAGCATATCAATGAAAACATTCAAAATGTTTGGGAAATTACCGGTAAGAACCGCACCGGTATGGATCATATTACCGATTCCGTTTCCTCCCTGGCCGCTGTCAGCGAAGAAATCAGCAGTTCCATGAATGAGCTGGATCACCAGATGCAGTATGTCAACGGACAATGTCAGAGCTTAAAGGAAAATGCCGATTCTCTGTCTATTTCCAGCCATTCCATTGCAGAATTGGTAGATCCGGCCAAAACGATCGAAAAGCATCTCGACGAATCCGCCAAGCTCATGGGAAATATGGCCAGAGACGCCTTTTACATGCTGGACAACCAGATCATTCTCAACTGTTTAAACAGCGCCATCCAGGCGCATCAGAGCTGGCTGCATACGTTAAACCGCATCGCACAAAACCAAAAATTAGAGGTACTGCAGACAGACAGCACCAAATGTGGCTTTGGCCGTTTTTATTATGCCTTTTTGCCCGTAAATTCAGAGGTGACTGCGATCTGGAACGGCCTCGGCGACAAACACAAGACCTTTCACGCTTACGGGACGGAAATGATTGCCGCAGTCCGCGCCGGCCAGACCGACAAGCTGCAGCAGATCTATCGGCAGGCCGAGGCCTGCTCCAAGGAGCTGCTGGCCGATTTTAAGACGTTGATTCAGGTCATTGAAACGCTTTCCCGGTCAAATATCCGCATTTTTGAGTAAAAGAGTTCAGAACCGATGACCGTACCTGTGGGCCGGCAGGCTGATGCCAGGCGCTCCCACAAGTACGGTCGTTTTCGATTGGGCTGCGTCATGATTGTTGCTACGATTATTTCTATCATTATTTCTTTGATTCAAATTCCCACTGCCTGCTTCGCCAGAGAATCCGCCAGATCATTATAGGTATCCCCGGAATGTCCTTTTACCTTGCAGAATCGAACCTCCAACCGTTTACAAGCCTGCCGGTAAAAATCCCGATAGGCAATTGTTCCCTCTTTGTTCGCCTTCCAGGCCCCAGTACACCACTTTTCAATCCCCTCATAATCATAATAGAGCTCCAGACGTTCAATCTGATGCTCCAGGCAATAGCGCATGGCGCACATGCTTCCTTCGATCTCCCCGGCCACATTGCGCATTTTCGCCCGCTCGGAATCAGAGAATTTCTCTGAAAAATGCTCCTCCCTCCCCTGATAAAAAATGACGGCTCCATACGAATATTCCTTCGTAGCCGCATGATAGCTGCCGTCTACGTATGCGATGGCCGTATCTTCTGCCGCCCGAACGGGGGCGGTGTCTGCCTTCTGCCCGGCTGCCTTGATGGTTCCCGCACCGGCTCCACAATCTGTCTCCCCCGCGGCAGACGTGTTTTTGACCGTTCCGCCGCCGATAAACGCCTCCGCCTCCTCAATGGCTGCAAACCCCTTATATTCGGCGCCGGAAAACCCGTCGATATTCTTCTTACAGTCCGCCCAGGTCAAATAAATGCCTGGCGTGATGCCCTTTCTTACTGCATAATATTTTTTTGCCATTTTCTTCCTCACCTTGGTCTCTGTATCCGGTTCTGTACACGCCGTGATCCACGTAACTGCGGCTGCCTGCGGCTTACACAGACAAACAGCCTAACGCATCTGATGAGCGCTTTGGTCGGATCTCTCTTATTTGAGCCTTACCACATTCTCCTCAATGCGAAATTTGGAAAAGCTACGGATAAAGCTGGAAAAACGGCTGTAGCCGTACTGTTTGATATGAAAATTCGGGTGCACCCTTTTGAGCTCCTCATAAATCTGGCTCATGTTGTCGATCTTGCCGCCGTTCTCCTGCACCTGGCGGGTAATCAGATCCTCCAGCTCCTTGCGGGTGACGCCGGTCTTGACATCCTGGATAAAATAGGCTGTCCCCTTTTTCGCAACCTCAAAATCCTTAAGGCTCTCCAAAAAAGTAGACAGCTTGGAGTATCCGAAATTGCGCACATCAAAATCGGAAAACTTCTTCGCCAGCACGCTTCCGACCTCGGCAATGCCCGTCGGCTTGCCCAAGCTGTTGTTCTCGGTGATAATCTTGTCCACGGCTCCTTCAATGTCCTCCAGACTTGTGATCTGCTCCTTGGTAATCTCCTCAGAAGCAATGACCTCCAGGATCTTAAAGGTATCGCAGGCTTTTACAAAGGGCGTCGGCGTCTTTTTTTCTCCCATTCCCAGCACGAACATGCCATCCTCACGCAGGCGCTGTGCCAGCTTGGTAAAATCGGAATCGCTCGACACCAGGCAAAATCCCTCGACGTTGCCGGAATAGAGGATATCCATCGCGTCAATAATCATCGCCGAATCCGTCGCATTCTTGCCAAAGGTATAGCTGTACTGCTGAATCGGATTGATCGACCACTCCAGCATCACCTCCTTCCAGCCCCGCTTGGTTGTATCCGTCCAATCTCCGTAAATCCGCTTATAGGTCGCAATCCCCATGTCGGAAACCTCGTCCATAATATACTTGATATATTTCGGCGATACGTTGTCCGCATCAATTAATACTGCAAATCTTCTCTCTGCTTTTTCCATATTTTGCTCCATTTCTATTGGTCAGTTTTTTCATTTCATGCGCTTCACTCACCCGCCTCAAATACGGCAGCTCCCGCTTGAGATCCTGCCGCACGCTCAGATGCCAAAAATATTCCCCCACAAACAACAGCTTATGCAGCCGATCCTCAAAAAACAAGGCATGCAGCAGCCGGGGCAGCGAATAAATCCTCCTGCTTGCCTGAATATTTTCCAGCTGCAGCTCATAGGGCGTCATTGATTTGGGCCAATGGACGGCGTTTCCGTTGTATTTCTCCCAGCGGTGATGTAAAAGACGCCCGCGGTTGGCTTCATAAACCGGCGTTCCCGGAACAAAATACATGCACTGAATCAGCACGCCCTTGATGTTATTGCGAATCACAAAGTCCGCCAAACGCGCTCCCACACCCACAGTATGACTGTCCGCGCCCAGAATGAAGAGCCCCCGCACGGAAAGGCCATGACGCTGAATGTTGCGGATGGCTGCGACGATCTCTTGTTTGCTGCTTTTTTTATGATACTGCACAAACGCATCATCGTCAATAAATTCAATTCCCAGCGCAAGCTCTACAAATCCCGCCCGTTTCAATAAACGAAGCATCTCATTGTCAAGCCCTACCTCCCAGCGAGCCTGTACGGTAAAATGATAGCGAATTCCGCTTTCAATGATTTTGCGCAGCACCGCCATCGCCCAATCCCGATCGGCAAAAAAATTGTCATCGGTAATCCACACCACTTTTAACAGACGATGATGCCCCTGCTCTTGAAACGCGATGGTACGCCGAATATCCTCGACTACATTTTCCGGCGGCCTTGTGCGCACCTGTCTGCCAAAGTGACGAACCAGGGCGCAGTAATCACAGCTGTGCGGACAGCCTCTGGACGCATGTACCTGGCCCCACAGCGTATTATGTCCCGCCATTTTGCGGTAGCGATAGACGAGATCTGGATCCCGAATCGTCTCAAACTGCTGTGGAGGCTTCCGTTTGCCGGTGCAAATTACCTTGCCGTCCCGCAGGTATGCAACGCCGCAAAAGTCCGGTGTTTCCCTGCGCCGAACTGCCTGGACCAGATCCAAAACCGATTCATCGCCTTCTCCCAGCAGTACATAGTCGCAGTAATGTACGGCCTCCCGGTAATTCATCGAAGCATGCAGCCCGCCCAGCACAATTACGGCCTTGCTGTTCTTCTGAAAATACCGCGCCAGCGCATAGCCACGCCTCGCATTGAAGGTAAAAATCCCAATGAGGATCAGATCGGCATCCAAAATGTCGTTCACTACCAGCCGCGCAATGGATTCGCTGTACATCAAGGTATCCTCTACTTGCTGTTTGATAATGGTCGCCAGTGTATTCAAGCCCACCGAAGGAGTGCGGATATAGCGGTCATAGACGAAATGATTCAAGGGCGTGGGTTTGTAGGGTCTGTTCCCCGGTTCAATCAATCTGACTTTCATCTGTCTCATCCTCTTTCTTCCAAATATCTGCTATAATTCTTGCCCGCCACAGTCCGCGCAAACGCCCGCGCTGTCCCGCCGTCTTACCGCGAACGGAACGGTTCTCTTTATTATGAAGCAAATACGGCCGAAAGTCCAGCAGCATTTTCAAAAATCGTTACACAATACCCGGATGAATTCGTCGATCTATAACTTATGCTTATCCTTCGATAGCTTTTATGTATTTCTCTTTTTGCGCGGATGATTCTATAATAAAGCTGTTGCAAATTCAATTGTTGCCGGCCCGTTTGTACAGCACAAGCTTTGTGTCCGGGCCGCAGCAAAGCCCTGTACGCACAATTCTGCGCGTACCATTCACGAAAAAAGGAGAGGGAGAGCATGAAAAAACGAATGTTGACGCTGATCGCCCTGGCATTGACAGCCGCCATCTGCTTTACGGGATGCGGGAATACCCCCGCCGGCTCGGATGCAGACAAAAGCGAACAGCAAAGCGCCGATGCAGACAACGCTTCCGGCGAAACGAAAAGCAATGCAGACGAAGAGAATGCAGACGAACCCGACGATGCAGATGCTTCGGATGATCCGTCCGGCGAAGGCGACACCGCAGCTGAGCCAGCCGATGAAGGCGACGCTTCCGATGATCCGTCCGGGACAGACGTTTCATCCAAGGAAGCAGAGACATCAGAGGAAACGGAGGTGGTCAGCGTGGCAGAGCTGAATTATTCCAATGTAAACTATGATTTCACCGAGCAGATCGCTGCCGAACGGGAAGCCTTAGCGCTGGTTCCCAAGGAAGCCCAGATTCCCGTTTCCATTGCCGACGCCAAGGGCGCGACCGGCGTACAGCTGGTGGCTTCTCTGGAGGAAGGCAACACAAGCGATTACTACCTCAATGCACTGGTAGCCGGCAATGAATTGCAGCTCACCGCAGCAGAGGGCGCAGAAATTGCCGCCGTCAGCAGCAGTATCAGCGGAGAAATTGCACTGACGGACAAAAGCGCCTCCTTTGTTCCGGCTCCGATTCAGGCCGCCGCGCCGGTAGACGAGGTCATTACCGTTACCATGAGTGATCAGACGGAATACAAGATTCACACGGTCAACGAATCCATGCCCGGCATGGTCATCACCGGTTCCGGCGTGGACGCCGCCAACGCCGGTGTCTATGATTTTGCCATCGACAAATTCCTGCTGCGGGTCAATACGGCCGGAGAGTTGGTGTACTACCGCAACTTAGGCTGCGTCGGAGAATTGATGGCGGAAAATTTTGCCAAGCAGGAGACGGCAGACGGAAGCTTCTTCTCTTATTTTGTGGAGCTTCATGCCGAATTCCGCAACGCCAACGGCGGTTATTCCAGCGGCATGTACGTTGTGATGGATGAAAATTACAGCGAGATTGATTTCGTAACGCTGCTGCCGAATACAGAAGCAAACCACACCCACGGCGAGGGTTATCTCGATCAGCACGAATTCGTCATCCTCGGCGCCAACCACTATCTGACCTTAAGCTATACACCGGAGCTGGTGGAAAATCTCCCTGAGAATGTCAAGGGGCTTGACGGAGGAAGCAGCGCTTATGTATGGGCCGGTGTGTTCCAGGAGATAAAGGACGGCGAGGTTCTGCATGAGATCAATACCACCGATTACCCGCTGCTGTACGAATCCGCAGTCGAAAAGCTCGATTACGCCAACAGCACCGATCAGGGTGTCGAGGTTACAATCAACGACAACGCCGTTCCCTCCTTAGCAGACGGCTGGATGGATTATGTACATCCCAACAGCCTGGATTATACGCTCGATGAAAACGGGGAAACGAAAAAACTGCTGGTTTCGATGCGCGATCAATGCGCCGTTTACCAATTTGACCTTCCAACCGGCGGCATCGACTGGATTCTGGGCGGAAAAGCCAGCACCTTGAGCGGATATGAGGAATTCACCACCGAGCGCGAGGATGAAATGGGCAACAAATTTACGGCTCTCACTTACGGCCAGCATTTTGCCCGCTATACCAACCGGGCCGAGGATGGCACCTTGAACGAGAATCCGCAGATCAGCATTTTTGACAACCAGACCGGCATTGGACCCTTCTTAACCGCACTTCCAGTTCCAACGCTGACGCGCACACTAAAGGCCACCATTGACGAGAGCGCAAAAACCGTCGCTGTCTCGGATGTCATCCTTGCCACCGACATGAATGCAAAGACCGGAACCTATCACATTGCCAGCCATTGCGGCAGTGTACAGTATCTCAATGAGCATTCTGTCGTAACAGGCTGGGGACTGCACGGCGTCATCGACAACATCGGTGCCATGGCTCCCGCCGGAACGATCTCGGACGAAGGCTTCGAGGATCTGCGGGCCGGCAGCCGTCCGGTTTTCACCGAATACGACATGGCCAACGACGCCGTAACCTTTGAGCTGAGCGTGATCAGAAATGAGCACTTCCAGGGACACGAGGCGCTGTTCTCCTATCGAACCTATAAGAGCTTTGACTGATCCCATTTAAAGGCAGCCGCCTCCCTCACGGCACGGGCAGTTCCTTGGTCGCAACCACATCCACACCGGTTTTGGCCACATCGTGCAACACGACCTGCCCGATTGCCACCGGGGCCATGACCTCCACCTGCTTTAACGCCTGCATGCATGCGCCAATTTTCCCCTTCGGGATATCCGCACTCGTTTTTACGGATACCACCGGCAGCACTCCGCCGACGGCCCGCACCGTGCTGGTGACAATGCGGGTGGGGTTTGTCACTTCCTTTCTCGCATAGACCTCCCCCCGCTTGCAGGTATTGCCAAAAACACGGATCACTTCTCCTTCGCTTTGCTCTACTTTGAGCGGACACCCCATCGGGCAGCCGATACAAATCAATTCCTTCTGTTCCATCTGCTATTTTTCCTCCAAAGTCACAACAATCTCTGCACCTGGCGGGCAGCTTAAGAGCTGTGCTCTGCCAAGCTTTAGCTCCTCCATCTCCCCCGGCGCCAAAATCGGACGTTTTTTGTGTATCAAACGCTCCCCATTTACGTAAAGAGAGACATAATGATTTTTGTATACATCGCCCACGCGGAACCGAATCGTCTGTTCCTCCTCCATTCGCCGAGGACGAATCCAGGACGGCACGGTATAGCGCACGCCGCCTGACGGCTTGATGGGCAGCGCACAACCGCCGTTCTTTTCTCTTCCGCTTCCGTAAGCTGCATCGTCGCAGTTCACCGCTCCCGCTCTGGACGACGCTTCGGCCGCTTCCGCTTTGGATGATGCTTCGGCCGCTTCCGCTTTCTGTCTGACATACTCCGCGGCATGACGCCCCGCGCTTGCCGCCTCCTGGGAGACAAAATCCACCAGATCGTGCACATGCAGTACGTTTCCGCAGGCAAAAACGCCCTCCACGCTCGTCTCTAAGCACTCATTGACAACCGGGCCGGACGTGACCGGATTGATCTCTACTCCCATCCCTCTGGACAGCTCATTTTCCGGAATCAAACCGCAGGATAGCAGCAGCGTGTCGCAGGAATACGTCTCTTCGGTACCGGGAATCGGCTTGCGGTCTGCCCCTACCTGGGCCAGCGTCACACCTGTCACCCGCTCCTTGCCCGCAATATCCACCACCGTATGACTCAGCTTCAAAGGGATTTCGTAATCGTCCAGACACTGTACAATGTTTCGCTTCAGGCCCCCGGAATAGGGGAGTAGCTCCGCCACCACTTTTACCTTTGCCCCCTCCAGCGTCATGCGGCGGGCCATAATCAGACCGATATCGCCAGAGCCCAAAATTACAACCTCACGTCCCGGCAGATAGCCTTCCACATTGACCAGCCGCTGAGCCGTGCCGGCTGAAAAAATTCCTGCCGGGCGAAAGCCGGGGATATTCAGCGCCCCCTTGGGACGCTCCCGACATCCCATGGCCAGAATAACCGCCTGGGCTGAAATCTCAAACATGCCCTCTGTGCGGTTCATCGCGGTGACGACGCGATCCGGCGAAATATCCATTACCATCGTATTGAGCCGATATTCAATCTGCGCCTCCTTCACCTGACGGATAAAACGCGCCGCATATTCCGGCCCGGTAAGCTCCTCCTGAAAGGTATGCAGCCCGAATCCGTTGTGAATACACTGGTTCAAAATACCGCCCAGCTCACGATCCCGTTCCAGAATCAGAATCCGCTCTGCGCCGTTTTTCTTTGCCGCAATCGCTGCGGCCAGCCCTGCCGGCCCGCCGCCGATTATTACAATCTCATATGATATCATCGTTTCCTTCCTCCTGCTGCCCCTTTCTACAGCTGATCCTTGTTTACGCCTGCAATCATTCGGGAATTTTTGCCGGACTTGGTCACTTCGGCAATCGAAATTCCCCATTCGCGCGCCAACAGCTCCATTGTTTTCGGAGCGCAGAAGCCGGACTGACAGCGTCCCATA
Source organism: uncultured Lachnospiraceae bacterium (assembly GCA_947089585.1). Classification (GTDB taxonomy): domain Bacteria; phylum Bacillota; class Clostridia; order Lachnospirales; family Lachnospiraceae; genus 14-2. The sequence goes on along the minus strand of CAMULB010000054.1, from coordinate 5,410 downwards.
CCGGCCCGCGTTCTGCGCTTGATTCCATCCAGTGATTTCGCTCCCAGCGGACGACGGATGGCATCCAAAATCTCCCCCTCCGTGATCATCTCGCAGCGGCAGACAATACTTCCGTAAGCCGGCTGCTCTTTGATCAGCGCCGCACGTGCTTCGCGCGACAGCTTCCGCGGATCTAAAATTCCCTTGCGCTGCGCGATAAAATCCGTTCTCTCCTCCGCCGAAAGCCGTTTGGCAAGCATCCGACTGACCATCCTTCCGATCGCCGGCGCGCTCGTCAGCCCCGGCGATTCGATTCCGGCACAGTCGATGAAGCCTCTTGCATCCGCAACTTCACCGATGACAAACGCCCCGCCGTCCTCATGCGCCCGCAAGCCGGCAAAGGAGGTAATCACCTGATGCAGCGGCAGGCCGGGAATGCTGCGTTTCGCTTTTTCACACAACTGCGATAATTCTAAGGCGGAGGTATTCGTTCCCTCTTTCTCTGTTATATCCACAGCGGTCGGGCCGGCCATCAGATTGCCGTGCACGGTCGGCGTCACCAGCACGCCCTTGCCGTACTCGCCCGGCAGCTGAAAAATCGTATGGCGCACCAGGGCGCCGGCTTCCTTGTCCATCAGACAGTAAGAACCGCGCCGAGGGGTAATATGGAGCTTCTGACGGCTTACCATATTGTGAAACACATCCGCGTAAACCCCGGCCGCATTGACCACATATTCCGCGTCAAAATACTCCCCGCCGGCTGTGATCCGCCACTGATTCTGGAAACGGACAATACTGGTCACTTCTCTCTCAAAGCAGAACTCGACTCCGTTGACGGAAGCATTTTCAGCTAAAGCAATCGTCAATCCAAAGGGACACACGATTCCGCCGCTGGGCGCGTACAAGGCCGCCACCGCCTCCTTTGATCCCGCAGGCTCCAGCTCCTGCAGCTCCTCTTGATTCACAATCCGCAGTCCCGGTACGCCGTTTGCAACGCCCCGCTGATACAATTGTTCCAGTCTTGGCAGCTCCTCCCTTGAAAAGCAGAGCACCAGCGAACCGTTTCTGCAAAAATCAACCTCCAGCTCCCGGCACAGCTGCTCCATCTGCTGATTGCCCGCGACGTTCAGCTCTGCCATCAAGCTGCCGCTTTTGGCATCAAAACCGGCATGGACAATGCCGCTGTTGGCCTTTGAGGTGCCGCAGCAGACATCCTCCTCTTTTTCCAGCACGCCTACCTTCAGCCGATAGCGGGACAGCTCCCTGGCAACGGCGCAGCCAATGACGCCGGCTCCGATGACAATGACATCATACTTCATCTTCTTTCTCCTCTCCGTCTCCCTCATCCTCTGCCCAGGCAAGGGCGCAGCGCACCGCACGGTTCCAGCCCCGAATGCGCGCCTTGCGTTCCTTTTCTTCGATTTGCGGCGTAAAGCAAACGTCGATTGCCCAGTTCTTGATGACATCCTCTTTGTCCTGCCAGTACCCCACGGAAAGACCGGCTAAGTAAGCCGCCCCCATCGCCGTCGTCTCCACACAGCGCGGACGGTTGACCGGCGCACCGGTCAAATCCGCCTGCACCTGCATCAGAAAATCGTTGGCGCTGGCTCCGCCGTCCACCTTGAGCGCTGAGAGCGCAATTCCTGAGTCGGCCCGCATCGCATCCAGCACATCGTTCGTCTGATACGCCAGGGATTCCAGCGTCGCGCGGACAAGATGATTCTTGTTGACGCCTCTGGTCAGTCCTACAATCGTCCCTCTGGCATATTGATTCCAGTGCGGCGCCCCCAGCCCGGTAAAAGCCGGCACCACATAGCAGCCGTTGGTGTCCTCCACCTGCTGCGCGATCCGGTTTGAATCCGCCGCATTTTCAATCAGGTTCATCTCATCCCGCAGCCATTGTACCGCGGCTCCCGCCACAAAAATCGACCCCTCCAGCGCATAGGTCACTTTTCCATCGAGCCCCCAGGCAATCGTCGTCACCAGTCCATTTTTGGAAAAAACCGGCTTCTCCCCCGTATTCATCAGCAAAAAGCAGCCGGTTCCATACGTATTTTTCGCTTCGCCCGGCAAAAAGCAGGTCTGTCCGAACAGCGCCGCCTGCTGATCGCCGGCCGCGCCGCCGATGGGAATGGCCGCCCCCAAAAAGGATGGGTCTGTTTTGCCATACAGACAGCTGCTGGGCATCGGCGCGGGCAGCATTGCCTTGGGAATCTGAAGCTCCGCCAAAATCTCTTCGTCCCAGCACAGCCTGGTAATGTCAAACAGCATCGTGCGCGACGCGTTGGAATAATCGGTCACATGCACGGCTCCCTTCGTCAGCTTCCAGATCAGCCAGGTTTCAACGGTTCCAAACAGCAGCTCCCCGCACTCGGCCCGCGCCCGCGCCCCCTTGACATGATCCAGAATCCATTTCAGCTTGGTGCCGGAAAAATAGGCGTCAATCTGAAGTCCCGTTTTTTTTCGGTAAAGCTCCGTCAGCCCCTTTTTCTTCAACGAATCGCAATATTCGCTCGTCCGCCGGCACTGCCAGACAATCGCCGGCGCGATCGGCTCTCCGGTCTGACGATCCCAGACAATCGTCGTCTCCCGTTGATTGGTAATCCCGATCGCAGCAATGTCCTGCGCCGAAGCGCCGATCTTCTGCATCGCCTCCACCGCTACCCCCAGCTGGGTAGACCAGATTTCGTTGGCATCGTGCTCCACCCAGCCCGGCCGGGGAAAATACTGGGTGAATTCCTTCTGCGCCACGCTGCACATTTCTCCTTTTTCATTAAAAAGAATACAGCGGTTGCTCGTCGTGCCTGCATCTAAGGCCATCATATATTTTGCCATCGCTTCTCCTCCTGTTCTGGTGTCCGCACCCCGCAGTACAACTCCTCCTGGCTGCCCCAAAAGGACGTCTGCGACCGCGGCTTTGTTCTGGATGAGGCCAAGAAAAAGAGCATGGCCAATCAGCGGCATCTCTGCCGCACAATCACCCTGCTCGTTCTCTCTGGATTCCATGATTCTTTTGATAGCTCTATCGTAACACTTCGGGGAGAAAATTGCAAGCGTGATTTCTGTCGAGCTCTCACACGCTAATTCCCGTCACATCATACCTTGCTGCATGAAGGCCGGCCAAGACTGCAAAAGGGCCAAGGTTGAAGCATCTCCTTTTCAGCTGTCTCCTTACCATCCGCCCCGCTCTTTTCTCTCACTGATTTCACAACAGCCCAAACCACAGTAAGCTTGGTTTTTTTCTTCCATTTTTCCTCCATTTTCATTCGCTGACGTGAACAAGTACGTCTTGTCAAGCCAGATTCGCCTCTGCCCAGCGGCTGGAAAATATCATTTTTCCATTTACATTCTCTGCAAAAACCGATATACTAGAGCGTGTCTGAAGCATTCATTTCGGCGCCCGTATTCATAAGGGGCCGTGACATGCTTCTGCCAACCGTTATCCACGAGGAGCCGTGACCGTCGTCCCGCTGTCTGTATCAAAAGAACCACTGTAAAGAAAGGAGCACAACATGCGAATCTGGTTTAAGGTATTCAAAGAAAATCGCCTGCTGCGCGATACCGTAATTGAAAATACACAAAATGAAACCCGTACCCACAAAATTTTTCAAGCTTTAGAAGAGGTCTGCTATCAATTTGACCTGGGCAAGCCGATCTGGCTCGATGCCACAGTCAGTGAATTCAAGCGTCACGCCAAAGCCCGCTTTACCCAGGATCATTTTGTGGAAGAAATCCCATTCGATTATCTGGAAATCCATGTGATTGAAGAGGATTGAGCATGCTGTCTTATATTTTTTCCAATACCCCCTGGAACTCTTGAATCACATGATCTACCTGATAGTCAAAAATAAAATCTGGGGCACATTCTGGTAATAACAACTTTTTTAATCTTTCACCCTTTGGTTTTCTTCCATAAGAGAATTTATAGCGATTCATAGTAATACAATGCGCATAATATAATTTCTCCTGTAGACTCATTTTCCGTTTTGGTATTAAAACGGTTACATCACTATTCGGAACAAACATAGAAGTTGACACATAGGAAAATGTATGACTGCCTTGTCCGTTCGTCGATACATACAATGTATCGGCGGGAAAAATCTTATTTGGAGGCACAGCATTTCGATTCACATACGCATCAATGCTTGTATTTTGTCGATTCGACGGGCGAATATACGGAATCCAGGATTGATTCGGTTTCTCTTTTTGTTTTGTTACTTCACTAGACAAAATCCCGCTGTGTAAATCAAAAATCTCTTCCAACGGAACAAGCAACGCAGATTCCCTTTGATCCTGTATCACAGCTTTTTCAAATGAACAAACTTCTGTCAACAAGCGCTTTGCTACTTTTTTTACAGAAAATTCTTTGTACTCATTTGGCACAGTTTTAGGAAGATAAATATTGTTTAATCGTTCTCCCTTTGGCTTTCTTCCATAAGAAAATTTATAACGATTCGCAGTAATACATTGCGCATAAAATAATTTTTCCGTCAATATCATTTCTCTTCTTGGGAGTAATACGGTTATATTGCTGTTTGGAACAAATTCACACGCTGAAACATAGGCATACGTATGACTGCCCTGCCCATCCGTAGATACGTATAATGTATGAACCGGAAATATTTTATCCTCCGGAATTCTTCTTTTATCGACAAAGGCATCTATACTGGAATATTGTTTATGAGACGGGCGAATATACGGAATATCATTTTCTGATCGCGGTTCTTTACTTCTCTCAACATATGCAGAAGCAATTCCACAAACAGAAATAAAAAGCTCTTCTAATGGCACCATGTTGTAGTTCTCCATCGCATCCTCCATTGCTTAGTCATCTTCTTTCAAATACAGCCTTTTCATCTGACAAATATATATTTCAAACGCTCCTCACATTTTAGGTTCTGACATTCTCATAGCAAACAGGATAAAATTTCTCACCGTCTCTTCAAATGAATCTAGATCAACCTTAGAATAATCGGTCTGCAGATATGCTTCTGCACACCATTCATCTTTTTCATTCACCTCCTTCATAACACTAAACCCTTCGATGATCTCACGGTTTCGATATGCAGTTACCCATCTCTCCTTGATTCCGTTCCAAGTATGATTTGCATCAATTCTTCCCTTATTTTTCATTTTCACAAATCCATCATCCCGGCAATAGCCAAACCAAGTCTTTTTTCCTTTCAAATGTGATTTTTTCGCTGTAATAACGATTGCACAGGTGACAGTATTTACTTTAGAATTATGGAACAACTCCTCCGGCATGGACAAGACAGCCTCTAACGTATGCTTTTCTAAAATTCTTTTCTTCAAGTTCTGGGTGGATACGCTTCTCTCAATCACACAGCTGATCGGAATAACCGCAATACAAGTACCTCCCGGTTCTAATGCCTCTAAATTAACCTGTTGTGCTAGTTGATTATAGATGTAG
>CAMULB010000053.1 GCA_947089585.1 uncultured Lachnospiraceae bacterium | reverse complement strand
TGCTCCACCGTCTTCGAGACATCCTTAAGCTCCATGCCAAAGCGCGTATCCGGCTTGTCGGAGCCAAAGCGGTCCATTGCCTCCTGCCAGGTCAGCCGCACAAACGGAATGGATACCTCAAGGCCGATCGCCTCGCGAAATACATACTGCAGCAAACGTTCATTGAGCTCGATCACGTCCTCCATATCGGCAAAGGAAAGCTCCATATCCGCCTGGGAGAATTCCGGCTGACGGTCTGCCCGCAAATCCTCATCCCGAAAGCAGCGGGCAATCTGGAAATAGCGGTCAAATCCCGCGCACATCAAAAGCTGTTTAAACAGCTGCGGCGATTGGGGCAGCGCATAAAAGTGCCCCGCATGGATCCGGCTGGGCACCAGATAGTCCCGCGCGCCCTCCGGCGTCGATTTGGTCAAAATCGGTGTCTCGATCTCTAAAAATCCTTCCTGCTCCATAAACCTGCGCAGCAGCATCGACACCTTGCTCTTCATCATCAGATTCTGCTGCAAATCCGGCCGGCGCAGATCGAGTGTACGGTAGCGCAGCCGCACATCCTCCTTCGTCTGGCTGTTTGCCTCAATCGGAAACGGCGGCGTCTCGGACTCGGAAAGAATCTTCAACCCGCTGGCAATGACCTCGATCTCACCGGTCTTTAAATTCTCATTGACTGCGGCCGCGCGTCTTTTTACCACACCCTGTACAGACACGACAAATTCGCTCCGCAGACGGTTCGCCTTGGCAAACCCCTCGCTTCCTACCTGCGGTTCGTCAAATACGATCTGTAACAGGCCGCTGCGGTCCCGAAGATCAATAAAAATTAAGCTGCCCAGATTGCGCCGCTTCTGCACCCAGCCCATGACCGTTACTGTCTCTTCGATCTGTTCTGCGGACACCTCCGTACAGCGGTGGCTCCGCTTCCATCCATTCATGGATTCTGCCATGATTGTCTCCTCCCTTATGTCTGTCTGAAAAATTCCACAAATTCCGTATAGCCCTCTTTTGCCAGCTGTTCCTTCTGGAATTTTTTATTCTTATTCATCCGCACGACCAGAATCTGCTCTCCCTGGCGGCGTGCGTCGGCCGCCTGCGCAAGCACGTCGCGCAGCTGCTCGCTGGGACAGCCCTTCTCAATCAGATACGCCTTCTTTGGCGGCGCGCCCGGAATCTCAAAGCCCTGCTCCATCATCAGCAAAATAATGCGCTCAAAGCCGATCGAAAACCCGCAGGCCGGCACATCCTTCCCCGTAAAGCGCCCGATCATCTGATCGTAGCGTCCGCCGCCGCCGCAGCTGCCGCCAAACTGGGGCATCGCGATCTCAAAAATCGTCCCGGTATAATACGACATCCCGCGCACCAGCGTCGGGTCAAATACAAGCGCAAAAGGCGCATCCTTGGCTGCATTGACACTGTCCATAATCTCGGCCAAATTTTCGTGCACCTCCTGTTTCAGGAAATCTCCCAGCGTATCAGCCAGATACGCAAGTCCATCCCCGGCGTGCTTCAATCCGTCAAACAGCCCCAGATACTTGTCTACCACGTCCCGCGTAAACCCGTTCTCAAGCAGCTCCCGCTCGACTCCGTCCAGGCCGATCTTGTCCATCTTATCCAGGGTGATAAATACGCTGTCATAAGCGTCTTCGGAAAATCCGCTGTAAGCGGCCATCGCCTTTAAAATCCGCCGCTCATTGATCCGCACCTGAAAATCAGAAAACCCAAGCCTGCCCAGGGTCGACGTCGTAGCAAGGATCAGCTCGATCTCCGCTAAATTGCCCGGCTCGCCCAAAATGTCGATGTCGCACTGCATAAACTGGCGGTAACGCCCTCTCTGCGGCCGATCCGCCCGCCACACGTTCCCCATCTGCAGCGCCTTAAACGGCGCCGGCAGCTCATTGGCATGATTGGCATAGAACCGGGCCAGCGGCACCGTCAGATCGTAACGCATCCCAAAATCAACCACATCCTCTTCTTTCGCGGCCGTCTCAAGATTCAGCTTCTCGCCCCGTTTGAGCACCTTAAAAATAAGCTTCTCATTCTCGCCCCCCTGCTTGCTGCTCAAATTGGCAATATTCTCCATGCAGGGCGTCTCAATGGGCGTAAAACCAAAGCTGCGGTAGGTATCCTTGATCACTCCCATCACGTAATCCCGCAGCTGCATCTCCTGCGGTAAAATATCCTTCATGCCGTTGACCGGCTTTTTCGCTAACGCCATACAATCTCCCTTTCTGCGCCGCCGCAGCACATGTCTCGCCGTCTCTGCATCAGCGCATCCATTCTTCTTTCGATATCTAATGAACATTATACGTTTTTGCAACACACTGTGTCAAGTGTTCTTTCTTTAATCTATAATCTATCCTTTTGGGACCGCCTGGATCGTATATCCCGGAAGCCGAAAATCCGGCAAAAATTTTTCTATTTGACTGTATCGGATTCATGATTATCCTGGGAAAGGACGAACGATTCAAATTTGAAAAAGATAGAGAAAGTTACACAGAGGAAGTGCAAAGAATCTATGATAAAACTGAAACCTATCATGATGGAAAGTGGATGATGTTTGAGCCAACAGACACTTCTCTATTTGATGATTTTATCAGACTGTTAGGAATTAAGCGAAAGCCAAATCGAAAATGAGAAAGGGCGGCGAAGCAAACGATAACCGGCGTGTCTAAAACGTGAAAAAAGAGGCTGTCGCATTCAGAAATACAATTACAAGATATCGTATCATTTCTCTTTACAACCTATTGTATCTTGTATGTTTCGTCCTTAATGCGACAGTCACTTTCATTCTACCTAGACTGTAACCGACACACGCGCTTCAGGCTGCGCCTGGTTTCCCGTTCCGGTTCTCACATACGTTACGGCTTCCTTCGCACCCTCCTGCTCCATCTGATCGCGCAGCAGACGCTTCCCTTCCTCGCTGATTTCAAGCGAATCCGGCAGATTTTGCCCGGATGCCGGTTCTTTTTGTTCCTTTTGTTCGTCCCGCTGTGCTTCAAGCGCCTGTTCACACGCCGCCTGTTTGGCCTCCCGGATCTCCTCTGCCTCCTCCTTCATGCCTTCCTCGGCCTCTGTCTTATATTCCCTTGCCTTGTCGGAAATTTCACCGGCGTATCGCATCGCCCGTTCCATCTTCGCCTGATTTCCCTCGCGTCTCGCTTCCCGAAATACCCGCATCGGCGTTTTGAGCAGCTCCATATTTTTCCCTGCACCCGCAAGCCCTTCCATTGTCTTCACATGCATGATTCTTCCTCCTTTTACTCGAACATACAAATGGTAACGTCTCTTTTTGACGAAGGTACAAACATCCGCCTGAACCTGATCCAGGAACGCCCCATGACCGAAAACCAGTGGGGTGTCTGTATCATTTATTTCGGTTCTGCCAGCACCCGACTGAAGCTTATTGCTGCAAACGGCCTGTTTGATGTCGCATACAGCGATGGATCCACTCAAAATCACCTGCATTCCCGGACGACGCCACCGCTCACCGCGCTGTCCGCTGCAAAAAACGCCCGATTTCCGTCCAGGCCGCCCGTGATTCCGGCAAAAGCTTCATCGCCATCTGAAAAATATGAAACATCCCTTCATAGACAGAGAGCTTGACCTTTACGCCGGCTGCTTTCGCCTTCTCGGCCACCAGCACCGAGTCGCTCAGCAGCATCTCAATCGAGCCCACCTGCAAAAGCATCGGCGGAAATCCTTCATAATCGCCAAACAGCGGCGACAGGTAAGGATTCGTCGGATCGTGTTCCCCGATATAATCCTTATTATAAATCAAGCTGTCCCTGGTATTGCCGAATAACGGATCCAGCTCAAAATTCTCCTGATACGACGGGCCGCTGGCCGTCAGATCGGTCCAGGGAGACATGACCATGATTCCGCCGGGAAGCGCATAGTCATGGTCCTTTAGATACATGCACAGAGCCAGAGCCAGGCCGCCGCCGGCTGAATCCCCGGCCAACAGGATCTGATGCGGCTCATATCCCTGATGCATCAGCCACTCATAAGCCGCAAAAGCATCCTCAAGCGCCGCCGGATACGGATGCTCCGGCGCAACCCGATAGTCAATCGTCAGCACCTGCATCCCCTTGCTGACCTCGCTGTAAAGACCGGCAAACGTGCGGTATGCATTGCGCATCGCACCGATGTAGCCGCCTCCGTGCAGCTGCAGGATCACATAATCCCGGCGCAGATTTTCCTTGGGCGTCAAGAGCTCCATCGTAAAATGCTCCAGCGCGATCTCTTCCATCGTAAATGCTTTTGGGCATCTCCATTTTGGCTCGACCAGCTTTTTGCGCAGCTCTCCCGATTTTATTTTCTGACCGATCAAATGATCTGAGGTCACATGAGCAATCATCATCCGCAGTACATAACCGCGAATGCTGCTTTCCAGCTCCTTTTTCTTTTTTCCCGTCATTTTCTTCTGCATATTTTTTTCCAAACCACCACCGGAGTGCTGCCTTTCCCGCCTGTGCATAACGCTTGCATCACACATGAAATCTTCGCTTTAACTCGTTTTTGGCCCGCCGGTCGCCAAAAATAATCGTTCCTGCAAACAAGACCGCAGACACAGCCGCCGCAGCGATCACCACCACCGGCTGCGTCAGTACGCCAACACCCCACAGGATCAATAAAATTCCACTTAAAATTACCGTCAAAATCTGCAGCAGGATATAACTCTGCCAATTTGCCATATTGACCAGCATCAAAATGACCACAGCCAGATCAATCAGCAGTACCGCCGACGGCGCCACATAGTTGACAGACCAGCCGCGATAGCCGATGATCCAATCGACGCCGACAGCAAGCAGCGCCGCTGCAAATACCTGCGTCAATATAATCCGCAGATAGCCGCTGTTTTTCTGAATCGAGTACCGCAGCGTCATATAAAAATACAGGATGGCAATCCCGCAGATCGCAGACCACCAGAGCCCGGAATAAGTCGCATAGTTGATTGCAACCAATCCGCCCTCAACCACGATCGCCAAAAAGGTGTATAATTTGACAATAAAGTTCAGTCTCTTCGCCGTATCTCCGACGTCCGGATACATCCCCCGTACCTCTGTTTGGAACGCCGCTTCTTCCAGCTCCTGATGCGCTTCTCGCTGAAACGCTGCTTCTTCCAGCTCCTGATGCGCTTCTCGCTGAAACGCTGCATCCTGCAAGTCCCGACGCTCCTGACTCTCAGCTGCCGCTTCTGCTCCGTTTGCCTTTGTCCCGGTTCGTTCCCCGATCGCCTCCAATACACTGTGACACAGCGGACAGACCATCGTCGGATCGAGGATCGTCACCTGGCATGTTTTACATCTTTTCATCGTATACCCCGTTTGTTTCAATCTCAACCGCTACCCCTTCGGCGGACAGCCTGCAAAAAAAGGCCCGCTGCACGCCGGGATCCATCAACGTGGAGCTGAAACTGAATACCAGCGTATCTTGATAGGAGCAGATACATCCTTTTAGGCTCTGCCCTTTGGACATGGATAAAAAAGCGTGAAATTTGTTGATGTACGGCTGATACTCCTCGCGCACGCGGATCGCTCCAATATTGGTAATCGTAGACGTATTGGCCAACGCCGAGGTGCGGTACACCGAACGAATGGCGATATTTTTAATCCACAAGGGCACAGCCCGCAGCATGAGATTTTTCTCATTGGATACATTGTAGGCAAGGATTCGTTCCAGTCCTTCGGGGGTGATCTGGCTTCTCAAGCTCTCCGCCGTAAGCCTGGCCACCTGCTCAAAGGTATACTGCTCGTCTGTCACCTCAAATACCGCCGATACCATCACAAAAAAATTCTTGGTCGTAATCGACTGATAATAGGGGCGCAGATTGACCGGAACGGCCACACTGATTGGCCGCTTGGACGGTAAGCCGTGCAGGCATTCCTGGTAGACGCTCCAGATAAATACCGCCACCAGATATTCGTTGATCGTCAAGCCATATTTTTTTCCAGCCGCCTTCAGCTGATCAACCGGCAGATAACCGTGGATAATGCCGAGCTGAAGCGGCTTAAGCTTCTCTCCCTTGATCAGGTAGGCCCGCCGTGTCTTGTAGCTGCGGGCATGACTTTTTTTATAATTTTTGACAAAGCTGTCTTCTTTATTCAATGAGGTGTCGCTGCACAGCGCATCTTCGACTTGATCCAGAAGCTTTGGGTGCGCAATCCGCAGATACTGATACGTCAGCTCCCGCAAAAAATTAATGCCGCCCATGCCGTCGGTCAGCACATGAAAGACCTCCAAATTGATTCGGCACCGATAATAACTGACACGAAATAAGTAGTTGTTATTGCGGTTGGGAGCAATAAACTGGTTGGGATAGGTACGTTCCTCAACCACCCGCGGAGCCGGCTTTTTGTTATCCTCAAAATAGTACCAGAAAACCCCTTTCCGCAGCCGCACTTTAAACACCTCGAACCAGGGCAGCACCAAATCCAACGCTTGCTGCAGATAACCTGGTATGATTCTTTCTTTCAAGGTTACGGAAATCCGATATACGTTACTCATGCTCTCGCCGGCAATCACCGGAAAAAGGTGCGCGGTATTATCAAGCTTATCCCACTTGATCTCATTTTCTCGCCTCGCCATGCTTGCTTCCCCTCATACTTTTCTCCATCTTACTCATTCGCTGCGTCTTCGCGGACAGACGTGTATTTTTATTTCTATTTTTATCTGTACCCAAACCACCACAGCCGGTTAAACCTGCCCGTTCTGACGCAGCTTATCTCCTATTTTGTCTTACCATTGACTGTATGTCAACTGTTTTTTATTATTTTTTCAAATACAAAAGCGCTTGCCGTGGGAAACAGCCGGCTTTGCATGCGACATCCAGCGTCAAATCCAAAGCTTACAAAATTTTATGCACATTTTGGTTGTGCCGCGCATATGATATCAGGAATGCAAAATCCTTTTGGAGCAGACAGCAATGAATGTGACTTCTATGACTGTATTAGGCGGCGATTTGCGCCAGTGTTATCTGGCTGAATATATGTATACTCTGGGGCATGATGTGATTTGTTACGGCACCGTGCCTTTTCCTTTTTCTCAGGCGGACAAAATTCCCGTATCCGACAATCTCATGAAAGCCCTCTCTCATGCCCGGCTGATCTTAGGCCCGGTTCCTTTTTCCAAAGACGGCGTTCACATCAACCAAAGCGGCCCGTCGGCGCTGTCCCTTTCTGACCTGCAAAGCAGGCTGCGGCCCGGACAGCTCTTAATCGGCGGCTCATTCCCTTCATCCTTTGCCGATTCCTTGAGCGAATCACAGATTTCGCTGCTGGACGTCATGCGCGAGGAGGATTTTCTTCAAAAAAATGCCGCTTTGACCGCCGAAGGGCTTTTGGCCACCCTGATTGCAGAAACGCCTTTTTCTCTGCGGGGACGAAAGCTACTGCTCTTGGGCTATGGACGCTGCGGAACGGAAATTTGCCGGATCCTTGCGCCCTTCTCGATGGAAATCACCGTCTGTGATCACAACGAAGCGGCCCTTTTGCGCGCCGGCCGCAGTCAATTCGCAGCCAAAAAGCCTTGGGAGCTGACCGACGATGCGATGGATTTTGACTTAATTGTCAATACCGTCCCGGCAAAGGTTTTAACCGACGTCCAGCTGAATGGACTGCATCGCCGCTGCATCCTCTTTGACATTGCGTCCACTCCGTTTGGATTTGATGAAAAGCTGCTTGCACAAAAAAAATGCAGGCTGGTCCGCTGTCCGGGGATCCCCGGCAGAATTCTTCCACAAGCCGCAGGAGAATTGCTCGGACGCACCATTTCAGAAAGGATGCAATCCTATGGATGATTTTAAAGGAATAAAAATCGGAATCGCTTTTACCGGTTCCTTCTGCACCTATGAAAAAATATTTACCGCCTTAGAAGCGCTCGCAGAGACAGGCGCCGACTTATATCCCATTTTTTCCGAACACGCCGCCTCAATTGACAGCCGCTTCGGCGACAGCGCCCAATTTCTCGCCCGCGCGAAAACGCTGACCGGCAAGGAGCCGATTCTTTCGATCCCCGGCGCCGAGCCCATCGGCCCCAAGTCCATGCTTGATATTCTCGTCATCGCGCCTTGTACCGGGAACACCTTATCCAAGCTGGCCAACGGCATCTCAGACACCACCGTTTTGATGGCGGCAAAATCCCACCTGCGCAACAACCGGCCGCTGGTGATCTCCTTGTCCACCAACGACGCGCTGGGAATGAACTTAAAAAACATCGGTATTTTGCTGAATACGAAAAACATCTATTTTGTGCCCTTCGGGCAGGACAATTATCAGGCAAAGCCCAATTCGATGGTCGCGCATGTCTCACTGCTGCCGGATACGATCCGCCAGGCGCTTGACTATAAACAGATTCAGCCGGTGATCGTCAGCCATTGACGAAAAGCGTACAGCCGCCGGAGCCTTCTTCGCTCCGCGCGGCTGTGCGCCGGCATGGTGCGGACTTCGTTCGCGCGGCCAGCATCATTTCATACTTTTCACAGGGAGGATTCATTATGTGCGGAATCGCAGGATTTTACCAGAATCGTTTTGACTATACCAAAGACGCGTCCTTCGGGATTCGTTTGACAAAAATGAAAGACAGCCTGCTGCGCCGGGGGCCGAATGACAACGGCATGAAGCTGTCGGCTCACTGCGGCCTGGCCCATACACGGCTGGCGATCATTGACCCGGCCGGCGGCGCCCAGCCAATGAGCCGGGCCGGCTGTACCATCTGCTACAACGGGGAGCTTTACAACGGCCGCGAGCTGCGCCGGCTGCCAAAGCTGTGCGCTCTGCCCTTTGACACCGCCTGCGACACAGAGATTCTCTTAAACGGCTATCTGGCCTACGGCTGTGATTTCATCCGACAGCTCAACGGCATTTTTGCGCTTGCCATTTATGATTCCCGCAGCGATACACTGCTTTTGGCCCGCGACCATCTGGGGGTAAAGCCCTTATTTTACCAGCAGACCGAAGAATCGTTTGTCTTTGGCTCTGAGCCAAAAGCACTGTTTGCCTACGGCATCCGCCCCCGTCTCAACGAGGAGAGCTGGGGTGAAATCTTCGGCTTGGGGCCGGCTCACACACCGGGGCACGGCGTGTTTGCCGATTTAAAAGAGGTGCTTCCCGGCCACTATCTGACGATTGCTCCCGACGGATTAACGGACTGCTGCTATTGGCAGCTTCAGGCGCACCCACACACCGACACCTATGAACAGACCTGTGAAACGGTTTCCTGGCTCGTATCCGACAGCGTCAAGCGTCAGCTCATCTCGGATGTGCCCTTGTGCACCTTTCTCTCCGGCGGGCTCGACAGCAGCCTGGTATCCGCGATTGCCGCCCGCTGCCTGGCCGAACAAGGCGAGTCCTTGCGCACATTTTCCTTTGATTTTGCCGGCAACGATCAAAATTTTAAGCCCAACGCGTTCCAATCCTCGCAGGATCGCCCTTTCGTAGAGCAGATGGTCTCCCACATCCACAGCAGCCACACCTTTCTGGAGTGTGACAGCCGCAGTCAGGCGGATGCTCTGCTCGACGCGGTGGCCGCCCGCGATCTGCCCTGTATGGCCGATATCGAATCCTCCATGCTCTATTTCTGCTCCCAGGTCGCCAAGACGACGCGGGTAACGCTGACCGGCGAATGCGCCGACGAAATTTTCGGCGGCTATCCCTGGTTCCACCGCAAAGAGCTGTGGCAGCAGAATCATTTTCCCTGGAGCTATGACCTTTCACCCCGCCTTGACCTTTTGCGCGAGGATTTTCTGCGCGAGCACCACATTGAAGCGTATGCCCAGGCCGCTTACGATCATTCGCTGGCTGAAACGCCCCGGCTGGCCGGCGAGAACCCCACCGAGGCCCGCCGCCGCGAGATCGCCTGGCTCAATGTGCGCTGGTTCATGGCCACGCTTTTAAACCGCATGGATCGCACCAGCATGTACTGCGGCTTGGAAGCGCGTGTGCCGTATGCCGATTATCGCATTCTCGAATATGTCTACAACGTCCCCTGGGAGATGAAGTGCAAGGACGGCGTCGCCAAGAGCCTTTTGGTTGAGGCAGGAAAGGAATACCTGCCCCAGGAAATCCTCTACCGAAAAAAAAGCCCCTATCCCAAGACCTACGATCTCGGCTATGAGCAGCTGATCGCCGATCGTCTGCGCCTGACGCTCAATCGGAAGGACGCTCCGATTCTGGAAATCGTAGACAAAAAGAAGGTGCTTGCGTTTCTTGATCGTCCCAAGGATTACGGCCGCCCCTGGTACGGACAGCTGATGGCCGGCCCGCAGATGATCGCCTATCTGCTTCAGATCGACTATTGGATGGAGCGGTATCATCTGTAGGCTGCTGTATGCACCCAAAAGCAGGGATTTTGCTCAGCAGCGCTTCTCCTTTGATCTGATCCGGCTCTGCGGCTCCGACACCGAGACCGCCAAAAACGAACGTCACTGCCAGTTCGGGCCCAGCCGGGATCAGAAGAAGGCTCCTCGCATTCTCAAAGCGGTCGGCGCCTGTTTCACAGACGCCAGACCGCGGATGATGCTGAAGGTCACAGACCGCAGGAATCCCGTCAGCAAGACCGGTAAGGGCAATGGCATGGTCATCTGCGTCACATACAAAGCGGGCAGGGCCTATCGCTCAATACACGATTTACGAGCGCGCACGCCAATCATCTGGGCGTATCCGATCTGTCTTTTTCCAAGGAGACGGACAAGCGCTGCGATCTCCTGTGAGCCAATTCCATCCCTGGCGTTCTGACAGGAAGAAGGACAGAGAAGCTTTCTTCCTCTGCCCTTCTGCCCACTAAATAATAATACACACCAGTCCCCCATTGCTGTCATTGACAATCTTCTGCATCGTCTCCTGCAGCTTGATCTGACTCTCATCGTCCATCATTGTGATTTTGCTGCGAATGCCGTCCTCCACCAGCTCGCCGACGGATTTGCCAAAAATATTGGTCTGCCAGATGCCGTCGCCGCCCTCTCTGGAATCTCTGATATAGGAGATCAGATCGTTGGCTTGCTCCTCGCTGCCGATGATGGGAGCGATCTCCGTCTCTACATTGGCGCGAATCATATGTATGGAAGGCGACTGCGCCTTGATCTTGACGCCGAACTTGCTGCCGTGCTTGATCAATACCGGCTCCTGAATCTCGATGTCGTCCAGCTGCGGCATCACTACGCCGTAGCCCTTCTGGCGCACGGCCTCCATAGCGCCCGCCACCTTGCCGTATTCCTGCTTCATCTGGGCCAATTCCCGCACCATCGAGATCAGCTGGTACTCTCCCTGAATCGGAACTCCGGTCAGCTCGCTCATATTTTCATAATAATATGCCTCGTCAATCTCCATCAGCACCTTGACGCAGCCCTTGGCCAAATCGACCCGATCCAGCTTCATCCGTTTGATGTATTCTCCGCTGGGCGTAAAATCAAGCCCGCGCACATCTCTGGTATAAGAAATACTCTGCAAAATATTTTGTGCATTTTCAATCACGCTGTTCTTGATTTTGTGAGCCGCATCGAGCATTTCCACCCATTTCGGCATATAGAAATCAACCCGCGCAACGGGAAATTCGTAAAGAATACTCTCTAAAATGTGCAAAATATCATCTTTGCGCAGCTGCTCACAGTTGACGGGCAGAACCGTTACCTGGTATTTTCCCGCCAGCTCCTCCGCCAGACGGGCGGCCTCCTCCCCATACGGCTTGGGCGTATTCAGCAGCATGACAAAGGGCTTACCCAGCTTTTTCAACTCTGACACGGTGCGCTCCTCCGCCGGCACATAGCCCTCCCGCGGCAGCTCGGTAAAGGAGCCGTCGGTCGTAATCACAATTCCGATCGTGGAATGCTCCTTGATCACCTTCTGGGTGCCAATCTCCGCCGCCTGGGTAAATGGCACCTCATAGTCGAACCAGGGCGTCTTGACCATCCGCTCCGCGCCCTCCTCCATATGCCCGCTGGCGCCCTCGACCATAAAGCCCACACAGTCGATCAGGCGGAGACTGACTTCCAAATCCTCCGCCAGCTGCACCTTGGCCGCTTCCTTAGGCACAAATTTCGGTTCCGTCGTCATAATCGTTTTTCCCTGAGCTGACTGGGGCAGCTCGTCAATCGTTCGTTCCCTGCTATGTACGTCCTCCATTTTCGGCAGCACCATCAAATCCATAAAACGCTTGATAAACGTCGATTTTCCGGTTCTGACCGGGCCTACCACTCCCATATAAATCTCACCGCCGGTGCGTTCGCTGATGTCTTTATAGATGTCATAGGCACTTGTCGTTACGTTGTCCATAAAGCTTCCTCCTATATTTACTGATATCAGTATATGCAGAAGGAAGCTGTTTGATTACGAATTCTGATCGGATGCGGCCCGCCGGAAAATGACATACGCACAGGCCGCCGTCACCCACTCGGTCAGCGGGAACGCCCAGAAAACGCCGGCCGCTCCGAACGCTCTGCTTAGCAAAAATGATGCCGGAATCATCACCAGCACATAGCGAAGCAGCGAGATCAAAAGTGACGGCCGGCCCATGCCCAGCCCCTCCAGCGCGCCTGAGCTTGTAACCGATACCGCCGACACCACAAAGCCCAGGCTGATGACGCGCAATGCCAGCACACCCTTTTCAATCGTCTGGACATTGACCGTAAACAGGCCGATCAGCTGCTTGGGCGCCAGCCAGGAGCATAACGTACCCACCAGCATCACACTCATCGTCAGAATCAACGCCGTCCGATAAATGCTTTTGACTCTTTTTTTCTCCCCGGCGCCGTAGTTGTAGCCCATCAGCGGCCGAATGCCCTGAATGATGCCGTTGGCCGTCAGATAAATAAACGTCTGCAGCTTATAGTAAACACCGAGCACCAACACATAGCTCTGCGAAAAACCGGCCAAAATCCCGTTTAAGGCCGAGACTAACAGTGATGGCAGCGCCATTGTCAGGGAAGCCGAGATCCCCACCGCATACAGCTTTTTGACCAGCACGCCGCCAGTCTCACCGCTGTCTTTTGTCTCCCCGAAACGTGCCCCTGCACGCAGCCAGCTCCATTCCAGCCGAATGGGAATCGGGCGAAATACATAAAATAAAAGATAGGCCGCAAACGACACCGCCTGTCCAATGCCCGTCGCATAGGCGGCGCCCGCAATTCCCATCGCCGGACACGGCCCCAGGCCAAAAATCATCACCGGATCCAGCAGCATATTGACGCCGAACCCGCAAATCATACAAAACATTGACACCCGCATCTGGCCGGCCGCCTGAAATATTTTCTCAAAGGAGACGCCCAGTGTGATCATCACGGAAAATAGAAACGCCCGCCTGGAATAGGCCAAAGCCATGCCTACAACCTCTGCGTCGGAAGAAAACATCCGCAAAAAGAACGGCATACCCGCAATACACACCACCGTCAGCAGCACCCCATGAAGAAAATTCAAAAGCATCCCCCGACTGGCCGCCTCATTGGCCAGCCCCTGTTCTCCCGCGCCGCTGTAATAGGCCACGCAGGCATTGATCCCGATCGCAAATCCAATCGCGATCGCATTGATCAGATTCTGCACCGGAAATACCAACGCTAAGGCCGTCATCGCCTCCTCACTGACTTTGGCGACAAAATAGCTGTCCACAATGTTATACAGCGAATTGACCGCCATCGAAAGTACCATTGGCAGCGACATAGACACCACCAACGGCAGCACCCTTCGTTCCTTCATAAATGTCTGTTCCATAAGCTCTCCTTTTGCTTCTGCTCCCAGCATGCCGCACAGTCCGTGCGCCTCCTGATCAGAAAAATTCCACTACACCAAAAAATACCACACGACCATCTGACTGATCGTGTGGCAGGAAAAGATTGATTTCCTTCTCCAGCGCATGTTTGAGCGTCATTTTCAAACACGCGCTAGAAGGTCTGCATACTGGAATGGCCGTAATAACGCTTTCCGCTGTGTGAATGCAGTCCGTTCTTCTTGCAGTTCGGCACCTTGCACTGGCTGTAGGTCTTGCTGCCGCTGGTATGTCCATAGTAATACTGTCCGTTGTGGGCATGCTTCTTCGTCTTGGTGCAGCCGGCTACCGTACACTGCTTGTAAGTCACGCAGCTGTAGGAATGGCCATAATAATACTTGCCGCTGTGCTTATGCTTGCCCGTCTTGGTACAGCCGGCTACCTTGCACTGGCTGTAGGTCTTTTTCCCGTTGGCATGCCCATAATAGGTCTTCCCACTGTGCGTATGAGCCTTGGTCTTGGTACAGCCCTCCACCGTACACTGCTTATACGTTACGCGATTGCCCAGATGACCGCTGTAGCAGGACTGACCATGATAATGCTGTCCCGCAATGTTGCAGCCGGCTGTATGACATGGGCTGTAGGTCGGCGTATAAGCAGGGGTCTGTACCGGCGTCTGCGCAGGTGCCGGTGCCGGCGCTGGTGTCGGCGTAGGCTCTGTATAGGTCGGGTAACAGTTCGGATAATAATTATGATGCCCGCCCCCATGATGGCCGTGCGCGCTTGCTACAGACGGCGTCAGCAAAACTGCGAGCGCTACCGCAAGCGCCGGGATTACTTTTTTCAGATTCATTGCACTTCCCCTGTCCTTTCTCTACAATGAGTGATTGGTTAATTCCTGTTTCATCTATAATACGATTCAAATCTGGAAATCCTTGCATAAAAAATAAAAATTTTTCAGAAATACAATCGCATTCATTCACCATTTCCGCCCCTGCATTGACACATTTATAATCTACGCTTATAATAAATGTAGCCCGTCCATACAGAAGAAAAGGGGATCGTTTTATGGATATCAATTACGAATTATACAAGGTTTTTTATCACGTTGCCTCTACCTTAAGCTTTTCTGAAGCAGCCAAGCAGCTTTTTATCTCCCAGTCCGCAGTCAGCCAGGCCATCAAGACGCTGGAACGAAAGCTTGATCAGCCACTGTTTGTACGCAGCACGAAAAAGGTCGCACTGACGCCGGCCGGAATCATCCTGCTCAAGCACGTAGAGCCGGCGCTGCATCTGATCCGGCGCGGCGAGCAGCAGCTGTGCGATGCGACGGCGCTGGGCCTAAGCCAGCTGCACATCGGCGCCAGCGACACAATTTGCCGCTATCTTCTCGTGCCCGTCCTGAAGCAGTTCCACGAACGCTTTCCCGGCGTACCAATCAAAGTGACCAACGCGACCTCCTTAGGCTGCGTCGATTTGCTGGAGCAGGGAAAGGTAGATCTGATCATCACCAACTTCCCCAACCGCCGCCTGAACTCCTCCTATGTAAAAAAGACCATCCGCAGCTTTCAGGATGTTTTTCTGGCAAATCCCGCTTATTACAATCTGCCAGGCGAAATCTCGCTCAAGCAGCTCAAGGAATATCCGATCCTGACGCTGGAATCAAAATGCACCACCAGCGAATTTCTGCACCAGCTTTTTTTGCAGCATCAGCTGCAGCTGATTCCGCAGGTGGAATTAAGCAGCAATGACCTGCTGCTGGATCTGGCAAACATCGGCATCGGCATCGCTTTTCTGCCCGATTACTGCATCAAAGCCGGGCAGAGCGACCTCTATACGGTACGAACCAAAGAGACGATTCCCATGCGCCGAATTGTCGCCGCCGTCAATACCGCCCTGCTGCCCTCCTCCGCAACGGAAGAATTTCTCCGCCTGCTGCCGGAAGCAGAGCCTTTTGCCCGATGCAGCTCTTGATGCCGTCCAAATCGCTTCTCTGCCTGCTGCCCCGTCTCTATGGCTCCATCAGCTGCATCAGCACCAGCGCGTACATCTCATGCCCGGTTACGGAGGGATGCCCCGGCCCGGACAGCAGCGC
>CAMULB010000052.1 GCA_947089585.1 uncultured Lachnospiraceae bacterium | reverse complement strand
TATCGCGGACAATCGACAGCGTGATACTCCGGTAATACTGCGCCTTAAACTGAAACTGATAGCCGCTCACGGTTCCGTTTTCCTCTGTATTTTGGAATCCAAGCGGATTGTAAATCTGCCTTCCGGCCATAATTCTACCTCCCATGCTTACATCTCGTTGACAATTTTTCTTATCATCGCCATATGGCGTCTGGCCATCTCCACGCCGCTGTAGCCGCCCTCGTTCTCGTATTCGGTCACAATATAGCCGTCAAAATCCGAGGCTGCGCTGCCTTTCCCCGCTGCATCCACTTGTGATTCCTTCACTTTCCAGCGCAGTCCAGGCCAGAGCTTGTACTCTTCCCACATCAGCATGACACCCTCATTATATTTTGCTATGGCCAATTCGACACCAAAATCCATACCTGTTTCCCGTCCAATTTTCTTTTGATTTTTGTCCTTTTTTTCCTTTCTCAAAAATCACACGCAAGAAATCTTAACTTTTGGATTGAAATATTAAGATTTATAGAGTAAGATAGAGAATAATGAGAATATTTTTTCGATCAAATAGTTTCTATAGGAGCGACGATGTACAACTTAACGAAAAAAGAGCATTTTTCCTTCTTTTACTTGTATCAAATCACGGAACCGCTTTCGCTGATCGACGAGTCCGTCTGCTTTCTGTGCGTGCTGGAGGGAACGGTTTCTGTGTCCGCCTCCTCCAGAGAAACGCTCCTGCTGAAAGGGGATCTGCTGCTTCTCGCGGAGGAAGGCCCGCTTCTTTTGGCCCCGCAGGGCGATGCTCTGCTTCTGTCCGTCCACTTTGACCCACTGTTTTTCCGCCAAAGCTTTGGCGCGGACCTTTCCCGTTTGAGCTGTAATTCTGCGGCCGAAAGCAGCAGCGAAGGTCGCTCTGTTTCCGTTCCGGCCGGACACGGGGACGAATCTCCAAAAGCCCGATACACCCGCCTGCGCGCATCACTGGCCAAATTATGCCTCTGCTGTCTCAAGGACGACAAAGAGAACCGCTTTTTGATACAGAGCCAGATATGTTCCGTTTTTCATCTGCTGAGCCAGGAATTCCTGCTGCCTGCCGACGCCCCAAAGAGCCGGCCCCAGCAGAAGCTGTCCCGTCTCCTTCATTATCTGCAGCGGCACAGCGCCGATTGTCCCACCTTGCAGGAGGCTGCCGCATACATGGGCTATACGCCTCCTTACCTTTCCAATTTTATCAAAAAGCACCTCGGCTGCACCTATCGCGCCGCGCTCAGCCAGGCCCGGCTCTCGCAGGCGCTTCTGCTGATCAAGCATCGTTCGATGTCCTCTGCCAAGATTGCCGCCTGCTGCGGTTTTTCCACACCACAGAGCTTTGATAAGCTTTTTACCGAGACTTACCATCAGAGTCCGGATCAATACCGAAGCGCATTCCGCCGGCGCATGAACGAAAACAGCCGCAAGCGCCGCTGCATACAGGAGCCTTCTCTCATCCGCAAAAGGCTTGCCCGTCTTGCGGAACAATCGCCAAACGAGCCGGCCCTGATTCAGCCCCCGATCTGCGAACGCTGCTGTCTGCCGGTCAATGCTCCGACTCCTTATGAGAAAAACTGGAATCAAATCATCAATCTGGGACATGCCCTAAGCTTTGAAAATCCACAGTTTCGCCAGCATGTCATGCAGATCCAGCAAAAATTCCACTTTACCCACGGACGCTTCGGCGGAATTTTACAGCTGATCGAGATTTTTTACGACGATACTGCCGCAGACAACAGGCCGCGCAGAGTCTTCAATTTCAGCCGCGCATTCCAGCTGATTGACTTTTTACTGGAGCTGAACCTAAAGCCGCATATGGATTTCGGCGGCAAGCCCTTTGACATCTATCTGACCAGCGTCGTAAAATCCTACCAGTCCCAGGAGGATTATCTGGAGCACCTGGCCCTGACGTTAGAAAGCTTTCTGTGCTCCTGCATCAATCATTACGGATACGACGAGGTATCCGGCTGGAGCTTTGAATACTGGATGTATTACAACAATACGATGTCCGAGCTGGATTCCCCGACCGAGTACTGCCGGCAGTTTTCCTTTTTTTACCACACCATAAAAAATCTGCTGCCGTCCGCAAAGGTGGGCGGGCCGGGCTTTAACCTCTTCCTTTCGCTCGATATTTTTCAGGATAGACTAAAGGAGCTCAAAGGAGCGGGCCTGACTCCGGAATATCTTTCCGTTCTCTTTTATCCTTCTGTACCGCCGGCAGATTACGGCAAAACAGAGGTGGTCACGATTCGGATTTCCCAGAATCCAAATCTGCTGTTTGAGAAAATCGAACAGGCGCTGGAACAGATTCGTCAAGTGTACGGCCAGGGGCCTGCCCTGTATGTAACGGAATACGGCTCTTTCATGTCGCCGATGAATTTTAGCAACGACTCGCTCTATCAGGGAAGCTTCATTTTAAAGCAGACGCTTCAGAACCTTGACCATGCGCCGGTGCTGGCCTACTGGCTGGCGACCGACTATTCGATGCAGTACCCCGATTCCGCTGAGCTGTTGTTCGGCGGCAACGGCCTTTTGACGAAGGACGGCATCTGCAAGCCCGGCTATTACGCCTTTGATTTTCTCACCAGATTGGGCGAACAGCTGATTGGATTAGGAGAGCACTATATTGTCACCTGCTCCACGCAGCATGAGATTCAAATCATACTTTTTTACTACACCCACTTTTTCCGGGAATACTGTGAGAACCCGACCCATTCCCCCCTGTTAAAAAATCCCGACGACGCGTTTGCAGACGTACCTCCGCTGCAGATTACGCTTACCCTCAGCCATATGGAGCCGGGTTATTATCGGATCGGGCAGTACGCATTGAACCAGGAGCATGGAAGCATCTTCAACGCATGGAGGAAGCTCGATTACGCCCGACATATGCTGCCCTCTGAAATCGAGCATTTAAAAAACAGCTGCGCCCCAAAGCTGACCATCAGCCGCGCCTATGCAGCGCATTCGATCGAGATTTCGCGCACACTGCAGAGAAATGAGGTCATCATGCTGACGCTGCATTATATGTACTGAACATTGAGGTCATCATGCTGACGCTGCATTATACGTACTGAACATTCAAACCCACAGGAGGAGCTTCATGTATCTTTCATCCCATTTTTCTGCATCACTGGAGGTATATTTCTTCACGCTGAAAGCCCCGGAGCAAAAAACGCCGGAGGATTACAATTTCATCGTAGTTCAAAATGGTTCAATTTCCATCTCTGACGGAACAGACCAGTACATCCTCTCCCAAGGGGATATCTATCTGCTTCAGCCTGAGCAGACCTATACCTTGAATCATTTTTCTTCAAATTTCTGCCTCAACCTCCAGCTGAGCCGCAAATTTATCGAACAAATGATTCCCCATGACGGTACACTTGTCTGCAACTCAGCGGCGGGAAAGAAAAATGATTATCGGGAATTGGCGCAGGTTCTGACCGAGCTTGCCGTCCACTATCCCAAGGAGGACCGGGAAGAGCTGCTGATTTCGCTCTTATTCCGCTTGCTGGATCTGCTGAAAAGGCAGGGCATGATTCAGATTCGGCCCGGCGGGGACAACGACGTCATTGCCGAACGCCTGGATACGATCCAGACCTATATCCAGCAAAATTTTCATTTGCCGATCACCTTAAAGGAGCTGGCGGAGCAGATGTATCTCTCCCCGCAATACCTGTCCAAATTTATCAAACAGCATATGAAGATTACTTTCATCCATTATCTGAACAAAGTCCGCATGGAACACGCCTGCGAGGAGCTGTTCAATACCGACCATTCCGTGACCAGGATCGCCTTTCACAACGGCTTTCCAAGCACGGCGGCCTTCAACAAAAGCTTTCGCGAGCTCTATCAGGAGTCTCCGTCGTCGTTCCGTCAGGCCAGACGCGAACAAGCCGCAGCGGCCAGGGCTGACACGGAATTTTCTCACATTGTCGCCGGCTTTGACGCCGCGCCAGCTTCGGCTGCCGCCGAGGAGCTTCTTATTTCTGTCCGCCAGAGCGCGCCGTATTATGCCGGCTGGTCGGATACCATCAACATTGGTTTTTTACCCAACGCGCTCTCCACCCGCTTTCACGAAACGTTTCAAAGCTTCCAGCGCGCAATCGGGTTTCGTTATGTGCGGTTTGAGGATATTTTCTCTGCGGAGATCATGCGCTCACTCGACGACGGCAAGACCTTCGATTACACCAATCTCAACATCATCCTTGATTTTTTCAAAAGCATCGAGGTACTGCCGTTTATTGAACTGAGCTTTAAGCCGCACAAACACGATCTCATCAGCTACCGCAAATACAGCGCCGAGGAATCGTTTCGCGCGGAAAAAGCGCTTTCCTTCTACTACTACGCCCTGGACGATCTGCTGCGCCACTGTATCAACCGCTATGGGTATACTTATGTCTCTCAATGGCGGTTTGAAATCTGGATGAAGCACGATGAAATGCTGCGCTATTTGAATACTGCCAGGGAATATCTGGATACCTTCTGCGCCTTTCGCGCCATCATCAAGCAGTTGCTCCCGGACTGCATGGTCGGCGGCCCCGGCTTTAACAGCAGCGCCGAGCGCGCGCCTCTGATCGAGCTGTTGGAGGAGATGAACCGGCGGCAGATGTATCCAGACTTCTTTTCGCTCTATATCTATGGTCATGATCTGGCCCGCTACGATTCGCATGGTTCGATTGAGGGCACCCACGTCCCGCTCTCTGCAGACCCCGACGTGCTGCTCCATCGCTATCAGTTCTTTGTCAAGACCATCCGTGCGATTACCAAAACAGAGCGGCCCGTCTACGTCACCGAATTCAATTCCGGCCTCTACGGCAACAATTACGTATCGGCCAGCGCGTTTCAGGCCGCCTTTATTTGCAAAAGTGCGTTAAGTCTGCTCAAAGAGACGCCCTGTCTCGCCTATTGGCATTTTTCCGATATTCCGCGGCAGTTTTCGATCAGCCCCAGAATCTATTCCAACGATACCGGGCTGATTGATTCGCACGGCCTGCCCAAGGCGCCGTTTTTCACTTACATTCTGCTTGGCAGGCTGCAGCAGCGCCTGGTGGCCCTCGGCGAAAGCTACATCGTCACCACCAACGGCAACCACCGCTATCAGCTTTTGGCTTATCATTACTGCCATTACACACCGCACTACTGTATGAATTACCTCACGCCACTGGACATCAGCCACACCTACGACGTGTTTGAGGAGCACGCGCCCAAATCCATGCAGCTCTGCCTGACTGATCTGCCGGCCGGCCGCTACAAGACGACCAGGCTGACCTTAAGCCGCTCTTACGGAAGCATGATCGACGAATTCATCCGTATTTACAACAAAGGATATCAGACGATGGAGGAATTAAATTATATGATCCTCAACATGCAAAAATCCGACCTCGACTACTATATGCACACCGTGCGGCCGCGGCAGGAGACGCGCTATATGGAGACCGATCAAACCAACAGCCTGGTCTTTTCTTTTACGATGGAGCCGCATGAAATTGTCGTGTTTGACTTAGCGAAGCAGGTACGGCCAGAGGAAGCATCGGAATAGGCCGTGTACGCGGGTCGGACAAATGCGGAGGCCGGCGCTGGATTTCAGCTTCACGTCCCTTGCTCCTGCTGTCTGCGGCGCAGCCGGACAGGCTTCACGCTCCTTGCTCCTGCTGTCTGCGGCGCAGCCGGACAGAAATCAGGCCGGGGAACCGCCGCTTTCCTGCGATTGCGCCGTTAAAATCTCCTGTACAATCTCCCGGTCATCCATCGGAATCCGCTTTCCTTCGATCTCCTGATAGCTCTCATGGCCTTTGCCCGCCAGTACAATCACGTCCTTTGCCTGCGCCCGCTTGAGACAATACCGAACTGCTTCCCTGCGATCCTCGATCATCACGCAGGTGCCTCCCGCTGTATAGACGCCGGTGCGAATATCCTCCATAATGGCCGAAGGCTTTTCATATCTGGGATTGTCGGACGTAATCACTGTCAAATCCGCATAGCGGGCCGCTACCTCCCCCATCTCAAACCGGCGCAAACGGGAACGATTCCCGCCGCAGCCAAACATACAGACAATCCGGCCCGGCTGATACTCCCGAATCGTAACCAGCATCTCCTTCAGGCTCATAGCATTATGCGCATAGTCAATCAGCAAAAGATAATCGCCCTCCACCTCCACCGCTTCCATACGTCCGCGGACATGGAGCGTTTGCAGCGCATTCCGGATTTGCGAATCGCGGATTTGGCCGCGCAGAAGCGACTGCGGATGGGAAAATGCATCGCTTTTCTCTTCGCCGTCCGGCTCTAAAGCACCGCCGGCGGACAAACGGCGGCAAAGGGCGATCGCAGCCAATGCATTGGATACGTTAAATCTGCCGGGAATGCCGATCGTGACAGGCAGACAGCTGACCGACGGCGACGCTTCGGACAAGCGGCCGGCGCTTTCCCCTGGCGGCAGCAGTTCCGACTCGCGGTCGTGATGGCATACCGCCGTGAAAGCAACGCTTAGACGTTTGCCCTCCGTAATACACCGAATTTCCCCGCCCTTCCAATCCGCAGGACGTTCAAGCGCAAAGGTTTCCACCGTGCAGGTATGACCTTTTAAAATCTCTGCCAGGTTCGCATCATCGGCGTTGACAATTCCATGGCGGCACCGGCGAAACAGTCTGGCCTTGCAGGCCCGGTATTCCGCAAAGCTTTGATGCTCCTTGGGCCCGATGTGATCCGGCTCCAAATTGGTAAAAATCCCGTAATCAAAGATAAATCCGTCCACCCGCCCCAGCATCAGGCCCTGGGAGGACACCTCCATCACCACACAGCTGCACCCCTCATCCGCCATCTGGCGAAACAGCTTCTGGACGAGATAGGATTCCGGCGTGGTATTGTGCGCCGGCAGACGCCGCTGACCAATACGCACCTCAACCGTTCCAATCAGTCCCGCTTTGATCCCGGCCTCCTTGAGGATGCTGTAAATCATATAGGCCGTTGTGGTCTTTCCCTTTGTCCCCGTGATGCCGATGGTGACAAGCGCTCTGGCCGGATGGCCAAACCAGGCGGCCGACATGACCGCCAGTGCGTGTCGTACATCGGCCGTCCTCAAGATCACGGCCTTGCCAGAACAATCGGAGCCAAGCGATACCTCCTGCTGCGTCACCAGCACGGATGCGCCCTTTTTCACAGCCTCCTCCGCAAATACATGGCCGTCCTGGCAAAAGCCGGGGATGCAGAAAAACACACATCCCAAAGCGACCTGCCGCGAATCGTAGACCAGACCGCTGACCTCCAGCTCCAGCGCACCGGCTAGGCGCTCCACACGATCCCCCTGCTTTGCAGCACCCTCCTGCTCTACACGATCCCCCTGCTTCGCATGCTCCTCCCGGTTCACAGTCCCCCCCTGCGGCTCCACGATTTGCAGCTCTGTCAGCTCCCCGATCAGCTCTTTTAACTTTCTTTTCATAGCTCTCCCTCAAAAACCGTGACTGCCGGCCCTTCCATCCAGATTTCATTCGTCGCCGAATCCACGGTAATCCGAAGCGTTCCGCCCGGCTGCTCCACAGCCAGCGGATAGCGGCAGCGGCCGGTCAAATACCCCGCTACGGCGGCTGCACAGGCTCCGGTCCCGCAGGAGAGCGTCTCTTTTGACCCTCGTTCCCAGACCCGCATCCGCAATCTGCCCGCTCCCACTGTCTGAACAAATTCCACATTGGCGCCGTCCGAAAACATCGGATGTGAGGAGATCGCCGGGCCCAGACGCTCCAGCGGCAGACGGTTCAACGCCAGTTCGCAGTCTGCGCCCGCCTGATTTGGCAGAAAGACGACAGCGTGCGGATTTCCCATCGAAATACAGGTCAACTCATACTCCTGTCCCAAAACAGACAGCTTCCGCTGCAAAATCGTCTCCCACGGATCAAGCTCCATCTCCAGACAGCTTACCGCAGGGATGTCCTTGGCCAGAAGCTTCGGTACTCCCATATTGACCTTGACCGAGGTCACGACGCCCTCCTCCACCATCAGCCGCAGCTTGCGGACGCCGGCTTTCGTCTCCACCCTGAGACTGGTTTTGTCCGTCAGCCCCTTTTCGTAGACATATTTTCCCAGACAGCGGATGCCGTTGCCGCACATTGCGCCCACGGAGCCGTCCGCATTGTACATAGACATTAAAAAATCCGCCTTTTTGGAGGGTGCAATCAGCACAAGCCCGTCCGCACCAATTCCGAAATGACGGTCGCTGAAGCGTTTTGCCGCTTCCCCGGCCTGGGAAATCGGTTCCTTCATACTGTTGACATATATATAATCATTTCCACAACCCTGCATTTTTGTAAATCTCATGGCAATCCCGTTTCGATTGGTCTTACCTTCAATATATGTGGCAGAAAGCGGTTTGGTTCAACGATCCGGCCGTCCGCTTTCATCCATGTAGCGACCTTTTTTCCCTTTTTCCCGGAAATTTTTGTGAGAATTGACAAAAAATATCAGCCTGATTTGTGGTATACTGTACACGGATACTGCAGGATCGCAAACGGACTTGCCTGCAGTCAATCGAATTCACAAATTACCGATCGCTCAAGGAGGCATCAGAATGGCTAAAAGCACCACCAGGGACATGACCAGCGGCAGTCCCTTGAAATTAATCTGGCAGTTTGCAATTCCGCTGATCTTCGGCAATCTCTTTCAGCAGCTCTACAACATGGTAGACACCGTCATCGTCGGACGCGCGCTGGGCTTAAACGCTCTCACAGCCGTCGGCGCCACCGCCTCGGTCAACTTTCTCATCATCGGCTTTGCCCTCGGCACCTGCAACGGACTGTCGCTGCCGGTGGCCCGTCAGTTCGGCGCGAAGCGTTACAGCAGCATGCGCGCCTATGTGATGAATGCCGCCTACCTTTCCATCGGACTGGCGGTTGTGCTGACGCTGCTTACCACCACGCTCTGCGGCTCCATCCTGCGCTGGATGAAAACGCCGGCGGAGATCTTTGGGGAATCCTATGCTTACTTCTTCGTCATCTGCCTGGGGATTCCCTTTACCATCCTGTACAATGTCGCATCGGGCATCATCCGCGCGCTGGGAGATTCCAAAACGCCGTTTTATTTTCTGGTGCTGTCCACGATTTTGAACATCGGACTCGATTTTCTTCTGATCCTCGTCTTTCATCTGGGCGTCGCCGGAGCCGCCTGGGCGACCATTGCAGCGCAGGCCGCCGCTGGAATCCTCTGTTTCTTCTACATGAAGCGACGCTATGAGGTACTTCGCTTTCAAAAAGAAGAGCGCAGGTTCAACCTGCGCTATATTGGGGAGCTGGCCGCCGCCTCCCTGCCGATGGGGCTTCAATTCTCCGTTACCGCCATCGGCAGTATCATGCTGCAAAGCGCCGTCAACACCTTAGACGTCCTGTACGTCTCCGCTTTCGCGGCCGGCACCAAGGTCAAGCAGCTCGCCATGTGTCCCTTCGAGGCGTTGGCCTCAGCCAGCGCCACCTTCGGCAGTCAGAATCTGGGCGCCGGAAAAATCGGCCGCGTCAAGAAGGGCTTGGGCAGCGGCATCCTCATCGGCATCTGCTACGCCGTCGCAATGGGCATCGTGTTAGCGACCGTCGGCTCTGTGATCGCCTGGATGTTTGTAGACCGCGGCGAAACGGCGGTTTTAACGGAGGTGCAGAATTACATGCGCTGGCTGGGAATTTTCTTCTGGCTGCTGGCAATCTTAAACTGCACGCGCATGACAATTCAGGGGCTGGGCTACAGCGGCATTGCCGTTTTTGCAGGCTTCAGCGAGCTGCTGGCGCGGGGGCTGGCTTCTCTCTTCCTTGTCCCGCGCCTGGCATTTCCCGGTGTGTGCATGGCCGATCCGCTGGCCTGGATTGCCGCTACCGTGATTGTCGTGCCGGTGTTTGCGGTGATTATCCGCAAGCTGGAACGGCAGCTTGGGAAAGGAGAGCCGGCGGAGCGATCGTTGTCTTAAATCCCGGATCATAACCGCCACCAAAGCAATCGTGACCGGATTGTCTGACCGGCAAAAGGAGGCTCCGGCTGAGAACAGACCAAATTGCGATTCACTGCTTTGAGGGTCACAGCTTCAGCTTCGCAAACGCATCCGCGAACGCACTGTTGATCGGCTCCTTCGCCTCCTTTTTCTGCCGCTCCATATAACGCTTGACATCCTGCTTGGAGACGCCTCCGCCGCTCTCTTGTCTGCGCTTTTCAAAGGCAGAGAGCTTCTCGCGGTAGCCGCAGACGCAGGTGAAGCGTTTGTTCTCCCCCTCGCCCACCAGCTCCAGCTTCTTATGGCACTGCGGACAGCGGGCATTGGTGGTGCGGGACAAATGCTTGCGATAGCCGCATTCCCGGTCCTGACAGAC
The DNA here is from genome assembly GCA_947089585.1 of uncultured Lachnospiraceae bacterium. Lineage (GTDB taxonomy): Bacteria > Bacillota > Clostridia > Lachnospirales > Lachnospiraceae > 14-2. Next base: position 5,696 of record CAMULB010000052.1, on the reverse strand, counting down.
GAGCATGCGCCCGTTCTTGTGATTGACCTCCAGCATCAGCTTTCCGCACTGCGGGCATTTTTTTCCGGTGAGATTCTCATGCTTATACGTCTTGACGGAAGAGCGGATATCGTTGACAATCTCCACCGTATAGGCGCGGATTTCCGCTTCAAAATCCTTCTTTTTTGCTTTTCCCTTGGCAATCTCTACCAGCCGCTGCTCCCAGCGCGCCGTCAGCTCCGGCGTCGTCAGTCCCTGCGGCGCCAGATCGAGCACTTGGCGGCCCTTGGCGGTCAGATGAATGTAATTGTCCTTCTTTTCCATCATAAAGCTGTTAAAAAGCTTCTCAATGATATCCGCCCGCGTCGCCACCGTGCCCAGGCCGCCGGTCTCTCCCAGGGTCTGCACCAGCCTTTGATCTTGATTTTCCATATATTTGGCCGGATGCTCCATCGCCGCCAAAAGCGTGGCCTCGGTAAAAGGAAGCGGCGGCTTGGTCTGCCCCTCGGTTACTTTAGCTCCGGTCAGCGTCAGCTTCTGCCCCTTTTCAAAGGCCGGTAGACTGCGTGCACCCAAACTGTCCGCCGCTTCCTCCGATGCAGGCTCCTCCCCCAGCTCCCGAAATCCCGCCTGCAAAATGCGGTTCCCTCTGGCTACAAACCGCTGGCCTTCGCACTCTGCCGTGATCTCCGTCTGCTCGTATTCGCAGGGCGGCAGCAGCACCGAAAGAAACCGGCGCACCACCAGCTCATAAATCTTCCGCTCACCGTAATCGAGGTCGCTGAAACGGATGCCCTGCTCGGTGGGAATAATTGCATGATGGTCTGACACCTTGCTGTTATCGCCAAACGACCGGTTCCCTTGGATCGGCTGCTTGAGCAGCCGTGCGCAGACCGCGCCATACGCCTGGCTCTGACAGGCCCTGATGCGCTCCTTTAAGGTTGCGACCAGATCCTCGGTCAGATAGCGGGAATCGGTACGAGGATAAGTGACAGCCTTATGACGCTCATACAGGCTTTGCATATAGTCGAGCGTCTGCTTGGCGGAAAAGCCGTAAGCCTGATTGGCCTCCTGCTGCAGCGAGGTCAGATCGTACAGACTGGGCGGATACGATTTCTTGGCCTTCTTTTTTACCTCTGCGACCACCGCCGTCCCCCCGGCTGCGGCAGCTACTGCCGCCTCAGCCTCCGCTCTGGAAAAGGTTGTGCTGCTGCCCTTTGGCGAAATCCATTGGAACTTGACGCCCATCGCCTGCATCGTACAGCCATAATAGGTCTGCGGCCGAAAGCTGCAAATCTGCTGGGCCCTTCTGGCAATGATCGCCAGCGTCGGCGTCTGCACCCGGCCACAGGAGAGCTGGGCGTTATGCTTCACAGTCAGCGCACGCGTGGCATTTAAGCCCACCAGCCAATCGGCCTCGGCCCGTGCAACCGCCGCCTCATACAGATGATTGTACTCTCTTGCGTCTTTTAAGCTGGCAAAGCCTGCGCGGATTGCCTTGTCTGTCACCGAAGAAATCCACAGCCGTTTCATCGGCTTTTTGACCTTCGCTTTCTCAATGATCCAGCGCGCCACAAGCTCTCCTTCCCGCCCGGCGTCGGTGGCAATGATGATCTGGCCGATGTCCTTGCGCAAAAGCTGTGTTTTCACCGTCTGAAACTGGCGTCCGGTCTTGGCAATCACGCGGGTCGTCAAATGCTCCGGCAGCATGGGCAGCGTCTCCAGCTTCCACTCCTTCCACTGATCGCCATAGCTCTCAGGGTCAGACAGCTCAACCAGATGCCCCAACGCCCAAGTCACCACATAATCCTTTCCTTCCAAAAATCCGCCTTTGCCCTGCTGACAGCCCAGCACGCGGGCGATGTCCCGCCCGACGCTTGGTTTTTCTGCAATCACTAATGATTTCATCTGATACTCCTATTCTCCAATTGCATTTCCGGTGTAAAGCTGATAATATTTGCCCTGCTCCTCAATCAGCTCGTCATGGCTGCCCCGCTCAATGATTCGGCCCTGCTCTAAGACCATAATGCAGTCGCTGTTTTTGACCGTGCTCAGGCGGTGCGCAATGACAAACGTCGTGCGGCCCTCCATCAGGCCGTCCATTCCCTGCTGTACCAGCGATTCGGTGCGGGTGTCGATGCTGGAGGTCGCCTCATCCAGAATCAGAACCGGCGGATCGGCCACGGCGGCGCGTGCAATCGCTAACAGCTGCCGCTGCCCCTGGGAAAGATTCCCACCGTCGCCGGTCAGCATCGTCTGATAACCGTCCGGCAGATATTTGATAAACATATCCGCATTGGCAAGCTTCGCCGCCTGGATGCACGCTTCATCGGTAGCATCCAGCCGCCCATAGCGAATATTGTCCATCACCGTTCCGGTAAACAAATGTGTATCCTGCAGCACCATACCCAGGCTGCGCCGCAGATCCGCCTTTTTGATCTTGTTGATATTGATCCCATCATAACGGATTTTTCCGTCCTGAATATCATAAAAGCGGTTGATCAGGTTGGTAATCGTCGTTTTTCCAGCGCCGGTGCTGCCGACAAAAGCAATTTTCTGTCCCGGTGTGGCAAACAGCTTGACGTTATGGAGCACCATTTTTTCATCCGTATAGCCAAAATCCACATCGTCAAATACGACGTCTCCTTTGAGCTCCTCATACGTCAGCGTACCGTCCTGATGCGGATGCTTCCAGGCCCAAAGGCCGGTGCGCTCTGTGCACTCCACCAGCGTGCCGTCCGCCTGCCGGCTGGCATTGACCAGCGTCACATAACCCTCGTCCGTCTCGGTCGGCTCATCGAGCAGCTCATAAATCCGCCGTGCGCCGGCCGCTGCCATAATGATGCTGTTCAGCTGCTGGCTGACCTGGCCGATGGGATTATTGAAGCTCTTATTCAATGTCAAAAACGATACCAGCGTGCCGATTGTCAGCCCCAGATAGCCATTGGTGGCCAAAAGCGCTCCCACCAGGGCACAGACCACATAGCTGACATTTCCCATCTGAAACGTAACCGGCATCAAAATATTGGCGTATCGGTTGGCGCTGTTGGCGCTGGCCCGAAGCTGCTCATTCAAAATTCCAAATTGCTTTTTATTTTCCTCCTCATGACAAAAGACCTTGACAACCTTCTGCCCCTCCATCATCTCCTCGATGTATCCGTTGACCACGCCCAAATCCTTCTGCTGAGCGACAAAATATTTTCCCGACTGCTTTGCCAGGCTCCTGGTCGTCATCAAAAGCACAGCCACCATAAACAGGCTGACCAGCGTCATCGGCACATTCAAAATCACCATACTGATCAGCACGCTGACAATCGAAATGGCGCTGCTTAGCACCTGGGGCATACTCTGGCCGATCATCTGGCGCAGCGTATCGGTATCATTGGTATAGATCGACATGATATCCCCATGCGCATGGGTGTCAAAATACCGGATCGGCAACGCTTCCATATGTGTAAACAAATCATTGCGCAGATGCTTCAGGGTTCCCTGGCTGACGTTAATCATCACGCGGGTAAACAGCCATGCGCAGAATACTCCCACCAGATAGAGAGCCGCCACTCGCATCATCGCAGCGCCCAGCGGGCCGAAATCCTGACTCTGGCTTTTTGCCATCGGCAAAATATAATCGTCGATCAAGGTCTGGGTAAACAGCGTTCCCCGCACATTGGCAACCGCCGTAATTAAAATACACACTACGACCAACGCGCAATGGGGCGCATATCGTTTTAAAATCGTCTGTAACAACCGTTTCATGATACCTCTCCTCCCTTCTGGTCAAAATCGCCGCCGCCCTGAGTCTGGCTGTTGTATACCTCACGGTAAATCTCATTGCTGGCCAACAAATTTTCATGGGTATCAAACGCATCCATGTGACCGTCCTCCAGTACAAGAATCCGGTCCGCATCCTGAATACTGGAAATCCGCTGGGCAATGATAAATTTGGTCGTCCCCGGAATCTCCTCGCGAAATGCTTTACGAATTCTGGCGTCCGTAGCCGTGTCGACTGCCGACGTACTGTCGTCCAGTATCAAAATTTTCGGTTTTTTCAGCAGCGCACGGGCAATACACAGCCGCTGTCTCTGTCCCCCGGACACATTGGCGCCGCCCTGTTCGATATAAGTCTCATATCCGTCCGGAAAACGGGAAATAAATTCATCGGCGCAGGCCATCTCACAGGCGCGCATGCATTCCTCCTCTGTGGCATTCGGATCGCCCCAGCGCAGATTTTCCAAGATTGTTCCGGAAAAAAGCACATTTTTCTGCAGCACCACCGCGACCTCATTGCGCAGCGTCTCTAAATCGTAGGTGCGCACATCCTTACCGCCCACTCTGACACAGCCCTCCTTGACATCATACAGCCGGCTGATGAGATTGACCAGGCTGGACTTCGCGCTTCCGGTGCCGCCGAGAATCCCGATTGTCTCACCGGCGTTGATATGCACGTCAATGTCCGAGAGCACGGGCTTCCCTTTCCCGTAAGCAAAATACACATGCTCAAAATCAACACGTCCGTCGGGAATCTCAAAATCCGCATTCGTGGGACTGACCAGACTGGCCTCTTCCTCAAATACCTCGCAGATTCGCCGCGCGCTGGCCATGCTCAAGGTCAGCATGACAAAAATCATGGACAGCATCATCAAACTCATCAAAATATTCATCACATACGACAGCAGGCTCGTCAATTCTCCGGTTGTAAGCGCACCGCCGACAATCATCTGCGCTCCCAGCCAGGAAAGCCCAAGAATGCAGGAATAGACAACAAACATCATAACCGGATTATTCAGCGCCACAATCGCCTCTGCTTTGACAAACATCTCATAAATCCGCTCTACTGCACGGGTAAATTTGGTGTTCTCATGATCCTCGCGCACAAACGCCTTGACCACACGAATGGCGGAAACATTCTCCTGCACGCTGGCATTGAGCTCATCATAACGGTCAAACACCGCCGTAAAAGCCGGCATCGCGCGGGAAATGATCAGCGCAAGAATGCTGCCCAGCACCACAATCGCAACGACAAAAATCATACTCAATTTAAAATTAATGCACATTGCCATAATCAAGGCGCAAATCAGCTGCATCGGCGCGCGCGTTCCCATCTTAATGATCATCTGAAATGCATTCTGGATATTGCTCACATCCGTCGTCATCCGCGTCACCAGCCCCGCCGTACTGAATTTATCAATATTGGCAAAGGAAAAGGTCTGAATATGAGCAAACATTCCCTCCCGCAGATTGGCGGCAAATCCAGTGGCGGCGTCGGCTGACGTATAGCCGGCCAAAATACCAAACAGCAGGCTTAAGCCCGCCATGCCCAGCATCAGCACACAGCAAACAATCACATGACGAATCTCACCTTTTTCAATCCCATTGTCAATCAGCGAAGCCATCGTCAATGGAATCAAAATCTCCATCACAACTTCCAAAATCGACAAAAGCGGGGTTGCAATCGCAGAACGGCGATACTGCTTTAACTGCTTTAATAAAGTCCGAATCAATTGTAACATCTCCTTTCATACTTCTATCTATTAAAATGTAGCAAGCTACATTTTAAATCAAAAAAAATCTCTTTCTGTTCCTCTCACCTGCTTCTCCGAACAAGATCCTTCCCACAGCCTCTCAATCGTAGTACGCGGCCGCTTTACGGCTGTCTCAGATTATCGTAGACAATCTGCAAGAGCTCCCGCAGCAGTGCGATCTGCTCCTTTGTCATA
>CAMULB010000051.1 GCA_947089585.1 uncultured Lachnospiraceae bacterium | reverse complement strand
CGCAGGACGTGGAAAATGCACTGATGAATAGTCTCAACCTCAAAGCGGAAAATCGTATTCAGGATGCAGAAACCTTTTGTCGGGTGTTAAAAGAGCAGGAACGGATGGAGCGCTTCCGGGAAGAACGAAAACGGGAGGAGGACGCGAAGGCGCCGCTATGGGTCAAGCTTGCAGGCGGGGTGGCGGTCTGTCTTGTGCTTTTGCTGGTGGTTCTGGCGGCAAGCGGAAGGCTTCGCTTCTCACAGACGGAGATTCGTGCCGAAAGCGATCGGCAGGTGCTTGCCGAGAATCAGTCGTTTGTGCCGGATATTTCAGGTGTTTCCTATGAAGAGGCAGAAGAGATGCTGCAGGGTACAGAGCTAAAGCTTGTCATCAATGGAATGAATTACAGCGAGACAATAGAAAAGGACCGCATTCTCTCGCAGGAGCCGGCCAGCGGAGCAGCGATGGAGAAAGGAGAGAAGATCTCAGTTGTCATGAGCGGCGGCAATCAGGAGATTATGATGATGGATTTGTCCGGTATGCAAACGGAGGAGGCAGCGTCTCTGATTCAGGCGCAGGGGCTGATTTTTGCGGAAGAGGACATAGCAGAGGAGTATAGTGACGTTGTACAAAAAGGGCGCATCATTTCGCAAAGCATTGCGGCGGGAGAACGAGTTCCCGTCAAGTCAAACATCAGCTTTGTGGTGTCAAAGGGAAAGCTCAATGAGGAAACAGCCGTATTGAAGGTTCCGGATTTGACCGGCCTGACGAAGAAAAAGGCGCTGGCCGCGTTAGAGCAATTAAAAGAAGAGGCAGGCTTTACCTATACGCTGGGCAAAATTACGAGAGAAAACAGCACAGAAGTAAAAAAGAACCGCATTATAAGTCAAAGTCTTGCACCAGGCAGCGAGGCGCGTACCAATCAGGTGATTGCACTCGTAATCAGCGACGGACCCAAAATGGTGCAGATGCCGAATGTGGTTTTTTTGAGCGAGAACGATGCGCATGAGCGTCTCTCGAAGCTGGGCTTGAAGGTGCAGATGCTGACCGATTACAGCTCCAAGGTGGAAAAAGGGTGTGTGATTAGCCAGAGTGCAGAGGCGGATACAGAGCTGGCGATGGGAAGCGAGATTTCTCTGACTGTCAGTCTGGGGGAAAAGCCTTCTGATTCCGACCAGAAATCGGGTGGGAAAAGTGATCAGGGGTCGTCCGGGAGAGACTCCTCGAATCAGAATTCCTCAAATTCGGGTTCTTCTAATCAAGGAACGCCGGGCCGGAACGAAACAGCGCAGCCACCCGCGCAGCAGGAACAGCCGCCTGCACCTCAGGAGCCGGCATACGAGGAGCCGCCTGCACCGCAAGAACCGGCAAATGAGATTCAAATTGCGCCGGACGATGATATCCAGGTTGCACCGGACGACGTGAAGGTTACGCCTGGGGAATAAGGAGGAATGATATGCTCACCTACCAGATGCTGTCCCAGATCGGCGGACGGCAGAGAAATGAAGATGCAGTCCGCATGGCGAAACGAAACGAGGTCTGGTGCTTTGCATTGGCAGATGGCCTGGGCGGTCACGGCGGTGGAGCAGAAGCCTCGCAATTGGTGACGGATTATGTAATGGAAGACTTTAAACAGCACGGGGAGCTGTCCGCAGAATATTTGGCGCATTGTTTTAATACCAGCCAAAAGGAGCTCTTGTGCACCCAAAGTCATCAGGGCAGGCCAAACGAAATGAAAACAACACTGGTTCTCCTGCTGGCGGATGACAGACAGCTGCTGTGGGGACACATCGGAGATTCCAGATTGTATCATTTTCAGAAGAAAAAGCTGATCGGGCGTACCTTAGATCACAGTGTTCCGCAGATGCTGGCAGCGGCAGGCGAGATTTCAGAACAAGAAATTAGGGGTCATGCGGACCGCAATCGTCTGCTGCGTGTGATGGGAACGGAATGGGAGACTCACGCCTATCAGATTGCGCCCAAGATCAGCTGGTCGAAGCCAACTCAGCTGCTGCTGTGCAGCGATGGATTTTGGGAACAGGTGGAAGAGAAGCAGATGCTTCGCGGTCTTAAAAAATCAAAAACGCCAAAGGACTGGCTGTTATTCATGGAGCATCCGCTGAAACAGCAGGGACTGGAGCTGGGGCATGAGATGGATAATTACTCTGCAATCGCAGTGTTTTTACAGAGGTAGGAGGGGTGCAAATGTCAATTGTGCGATGTGAACAAGGGCATTTTTATAACAATGAAAAATCGGCGCAATGCCCGCAGTGCATGTCCCAGAAGGGAGCAGTTTCGCTGACGAGCGCGTTGGATCTAAGACAGTTGGAGCTGTATGTTGCGCAATATGATGAAAGCAATGACAGCAGACAAGCGCGCGCCCTTCGGCCCAGAGAAAAAACAGCCGTGGAAGAAGGTGCGCCGCTGAAAAGTGTCAGAATGGAAGGGGAACCTGTCTTTCCCGGTGTGTCAGGGGAAGGGAACCGATCGGACGGAACCGAAGCGTCGGAGTACTTTTTGAACCAGCAGGAGGAACGGGGCTATCTGGCCGGCTGGCTGGTCTGTGTCCGCGGCCCACAGAAAGGAACGGATTATCGTCTTTACGAGGGATATAACCGAGTCGGCACAAAAAGCACGAATGATATCGTGATCAAAGATGATGTACAGGTCGCTGAACAGGATCATTGTTCCGTCGTGTACGAGGGAAAGGAAAATGTATTCTACTTGCTTGCATCAGCCGAGTATCCGACATTTCTCAACGAGGTGCGTATAGAAGGGGCAGATCAGATTAAAAGCGGACAGCAGATTACGATTGGAGAGACCTGCCTGGAGCTTGTCGCGTTTTGCCAGGGGAATAAAAGGTGGGAGCCATGATTCGGATGGGGATCTCCAGTATTGTTGGAACCAGAAAAGGCCAGGAGGATACTGCTTGCGGGCGCATAAAAGGAGAGAAGGCGATTGCAATTGTATGTGATGGAATGGGAGGCTTGGGACATGGGGCCAAGGCGAGTCAGCTGGCTGCTGAGCGTTTGCTTGAAGCGTATTTTTGCCGGGAGGATTGTCTGGATGTTCCTGCTTTTTTGAGAGATCAGCTGCACTTGGCAGATGAACAGGTGCATCAGTTAAGGGACGCAAAGGGTAGAAGGATTCGGGCCGGGACAACGATCATTGCCGTAATCATTCAGAATGGGGTGCTTTATTGGGCGGCTGCCGGTGACAGTAAGCTGTACATCCTGCGGGACGGAGAAATTTTGGCGGTCAACCGGGAGCACAATTATCAGCTGACATTAGACACCTTGCTGGCACAGGGAAGGATTACCAGAGCGGTCTATGAAAAGGAAGCCGAGCGGGCCGGCGCTTTGACAAGCTATCTTGGGATGGGCGGTTTAAAGCTGATCGACCAGAATCGCTATCCCTTTGAATTGCAGAAAAATGACATGATGCTGTTAAGCAGCGATGGTTTGCACCGCAGCCTTTCTCAGGAGGAGATCGCCCAGATTCTGATGAGCGGCGGGGCGGAGGTGCAAAGAATCGCTGAAAGATTGACCGCGGCAGCTTTGGGCGGGAAAAAGAGCGGACAGGATAATACGTCGGCGATTGTGATCCAATATTGAGATGGGGAGAGAAGCTGTGATGAAGTTCAGAAAGCGGAAACAGGAAGAAAATGTCCGGGATATGGCGCAGCCAGGTGAAAGAGCTGCGAGAGGAGAGCCGTTGACGATGCCGTTAAGCCAGTGCAGAGACGAGAACGGGGAGCCGTTGACGATGCCGTTAAGCCAGCGCAGAGACGAGGACGGGGAGCCGTTGACGATGCCGTTAAGCCAGCGCAGAGACGAGAACGGGGAGCCGTTGACGATGCCGTTAAGCCAGCGCAGAGACGAGGACGGGGAGCCGTTGACGATGCCATTAAGCCAGCGCAGGGACGAGGACGGGGAATCGTTGACGATGCCGTTGAGTCAGCGCAGGGTTGGAGGAGCCGAAGAGGTGGTGGCGGCATCAAGCCTGCGTAGGAATGGGAATGCGCAGCCAAATGGGTATGGCTCATCTCCTCTAAGCAATGCCATTTTGCGGGCAATCGAAGGTGATCGGGCAGAATCGGGTGGGCAACTGCAGGAAGCGTGCAGCAGAAGGCTCAAACAGATGACGGGCTGGCTGGTCTGTGTGGAAGGGCAGGCGTTTGGCGATAGCTTTCCACTTCAGAACGGAGAGAACCGCATTGGAAGCGCAAAGGAGATGGAGGTAGCACTTCCTGCGGAACGGGGGATTGCCAGCAGGAATCATGCAGTGATTACCTATGAACCAGGAAAGCGGGAGTTTACAGCCAAAGCCGGGGGTGCGCGTGAGTTGTTTTATGTCAATGACACGGTTGTGCTGCTCCCGGTTCAATTGAAGCAGCATGATATTTTGTCAATTGGAACAAGCAGGCTGATGTTTTTCCCCTGCTGTGGCGAGAAATTTTGCTGGGAGGATTATAGAGGAGAAAATGGCTAAGTATCGGGTACGTGTGAAGAAAACGTTTGTGGTGATCAAAGGAAAGCTGGAACGGAAGGAACAGGTGAATGAACGGGAATTGAATTACTTGTCCCAGAATACGATCAGCGGGTTGTTTTTGGTTTCGTATGATGGAAAGAAACAGCTGACGTATCAGGCGCCAGTTACACTATCTCTGGAAACATACCTGAAAAAGAATGTGCTGTCTGAGGCAGTATTTTGGCAGCTTGTATCACAGATTGTGGAAGCTGCAAGAGCGGTGGAGCGCAGGGGCCTGTATCCCACACACTTGCTGATGGAAAAGGACGCGATTTTTGTAGAAGAGGACAGCAAGAAGCTGTTTTTTGTTTACCAGCCGATTACCGGCGTTAATCTGTCGTCCAATGTATTGGCGTTGTTAGAAGATCTTGTCTATCAGGAAATGAAAAAGGGCGGTGGCGTGCAGCAAAGCTATTTGGTGTTGTTTCAAAATTATCTGCCACAGAGTCGGGGGGCGTTGGAAAATCTTAAGAACTATATAGATCAAGTGACAGGAAACGAAGAAAAAAGTCAAAGCCCGAAAAGAGAGAGAGACGATGTGTCTGCGCGTAATCCATCCTCAATTGAAAGAACCGGGCGGCCGGGTCCAAACAACGCAACCGTTTTGTTAAGCAACAGCGGAAAAGTCAAAAAAGAAGAAGAAATCCGTCTGACCCGCGTGAAGGGAAATGTACAGCTCTCCTTTTCCCAGAATTCTATTTATCTGGGAAAGAGCTCAGTCAACGATTACTGTGTCCAAGGCAATGAATCCATCAGCCGCAGCCATGCGGTGATTGAACGTCAGGGAACAGAATATTTTCTGCGGGACCTCAAGTCTACGAATGGAACCTTTCTGAATGGAGAAGCATTGGAGGGAGAAGAATTCTATGGCCTGCAAAGCGGAGATCGGATTTTACTTGCGGATGAAGAGTTTATTTTTGAGATACCATAGAGGGGGGGAGGAAAATGGAAGATTTGAAACAAATTCTGGTCTCAAAACCAGCGATACTTATCTTTGAAATCATTTTGCTGGCAGCTTTGATACTGTGTATTGTCCTCATATCTGCCAAAAGGAAACAAAAGAAACGAATGGCAAAGACCGTAAGTGAGCAGCAGAAAGTGAAATCGCTGGAACAATCGCTGGCCAATCAAAGACGGAGGTAACAGAAGATGAATCTAATTTTAGCGGTATATTCACAGGATGCGTTTAGGGAATATCAGCTTCCACCTCTGAATAATGCGGATTATGCAATTGTGTTGAGAAGCGATTTCTTTCATCTGAGGCGCAATTTGAACCTGCGCCTGGAGGTGTTGGGCGGTGCATGGAGCTTCAAAAAGGATCGGCGGTATCGTTTGCGGCTCAACGATGCAGATTATAACGGAGAAGGTCTGCAGGATCAGGATGTGCTGAATCTCTATGTGGAAGGGGAAAAGGACATTACCTTGATTGTAAAATATGTGGATTCGGTCTTTCATCCTTATGAAAAGTTCAGTCTGACAGGCGTAAGCCGCATTACGATTGGCAAGGAACCGGAGAATGATATTACCTATGATTCCATGCAGCTCGTTTCCCGCCATCATGCAGTGATCAAGCGTACCGCTTCCGGTTACAGGATTACCAATGACGGTCTGAATGGAACTTATGTAAATTCGTACCGCATTGAAAAAGAGGAAGAGCTGGCGTTTGGTGCTTACATCAATATTATGGGTCTGTCGATGATCTATCTGGGCGATTACCTTGCCGTCGATGTGTTTGGCAGCGGTGCGGTTGTCAACGAGAAAAAGCTGCGCAAAGGAACGGCACAGGGAAGAATACAGCAGAGACAGAACAAAGAAGCCCTGTTCGCCCCCGGCAAGCACACTTATCACCGCGCGCCGCGTACATTTAAAGAGACGGCCGCGGAGACAATTGAGATTGAGGCTCCTCCGCAGATCGGTCAGGGAAAAGGACAGCCATTGATGATGACGATCGGGCCGTCGCTTACGATGGCGTTGCCAATGGTATTGGGGTGCATGCTGATGATTTCACCTTCTTCCGGCGGCAGCTCCCTCTCTATGTATTCTGGTCTGGTGATGTCCTTAATGTCCGCGTTTATCGGAGTGTTCTGGGCGCTGCAGAATGTGCGCTATCAGAAGAAGGAAGAATCGGAATTAAAAAAACTGCGGTTTGAAAGCTACAGCGAATATCTGATTGAGAAAACGGAGGAAGTGAAAACAAAATACGAGCAAGCATCCCAGGTGCTGCTTGAGATGTATCCCAGTGCTGCGGAGTGTTTGACCTACGATGAGACAAAAAGTGTTTTGTGGAATCGGAATACAACACATGAGGATTACTTAAAGCATCGTCTCGGAATTGGAAATATTCCGTTTCCGATTTCGATTCAGGCGCCAAAAAAACGTTTTTCCATGTATAAAGATGAATTGGCCGAAAAGCCGCGCCTGATCAAAGAGAATTTTGAAACGCTGTTTGATGTGCCGGTGGTTCTCGATTTGGCCAAAAACAATCTGGTGGGCGTGATCGGAGGCGCCAATAAAGCGGGGGCAATACAGGTGGCGAGAGTCGTCAGTGCACAGATTGCAGCCAACAATTGCTATACAGATGTGAAGCTGGGATTTGTCTACGATGGGGAGCGGTCCAACGAAGCAGATCAGTGGAAATTTGCCAAATGGCTGCCCCATGTGTGGTCAGAGGACAAAAAGACCCGCTATTTTGCAGCAGATGGGGAAGGCGCCAGCGACGTATTCTATGAATTGACCAAAGTATTCCGCAGCCGGATGGAAGAGCAGCAGGAGAAAAAGGAAAAGGACAAGGTTCCCAAGCCCTATTATGTACTGTTTATTTCCGAGCCTTCGATGCTGGAAGGGGAATTGATTGCAAGGTATATTTTTGAGAAAAATAGCGTCTATGGGTTGACGACCTTTATTTTGACGGAGCGATACGAGGAGCTTCCCAATGCCTGCGATTTTATCATTGAGAATACAGAGCAATTCCAGGGGATGTATCCGGTTTATGCCAGTGAAGCGCAGCGACAGAAAATCGTATTTGATAAGATCAAGGAAGCAGAACTGGAATGCTTTGCCCGTCACCTGGCGACGTTACAGGTGCAGGAGATTGAAAAGGGTGGCGAGATTCCGGGCAGTCTGACCTTTTTTGAGATGATGGAGGCCAGCCGGCCGCAGGATCTGCCAGTCAAAGAGTATTGGGCAAAAAACAGGACTTATGACAACATCAAGGGAATGGTGGGGGCCAAGGCTGGCGGCGTTCCCTGTTACCTTGATGTTCATGAAAAATATCACGGCCCCCATGGTCTTGTTGCAGGAACAACAGGCTCCGGCAAGTCGGAGACGCTGCAGACCTATATGCTGTCACTGGCAGTCAATTACAGCCCGGATGACATCGGTTTCTTTATCATCGACTATAAGGGCGGCGGTATGGCTAATTTGTTTGACGGGCTTCCCCATATGGTCGGACAGATTTCCAATCTGTCGGGCAACCAGGTCAAGCGGGCTATGATTTCGATTAAGAGTGAAAATCGCAGGCGACAGCGGGTGTTTACAGAGCATGGCGTCAACAATATCAATCTTTACACGAGGCTCTATAAGAATGGAGAGGCCACGCTGCCGGTACCGCATTTGTTTATCATCATTGATGAGTTTGCCGAGCTGAAACGGGAAGAGCCCGATTTCATGCGGGAACTGATTTCCGTGGCACAGGTCGGGCGAAGTCTGGGGGTACATATGATTCTGGCGACCCAGAAGCCGAGCGGTACGGTTGATGACAATATCTGGAGTAACTCGAAATTTCGTTTGTGTTTGCGGGTACAGGATAAACAGGACAGTAACGACATGCTGCATAAGCCGGACGCGGCCTATATTACACAGGCCGGACGCTGTTATTTGCAGGTCGGCAACGATGAAGTATACGAGCTGTTCCAATCCGGCTACAGCGGAGCCACCTATGAGGAGAATGCCAGTACCGGTCATACAGAGATCGCTAAGCTGCTGAATCTGAGCGGGAGAGCAGAAATGACCGGCAATTCCGTCAAGCTGTCCCAGAAGAAAAAGGTGGAATACATGTGGCTGGAGCAGGTTGCTGCATGCGTGGCATGTGCACAGGAACTATCTGGCAGTTCTTTATCAGAGGCGCTTTCTGATCAGCAGGAGCTCGACTCGCTGCTGGAACAGATCTATCAGGCATTTTGGCAGCAGAAGCTGGAATATCCGAAGAGTCAATACAATTCCGACCGTCTTTGCGACTTTATTCGGCTGTATGATGAGATTGTCCGTGAGCAGACGGCGGGCGATTGGATTGAAGAAATGCTCAGCCGTTCTGCTGTTCAGAAGGTCAAGCTGCCGCAGAAAAAAGAAAAGACTCAGCTGGATGCGGTTAAGGAGCACCTGGCCGCAGTGGCGGCAGAATGCGGTTACAGCTATCATATGCAGCTTTGGATGCCGGTTCTGCCGAGTGCAATTTATCTCGAAGAATTTGGAGAATTTCGTCAGCATTGCTATCAGAACGGCAGCTGGCCTCAGGAGCAGGGAGGCTTCAGCCTGGAGATCGTCGTTGGTAAGATGGATGACCCTGAGAATCAGAATCAGATGCCGCTAACCATAGATTTTGCACAAACGGGTCATTTGGCTGTATTCGGCAGCATTGTCAGTGGGAAGAGTACACTGCTGCAGACGATGGCCTATGCGCTGATTCATCGTTATACGCCGGAAGCAGTGAATCTCTATGCACTGGATTTCAGCAGTAAAATGATGTCGGCCATTGTAGATGCTCCGCATGTGGGCGGCGTCATGTATGAAACAGACCTCAATAAAATCAGTAAGTTTTTCAATATGATCCACAGTATCTTAGAGGAGCGTAAAATACTGTTTGGCGGGGGAAATTACAGTCAGTATGTGCAGATGCATGGAATCACGTTGCCAGCAATCTTCATTTTCGTGGATAATTATGCAGCATTGAAAGAAAAGACAGAAGAGGCCTATGAAGAAATGATGATTACGCTCTCCAAGGAGGGCGTCAGCCATGGCATTTATTTGATCGTATCCGGAGGCGGGATTGGCATGAATGACATTACATCGCGCGTCTGTGAAAATATCAATCTCTCTCTCTGCCTGCTGCTGCAGGAACGATCGGATTATATTGATTTGCTACATACAAATCAGATAGATGTGCTCCCAGAGGGCGGGGTCAAGGGGAGAGGACTGGCCGAGTATGAAGGGAGAATCCTGGAGTATCAGGCTGCGCTTGCCGTACAGGCAGAGAATGACTATCAGAGAATGGAGCGAATCCGCATCCGATGTATGGAGATGCAGAAAAGCTGGAATGGAAAAGCGGCGCGAAGGATTCCGGAAATTCCGAAAAAACCGGTGTGGTCCGTATTTCGAGCGCTGG
Organism: uncultured Lachnospiraceae bacterium; assembly: GCA_947089585.1. Classification (GTDB taxonomy): domain Bacteria; phylum Bacillota; class Clostridia; order Lachnospirales; family Lachnospiraceae; genus 14-2. The sequence goes on along the minus strand of CAMULB010000051.1, from coordinate 6,443 downwards.
AGGAGTATCAGAATATGCTCCTTCAACCCGCTTTTTTACCAGTAGCCTACGACGCGGCCAATGCCAAGGTATATGGTATTCCTTTGCGGCAGATCTATTGTTATATTGCTTACGGGCTTTCGCGCAGCGGCAAGACCAATTTTCTTAAGGTGTGTATTCAGGCGGCAATAGAAAAGCAAGCACATGTTTGTGTGATCGACAATCCGGGGCATGAGCTTCGCAGCTATGAGCATACGGCGGATTACTATGCGGCGGACGAACAGGCGATCTTTGCCTATTTCCAGCAGCTGACACCTGAATTTGTCGCTCGAAATCAAGTGAAACAGGAGTTACTTAAGCAGGATTGCGAGGAAGATGAAATTCTCGATGAGATGAGTAAGAAGAAGCCGTATTTTATCTTTATTGCCGATTTGGCACAGTTTGTTTCACTCATCGAGGACGCGGAACAAAATATGAAAGGCTTTTTGCTCAACATTATTTCCAAGGGCAGATTGCATCATATTTATTTCTTCAGCGCGGTTTCAATCGAAGACCATAAGCGTATGGATGGAATTCAGCTGTATGACACATTTACCAGCTATAAAACAGGGCTTCACTTTGGTGGGAAAGTGGGAGATAACCCGGTGTTGGATTATAGCTATGTTTCGTATCAGGAGCAGGCTAAGAGTGAGGCGCCAGGTGTGGGCTGCCTGCCGGATGTAAGGAGCGATGAGGAGACGGCGAAAATTGTGATACCCCTGGCCAGGAGGTAAGCGGTTTTGATTGCCATGTTTGTATATGATCGGGAACAAAGAGAATTGGAGTCTTTGAAGCAGCTCAGTAAAGAAACCGTGGCTTATTTGTCGGAGGAGACGTTGGAGCTGTACAGCTTTTCCAGTCACCGTGCAGCGCTGGATTTTGCGGCCCAGGGCGAAACGTTGGATTTGGCCTGCATTCGTATTCGGGGAAAAGAAGAAATACGCTTGCTGCGCCTGCTGCGCAAGCACTTTTTGCAACTGGATTTTTTGCTGGTAGCGGATCGTGCCGTTTCACCGATGGAATATCTGACACCGGATATCCGAGCCGCAGCCCTTTTGCTGTATCCTTATCAGCCTGGACAGCAGAAGCAGGTGTGGGAAATTTTTCTCAAGGATTTTCTGGCAAAAAGAAATACGGACGGGGCGGAGGAAATGTTTGTTGTTGAGAATCAAAGCGGCAAAATCCCGGTTCCGGTCGCACAGATTTATTACATCGAAGTACGGGAACGAAAAATTTATATTCGCCTTAGAAATAAAGAATATGTGCAGTATGGCGCTCTGGAGCATGTGATGAGAAAGCTGCCGGATACATTTCTGCGCTGCCACAGAAGCTTTGCATTTAATACGCATCATCTGGATTTGGTCAAGCTGTCAGAAAATGCAATTTATTTGGAGCATGGCATCATGGTGCCGCTGTCAAGGAGCTATAAAGCGTCGGTAAAGGAGTACATACATGGATTGGGCAGAAGGTGAAACTTATTATTTGAAGGAACTGGAATTGAAGCTTCTTTTGGCGGCGCTGGGACAGACGCAGTGGTACGGACTGTTTTCCGACGAGGATGCAAGCGAGGTGAAGCAGGAGACGATACACGCTGTTTTAGCAGAACTCTATCAAAAGGGGGTCATTGACTGGGAGGACGAAAGAATTGCCGTCAACCGTCCCTATTCCCGCATGCTGTTTGCCATGCTGGAAAGGAAAAAATGTGTGACGATACAGGGGCCGGAGGAGGAAACGGGACTTTGCTGCTGTTACCTTTCGGCTGCCGAGGTGATTCAAACCGGACTGGGGCAACGAGAGGAGCAGATGCTGCGGCTGCGAAGTATGCGTTATCGGGAATGGTACGCACTGCTGGAGGGGGAGATTGACAGGATGGAGGACGGGCAAGAGCTGAAGCTGGTCTGCAAAAACAGTGAAAGCGGACAGGAGTGTATGCAATTTTTGGTGCAGCAAAAGGGCATTCGGGCAGAGATGGTTCTCCGAGAGGGGAAAAGGGAAAAACATGTGCCGTACCGCCATTGCCTGTTGATCGAATGGATTGGGGACTTTGTAAAAGGAGGAGCGATGCAATGATATTGACAGAAATCTATATTCCTGCCGTAGATAGTAATTATGATTTTATGCTGGATGAAAATGTGCCAGTGACGCAGGTGATGGAGGAAATCAGCGAGATGATTGCTAAAAAGGTCAAGGAGAAGAAGCCGGAACGGATCGAAGACTTTGTCCTTTATTCCGTGGATACCAATGCGCTGCTGGACCCGGCAAAGAGCTTGTATCAGAATGGCATACTGGATGGCAGCAAGATGATTTTTGTATGAGAATTGTTTTGCACAGGGAATGACAGGAAACAGCGGTTCGCTGCTGTGCATTTTGCAATTGGGACAAGTACAAACGTTGTGCCAATGGGTCATTGAGGACAAAAAACAGGTCAAGTAATACAAAAAAAGAACAAAAATGAAATATTTTGTTATGCTATGTCTTGTCAAGGAGAGAAAATGGAATTTCAAGTGGGAGGAGTGAGGCTTATAGGAGGCGGCCAATGGAAAGGGAAGTACGTTTCAGGCAGTGGAAGAATTTGGCGGGGGAATTGGAAGCGTGCGGCAAGCAGCTTCGGATGCAGGAGGCAGAGCTGGAAGCGTTGTATAGTCAGATGAAGCGAGAAGGAAAGGAACAGCACATTAGAAAGCAGATATCGAAACAGCAGCAGACGCTGGCGGAACAAAGAATGCTTTTGCAGGATCTGTATACCGTATTTGTAAAGACAGCAAGTCTGTATGAGACTTGTGAGGAACGCATTCTTCAGGCGCAGGAGACGGACGGCAGGCAGTTTAGGGAGAAGCTAAGGGTGACAGATCTGAAAGAATTTGCCCGCATTTCTGCGGTATTAAAATAGAAAATCAATCAAGGGAGGCCAAGATGGCAGACAAAATCAAAATCAATACCGCACGTCTGGGAACGGATGCGGAACGTGTGAACAATTATATAACGAAAATTGAGAAAGAGATCACGAACATGAAGGAGAGCGTTTCACAGCTGGACCGGATGTGGGATGGCCCCAGCAGAGAAGCATTTAAAAAAGCATTTGCGGATGATATGAATGCAATCGCATCACTGGTTAACAGTTTAAAGTCCATTTGGACTTATGGAACAAATGCGAAAACAGAATATGAAAAATGTGAACAGAAGGTTTCCTCGCTGATTTCAGAGATTCAGGTGTAAGCAGAAAAGCTTCGACGAGAGAGGGAGGGAAAAGAAGATGGCGGATATTCAACTAAAGGTATCGCCTCAGGAGCTAAAAAGCAAATCCGGTGAGATTGAAAAGCAGATTGCCAATGTAGAGCGCAATCTGAACAGTATCAAGGATGTGATCAACAGCTCAAAATCTTACTGGGAGGGAGAGGCCGGCGACCAATACCGTAAATTCTTAAAAGACAATGATTCAGAGATTCAAAAGATTCTGAAACGGATGAAGGAGCATCCGACGGACTTGCAAAAGATGGCGGGTGTCTACGACGAAGCAGAGCGAAAGGCCAGACAATTGGCAGAGGGCCTAAGTGATCAGATCATTGTATAGAGGAGGAGCAGATGGCAAAGACAATGTATTCGATTCGTATGGACTTTGCGAAAGCAGAGAATCAGGCAGAAAAATTAGATCAAATCGCCAAGAATCTTGAAAAGCTTGCCAATGACCGGCTGGGTTCCTGCCTACAGGGGATTTCGTCGAACTGGAAGGGTGAAAATGCCAATGCTTTTCGGCGCAAGGGAGATCAGGTGGGAGACAATTTAAGAAAATTGGTGAAAAATCTGCAAAAATCGGCAGCTACGATTCGAGAGATTGCAAAAAAGACATATGACGCAGAAAAACGTGTGTATGAGCTTGCCCAGAAGCGGGAATATGGGAACTAGGGCACATTTGAAAAAACAAAAGATCTTAGAATGCGGTCAGCATTTCGGGATAAATGAAAGATTAAGGAGGTCATAGACAAATGGCAAACCAAATTACGGTGAACACAAAAGAGGTTTCAAACAAGGCAACAGAATTAAAGAAGTTTAACAGCGACCTGAAAAAGCGGATTGAAGAGCTGCGCACCCAGGAACAGGCGTTGAACAAGATGTGGGACGGCGATGCGAACGATGCGTTTCACGCGGCATTTACAAAGGATGTGACACAGATGAACAATTTCTACAACGCAATTGAAAAATATGTGTCCAACCTCAATGAGATTGTCAAAAAATATGAAGCGGCCGAGAGCAAGAACCTGCAGACTGCGAAAGAAAGAAAATATTAATTAAACCATAAAGAAAGAGAGGATTACAGAGTATGAACGGCGTATTAAAAGTAGATATCAGCAAATTAACGAGCACAGCAAATTCTTTGAAAAATACCGGTTCACAGATTGCCAAGCTGACTCAGAACATGACCAATACGGTCAACAAGCTGACCGGCAATGTCTGGAGTGGCGACGCGGCCAGCGCTTATACAAAGAAATTTAAGGGACTGCAGGATGACATTGAGCGGATCAAGAAGATGATTGATGAGCATGTCAATGATTTGCAGGAGATGGCGAGAACCTATAAAAAGTCGGAAGATGAAAGTAAAGTGCTTGCCAACGCTTTGTCTTCGGACATAATCGTCTAATCTGTTGCAGGAATAGTGGAAGAAAGGATGGGGCTGCCTCATGAAGCAACGAGAATGCGGCAACCCCATTGTATTGATTAATGGAATGATAATGGAGATGAAGAACATGAGAAGAAGAAAAAAGTCAACACTGCGAAGGATAATGCTGTGGTTCGGGGTGATCCTGTTTCATCTCCATATTTTTTCCGCTGGGCAGGTATTGGCGTCTGAAAGCGACATGCCGGTGAAAGCAGCGCAGGGGTTTGAAAATGTCGCGCCGGCGGAAACAGACCAAGGGACTGAGGGCGAGGAATCAGAGAACCAGAATTTGACCGAATATCCCATAGAAGAGAGCCTTCATGGGATTGTAGCGGTTCAAAGCGGTTTTTTCGACCAAAAAGGTGTGTTTCAGAGAATGAAATCCGGAAGCGGATTTTTGATCCGTAATACCAGTGAGAATACGTATCTTGTCACCTGTCGCAGCATTGTCACAAATTCTGCCAAAGAAATCAAAGCTTTCTGTAAAGAACGGGAAATTAAAACAAAGGATCAACAGTATGTCAATAGCATCCGAATCATTGTAAAAGGAGACGTCAGCGTGGAAGCGGAGATTTTGACGCAGAGCGAAGAGCAAGATTACTGCGTGCTGACAACGGCCAGCGTCATCAACGAGAAACGTGCACTAAAAATGGGCGACAGTGATGCGGTTCATCGGGGGGATTCCGTTACGGCGCTGGGATTTCCCGATGACATAGAGTCAATTGAATTTTCTGATTCGGATGTAGAAATCAAAGAAGGGAAGCTTCTGCAGAAAGAGGACGGCCCGAATGAACTTTTTTTCTTTCGCCATTCGGCGCCAGTCACACGTCAAAATGCAGGTGGCCCTCTGCTGGATGAGTGCGGATATGTAATTGGCCTGAATTATCCACAAACAGAAGCTGAGGGCGGGGCAAGCTGCTTGGCGCTTCCAATCAATGAAATCAAAGAAGTATTGAATAACTTTGCGATTTCCTATGGTAGTCAGACGAACGATGCGTCTTACCGTCAATTGGCAGATCTGATCGCGGAGTGCCGGGAGCTTTCGGCCAAGGGGAATTACAAGAAAAGCTCGTTGGAGCAATTGAATCAGGCATTACAAAAGGCGGAAGAAGTGATTCAGCAGGAAGAAGCCGATGAAGTCGTCTATACCGAGGCTTACCGTATGCTGACAGCCGCGAAAGTAAGGCTGGTGCCAAAGACGGAGAAGATCACAATTGCAATTTGGATCCTGGCGGCTCTGATTGTGCTGTCTGCCGTCTGGTTATTGATTCTTTTACTCAAAAATGCTGCAGACCGAAAGAAAATGCAGATTGAAGCACAATCTGACAATCGGCCCGTCTATGAGGCTGTACAGAGGCTTCAGTTGGTGCGAAAAAGGACTGGGGAGGCAATTATTGTCAGCCACAATCCGTTTGTGATCGGTGCGGGAAAGGAAGAGGCGGATTTTTATGTGACAGGAAATCCTGCGATCAGCAGGAAGCATCTGCGTCTGTGGGAGAGCGGCGGAGCCTGGTTTGCCGTTGATCTCGGTTCTTCTAACGGAACCTGGAAGAATGGAGAAAAAGTCGAGCAGGGACAGGCCGTCAAAATCGGAAACGGGGACGAGCTTCTTTTGGCTGATGAGACATTCACGGTGCAGGAATTTTAGTGAGGTGATGGGATGGGAGAATATCAAATTGAGGTGAAAAAGGTACAGAGCAGGGTAAAGGAAATCGAGAGCATCAGTGGGGAAATTGGGAAAGGCCGGCAGCAGCTGGAAGGAGTAAATCTT
>CAMULB010000050.1 GCA_947089585.1 uncultured Lachnospiraceae bacterium | reverse complement strand
AGTAGATTTAATTTCAAATGTATCCCATGACTTAAAGACACCGTTGACCTCTATGGTCGGATACATTGATTTGATGAAAAAAGAACCCCTTAGCGATGTCATGGGCGACTATGTAGAGGTTCTTTCACAGAAAGCAAAAAAGCTGAAAGAGATGATTGAAAGCCTGTTCTCCCTGGCCAAGGTCAGCAGCGGCAACATCCAGCTGAACCCGGAACCGCTCAAGCTCAACCGGCTGATGGAACAGCTCTATGCCGATCTCGAAGAGATCATCCAGGACAGCGGATTGGAATTTGTGACCGAGCTGACTGCCGCCGATACGGAGCTGGTCACTGACAGCAGCTATCTCTACCGCATCTGTCAGAACCTGGTGGAAAATGCGTTAAAATATTCTGCACCCGGCACCCGTGTCTTTTTAAAAACCATGAGCATTCCCGCTGAAACCGGACGGCGCATCCGCCTTGAGATCACCAACACGGCCGGATACCACATGGATTTTACCAAAGATCAGATCGTCGAGCGTTTTGCCAGAGGCGACAAGGCGCGAACGAGCGAGGGCAACGGGCTGGGTTTGGCCATCGTCAGCACCTACACCTCTGCTTTAGGCGGCTGCTTCGATGTACGCATTGACTGCGATCAGTTCAAGGCGATCGTGGAATTTTCTCAAGATCCGCCAAAATCCGCCCTGCCTGCCCCATCCGAACCGGCTTAAGGCGCTGCCCTCCTTCACCGGCCGTCAATTGTCCAGACGGATCTCCGAAAACGGCTTGATGCTGCGCTGTAAGATCCCTTTCAGATAAGCGATCGCAATGCCATAATTGGTCATAGGAACTCCTGCATCGGCTGCGCATCCCAGACGATACTGCATCTCGCGTTCATTGAGCATGCAGCCGCCGCAGTGGATGATCAGTCGAAATTGCGTTAAATCTTTTGGAAATTCCGTGCCTGAGGACAGCACGATCTGAAGCTGCTTGTGCGTGTGCGCGCGAAGCCATCCCGGCAGCTTGACGGAACCGATATCTTGGCACTGTCTATGGTGGGTACAGCCCTCGGAAATCAGCACACGATCTCCGTCCGCAAGCTGATCTATGACAGCGGCGCCTTGAACCAAGGCTTGCAAATTTCCTTTATAACGGGCAAACAGAATCGAAAAGGATGTCAGCATCACATCATCCGGCGTATCCGCCGCCACCCTTTCAAAGACCTGACTGTCCGTAATCACCAGACGCGGCGCCTGCCCAAGCTGCGCAAGCGTCTCCTTGAGCCGATTTTCTTTCACTACTACAGAAACCGCATCCGCATCCAGCAGATCTCGAATGGTCTGCTGCTGCGGCAGAATCAGCCGTCCCTTGGGCGCCGCTTTGTCAATCGGCACCACCAGCACCACAAAATCCCCAGGCTCTATCAAATCGCCCACAATCCGCTTTTCGCTGTCCTTCTGCGGCAGGAGCGATGCAAGCTTCGTTTTTAACGTTTCAACGCCGTCCCCGGTTCTGGCGCTGACATAAATCTCTTCTACAACCGGATGCATTTCTTGTCCCTTCGCATTTGAATCCGCCGCTTGTTCCGCCGGACGTTCCCCGGATTTACACTCCGTCCTGGCCGCATCTGTCTCACTGGGCACCGCTTCCACCAGATCTGCCTTATTATAGACTACCAGCGCCGGAATGCCTTTTTTTGCAAACAGCGCAAGAAGCTCCTCGTCCGCCGCTTTTTTCCCCTCCAGCACATCGACAACCAGCACAGCCGCATCTGTTTTATTTAAAATCTGCTTTGTCTTTTTTACCCTCTGCGCTCCCAGCGTGCCCTCATCGTCAATGCCCGGCGTGTCGATGATCACCACCGGCCCCAGTGGCAAAAGCTCCATTGCCTTTTGCACCGGATCGGTCGTGGTGCCTTTTACTGCTGATACCACCGCTAGCTCCTGGCCTGTCACCGCATTCACGATACTAGACTTTCCCGCGTTCCTTCTGCCAAAAAAGCCGATGTGCACCCGCTCGGAAGAGGGCGTTTGATTGAGACTCATCCTGATTCCTCCCTACAACTTAGAATACACTGCCTTGCAGCTGACGCCTTTTAATGCGCCCAGCTTGCCCGACAAAGCGCTGATTACATCCTGCGGCGCATCCATGGCCACACTGATGATATGAATATTTTTTTCGCGATACGGAATCCCCATTCGCCCGATCACATATGCTCCATACTGATGCAGCAGCTGATTGAGCCGCTCCACGGAAGAAATCTCTTCCACAATGATGCCGATCATGGCCACTCTTGTCTCCATCTGCTCGCTCCCTTCCGGCTCACGTCTGAGCATTCCTGCCCGCCGTCTCCATTTTTGTATCCACGTCTGATCCCAAAAACTGTAGCTGCATTTTTCATACAGCTTCTATCCCAGTCGCTGCATCTGATCCAGCGCCACGGAACAGATCATCGCGCCTGCCTCCGTATTCATACCGTGCTTCTTATTCACGGCCTCCATAATGAGCCTGCGCCGCTGGTCGCCCGCTACGATGGCAATGATCTCCTTCTCCGCCTGCAGCGTAATGCCATAAAAGCTCTCGGACTCTTCACTGCCCGCCCAATGGGAACGGATGATCGTCCCGCCTCTTGCTCCCGCTTCTCTGGCCGTATTCATCACTTCATCTGTATGTCCTTGATTGACTACAATCAGTACCAGGCTGTGCGCCTCCTCCTTATTCTGCTGCATCGCTCCCGCTCCTTCCATACCGCTCTGTATTCCGCTGCCCATCAGCACCGCCGCCGCTAAGGTATTCAAAGCCGTCAGTTTCATGCCGAATGCAATTCCTTTTGCCCGCAGTGCACTCTCTTCATCGTCCTGCATCTGATGCAGCATTCGCAGCATCTGATTTTGCTCGCCAAACGTAAAAATAATATCCCGCTCTGTACTGCCCACACCGAGGATATCCAGCAAATCCGAAGAAGCCGTTCCGCGGCCCACCGTCTGAAAATGGCATGTCAGCCCATAATCGGTATAAAATTTGCGCACATTTTTTCCCTGGCCGCGCTCAACAATGGAAATCAACAGCCGCACGCCTTTTTTCACCGCCATACGTCACTCCTCCTCTTCATCAAAATACAGGATCCCGTCCTCCAGGTTGGCCAACAGCTGCTGCGCCTGCCGCTTTTGTACCTGTCGATTCAGCCTGCCGACCATTCCCAGCACCTGAATCGTCAAAAGCGGCGTCATCGCCACCATCGCCACAATCCCAAACGCATCCGTCAAAATATTTCCACCCAGCGTCTCACAGGCCCCCATTGCCAGCGGCAGCAGAAAGGTAGCCGTCATTGGCCCGCTGGCCACGCCGCCTGAGTCAAAGGCAATACCGGTATACAGCTGGGGAACAAAAAAAGTCATCGCCAGCGAAATCACATAGCCCGGAATCAAAAACCACAGGATCGAAATTCCCGTCAGAATCCGCAGCATCGCGATGCCAACGGATACCGCCACACCGACTGACAACCCGTACTGAATGGATTTTTGGGTGATAAAACCGTTGGAAACCTCCTCCACCTGCTTGGTCAGCACCTGTACGGCCGGCTCCGCCCGGACAATGAAATAACCAATCACCACGCCAACCGGCAAAAGCAGCCATTTTTGACTGCCGGAAGCCAATGCTGCGCCGATGTATTGTCCCGCCGGCATAAAGCCCACATTTACACCGGTCAAAAACAAGACCAGTCCCAAATATGTATAGACCAGTCCAGAAATAATTTTTCCTACCTGATGCCGGCGAAAACGACGGAAAATCAGCTGAAACACAAGAAACATCCCCACAATCGGCAGCACCGACACTGCCACCTCTTCAAAATAGATCGGCAGCGCCCTGGCAAACTCCGCCGCGGCCGCGCGGGTGGACGCAAGCTCGGTCAGCACAACCGGCGTATATACCGCATCCTGCGGCTGATAAAAGATTCCCAGCAAAAGCACCGACAAAATCGGCCCGATGCTGCACAGCGCAATCAATCCGAAGCTGTCGCTGCTGGAATTCTTATCGCTTCGCACCGAGGCAATACCAATTCCGAATGCCATAATAAACGGAACGGTGATCGGCCCGGTCGTCACACCTCCGGAATCAAAAGAGACCGGAATAAATGTTTGCGGGGTGAAAAACAACAGCAGAAAGATCAAGCCATACAGAATCACCAAAAGAAGGGATAACGGCACCTTGAGCAGCATACGCAATACGGCCAGTACCAGGAACAAGCCGACGCCTACCGCCACCGTCACCACCAGCGTCAGATTGGGAATCGCCGGAACCTGGTTGGCCAGCACCTTCAAATCCGGCTCCGCCATCGTGATCAAAAGCCCCAGAACAAAGCAGACCAGCACCGGCGTCGCGAGATGCTTCGATTTACTCAGCTGAACGCCGACGCCTTCCCCCATGGGAATCATCGACATATCGGCGCCCATCGTAAAAAATCCCATGCCAAACACCAGCAGCAGCGCACCAAACAAAAACAGCACCAATGCTGCCGGCGACAGGGGCGCGGCGCTGATGCTTAGCAACAGCACAATCCCTGTAATCGGCAGCACGGAAACAACAGATTCATATACTTTTTCCTTTAACAATTCGTGAATTCGCAACCATTCCTCTCCTTTCTCTCCATAAATTCAGACCCTCTCTGCCGGTATACTGCAGCGCAATGCGATTTTCCGGCTTTACATCGCAAAAATAAATCACGATTAAAAATATCCATTCCAACGGCTTCATCAACAGATACACCAAATCCGCCGTATACGGGGAACGGATTTTTCGGGCAATCGGAAACCCATAGGTATCATAAAAGTGACGGATTTTTTGATGCAGCCGTGGCATTTTTTCCTCTAAAATTTGCTCAAAGGCATTGGCAACACACAGCTGCCGATTGACGATCACGGCATGGTCATGACGGATTCCAAGCCTGAGCGGCTTCACCACCCGCCGATGTCCGCCCGCCGCGGCCGTGCAGAGATAATGCTCATCACAATACACATTCTGCGGCGACGTCTTCTGCGACAGGTTCCACTCGCTCGTCTCGGTAAACGCACGGATCAAATTGTCCGGCTGCTGACCAAACAGCACCAGAATCCCCACCGCAATGCCAAGCAGCGGTAAAAGCAGCACCAGCGCTGCGGCCGGCCAGACGGCAGCCTTTAAAAGACGTTGATTCAGACGCTGCAAAAACGGGTTGCGAAACCCCCGCCGCTCCTCCTCCTGCAGCTGATTCCACTGCAGCATCAGGCTTTTAATCTGAATCAGCGCCAGCAAAATCAGATTCAGCGGGAACACGGTCAGAAGCATAAAACCAATCCCCATAATCTGAATACACCAGAGTATGCAGACCAAAAGTCCCGCATAGACAAAAGCGATTCCAGTCACGACCACCAGCGGCGGCATATAGTTTAAGGGAATCAGCCGCAGCAGCAAATAGCCGACCAGGCCCATACAGGCCAAAGTAAGCAAGGTCGGCCAGGCAAAGGTCGCCACCGGCGTGTGCACCTGATGGTTGATCAGCTCTTTTGTCCAATCCATTTTCATCTGCACATCGGCAAGCGCCAGATACCCCAGGCTGTAGACCGGCCCCAACAGCATCGTCAAAATCTCACAGACCACGCGCCATTTGCGCAGTCTCCCCTGGTAATTTGTGCGAAACACAACAACCAGATGAAAAATCGTCAAAAATGCCGGCATGCCCAACAGCATCAGAAATAATAGAAAAACAATCAAAGCCGTAAACAGTTCCATTCGTTCCTCCTGATTCACACACTGCAGCAGATGATCATTACAACGTTTACCGGAAAGGCTTACTCCTCTGCTTCCCCACGATATTCCAGCAAATCTCCGGGCTGGCAACGCAGCACCTCACAAATCCTGTTTAATGTATCCAGCTTGACCGCCTTCGCCCTGCCGTTCTTTAAAATAGAAATATTTGCCATGGTAATTCCTACCTGACGCGATAATTCCGTTACACTCATTTTCCGCTTTGCCAGCATCACATCAATGTTTACAATAATCATACCTTCCTCCAAGCCATTGCCGCCTGCTCCTGAAATCGTTCCACTCTACCCTTTGTTGCCACTCCCTGCCTGGTGCGCGCCCCAGACAGAGTACTAGATCGTCAGATCGTTCTCTTCCTTGAGTCTGGCCGCGTTCCCGATCAAGCTGGATAAGGCAAGACAGGTGACGCCGATTCCGGCCGCAATGCAGAGGATAAAAAAGACTAAAAACGCCAACGCACCATTGAGATACCCGCAGAACCCTAGAAAAACTGCGCCTGCCAAAACAGAAGCACCCGTTAAAAACGCCAGCATCCCAATCTGCTTCATGGAGCGGGAATTTTCCGCACAAAAGCTGTTATCCGTCCCAATGCGCGTACAAACGCTCCAAAATTCTCCCAACGCCAAATAGCAAAACAGCGCGATCACCCACATACCAATCAAGCCGGGCCATTTCAGCCACGCCGCCTCAGGTTCTATAACTGCACAATCGTTCACTGCCTTAGGCACATACCAGAAAAAGAACAGCACGCCCACCAACGCGGCCGCCGCTGACATCACCTTTAACAATCTCGCAACCTTTTTTGACTCCATATTGCTTCCTCCTTTTTGATCCTTGTAAGGTATGGAATCATCATAGCACAAAAATTCCTGAAATGCAACAATTATTTATCGAAATACAATAAATAATTATTATTTTTCGTGCTATACCTTGCGAATCATCTGCAGGTGGGATTTCAAGGCGGCATAATACCGCTCCCCTTCCTCCCTGCCGAATTCTGCCCGCAGCGCTTTGTAGCATCCCGCAGGATTTTTTGGAGAAACCCGAAATAAAATCTGTTTTACCTCTTCCGCCTTCGACGGCTCCAGCTGGTGATAGACCAGTACGGATTGAATGTAATTCTTGACCCGTTCATTTTTATCCTGTAAATAAAGGGATAATAGCTTCTCATGCATCTCGCGGTTGCTTTTTAAGAAATGATATACCTCCCGTCCGTTTTCCATCCCCAGCAGCGCCACCAATGCCTCATGCAGCATCCCCAGCTTGTGCACGGAAACAGAGCGGCAAATGCCAAGAATGCATTCCACCGGAAGCTCCGGCTCTGACCCCTGCTCCGATGCTTCTGACGCTGACGGCTCCAACGCTTCTGCGGCCGACGGCTTCATTGCTTCTGTTGCCGACGCATTGGGAGAGCCAGCATCCACCGGCATTGGCGGTTCTGCGGCAAACGGCCGCGGCAATTCTGCAACCGGCCCATCTGGCGATTCTGCTGCCAACGGAGCTGACCGTTCTGCCGTCAAAAGCTTTGGCAGCAGACTTTCCGCATTTTCCTTTTGCGTCTTATTCCTTGCTACCGCTTCAAGCTCTGTCCCGGATGGTTGAACCTGCACAGCCGCATGCACTGTATGCTCCTCAAGCCTTGCGCTTATCACTGGAGCTGCCTGCTCTGCAGCCGCACGTTCCGGCTGCCCCGCTCCTGTTTTCGGCAGCACCCGCACGTTTCCTTTTTTTCTGTTTCCTGACGATGTGCGCTTTTTCTTTGGCCTGCTCCTTTCAGCGCCCTCCTGTGCGGAACCAGGCAGCAGCTTAAGCTTCTCCTGGCGCAGCTGTTTGCGCGTCTTTCCGCGCATGCGCTCCACCTGGAAGCCCGCTCCAACCCAATACTGAATCGCCGGGTCATAACCGGTATCGTTGGACATTATCACAAATTTATCCCTCGGCCGTTTGCAGAGGTAGTAGCCCAGCCGGGAAATAAGCTGAAAATCGAGCGCATTGTTGCCGGTAAAGCATTTTTCCCACAAAATCTCATAGCCCTTGTAATCTGCGAGCATACTTACGCACTCTGCCGCAAGATTCGCTGTGTAATCGGTATAAAAAACAATGATTCGGTCTTTCTTCTTTAATTCAGGCAAAAGCTGAATCCAGGCATCGCATACATTTTCGCTGTCAATCAAATAAGTTGTCCTTTGTACTCTGTTCAAGAAGCTCATGATTCACCTTCCTTTTTGTTTTCCCAGTCGTACCGCCTCAAGCTCCTCTGCCAATTCCCCGGAAAGACTTTCCAAAAGATAATTTTTATCTCCACGCCCGGACGATTCTGCAAGCTCCCGGCGAATCTCCTGGTTGACCGCCTCGATTTCCGCTTTCAGCCCTTTGGCCGACATGCGCACGGCTCCCTGGCCAAGAATGATCATCTGCTCTAAACCGTCTGAGGTCGCCACTATAACCTTATGGCGTCCTGCAATTTCATGCGTCGTCTTTTCAATATATTGATCCGCCGTCTCCGCTTCCCTGGTGTATACCACATGGATGTTGTGATACATCTGGCTGGAACCGGGATTCCCCTCTACCCGGTAAGCGTCAAACACCAAAATCACCGTATTCTTTTTATACCCCTGATAGTTGCTCAAAAGCTCCATCAGCTTCCCCCGTGCAGCCCCAAGGTCGTCCTGGGCCAGCTCCTTTAATTCCTCCCAGCCAAAAATAACGTTATATCCGTCCACCAGGAGGTACTCTCTGGCGTCGCGCGGCCGTGTACTGCGCGCTGTCTTATATTCTCTGGTAAAGGCTTCCTTCTGCACGTTTTTCTTCTTCCAGCTCCTGCGCTGCTGACCGCCGTCGCCGTAGGTGCGCTTAAAAATCGCCTCAAGCTCTTCCTCATCGTACACTGTGGGATCATACTGGGAGGTCGGACGCCGGAGCTGGATTGCTTCGTCTGCCAAATTCTGCTCTTTTTTCGCCGCCAGCTGTCCTTCGACATGCATATATGCGTATACCTGGCTGTAATCGACCAAAAATCCGGCGCCATGCGCACAAAACACCGAGCCGGTAGGATTTTCCAAATCCCGCTCCGAATCATAGCCGATCGCTGCAATCACTTCTTCTTCATTATGACATGGCTCATAGCCCTTGAGCGTTAAAAACAGGCGGCCCTTCCCCTTGGTATAAGCCATCAGCTGCGTTTGATACCCCTGCATCGTCGCCACCGGGGCAGTTCCCGTAAGTAGCGCCATCTGACCGCCCGCCGCAGCTTGCGCCGGCAGCGCATCCTCTGATCCCGCGGCCGCAAACGACTCTGCCAACGCACCGCTTCCCGCCGCAGCAGTAAAACGAGCTCCGGCAGCCGGCAAAGTCTCCGGCCCCGAAAAAGTTCCGTGCATTCGCTGAATATCCGCCATTGCGCGCCCCACCTGTTCCTTGGGAACCTCCAGACGAAATTCATAGACCGGCTCCAGCAGCCGGCTGCATCCCATCTTCAATCCCTGACGCAGCGCCCGGTAAGTAGCCTGGCGAAAGTCACCGCCCTCCGTATGCTTCTGATGCGCCCGCCCCGCAATCAACGTAATCTTTAAATCTGTTACTTCAGAACCGGTCAGCACACCCTTATGCTTCTTTTCCGCCAGATGTGTCAGAATCAAACGCTGCCAGTTCCCCTCCAGCAGCTCCTCACTGCAGGCAGCTGCAAAGACCAGCCCGCTTCCCGGCTCGCCCGGCTCCAACAGAAGATGCACCTCAGCATAATGACGCAGCGGCTCAAAATGGCCGACGCCCTCCACCGGCTCGGTCAACGTTTCCTTGTAGACAATGCTGCCGCTGTCCAGCTGAACCGCCACGCCAAACCGTTCCTCAATCATGGATTTGAGCACCTCGATCTGCACCTCGCCCATCAGCTGAAGGTGAATCGCTCCCGACGCTTCCTCCCACACCACATGCAGCAGCGGCTCCTCCTCCTCTAACTGACGCAGCTTTGCCAAAAAAGTAAAGGCGCTGACTCCCTCCGGCAGCAAGAGACGATAATGCAGGACCGGACAAAGCAGAGGCAAATTGACCGACTGCTCAAATCCCAGCCCCTCGCCGGCAAACGTATACGTCAGTCCCGTCACTGCACAGATGCTGCCCGCTGCAACCTCCTGCTGCAGCTCGTAGCTGCTGCCCGAATAGAGGCGCAGCTGATCGGCCTTTTCCTGCCAGCCGCTCTCTCCGCCGCTTCCCATCCCCGGTCGGTTCAGGGTGCCGTCCGCCTCCCTTTCGTCTTTGCAAATCAGCGCTTTTACCACAAGACTTCCCCCGGTAATTTTCATATGCGTCAGCCGGTTTCCCTGCTCATCCCTGGAAATCTTAAAGACCCGCGCGCCAAAGTCTGACGGATACCTTCTGCACATCGTCAAACGGGAAAATCCCTCCAGAAATGCATCCACGCCCCAAAGCTTTAATGCAGAACCGAAAAAGCAGGGAAAAGCTTTGCGCTCCCAGATCAGCTGCTGTATCTGCACTTCCCTGATTTCGCCTTCCTCCAAATACTGCTCCATCACTGCTTCGTCGCACAGCGCCAGACTGTCCCAAAACTCCTCTCCCAATTCGGATTCACCGCATGCCACCGCATGCGCCCCTGGAAACAATGCGGTAAAATCAATGCAGTTTTCCGAAAGCCGGCTCTTTAATTCCGCCATAAGAACGTCCCGCCTTGTCCCCTCCTGATCCATTTTATTGACAAATAAAAAGACCGGAATCCGATAACGGGCCAAAAGTCGCCAGAGCAGCTCCACCTGTCCCTGCACGCCGTCCGCACCGCTGATCACAAGAATCGCATAGTCCAATACCTGCAAGGTACGCTCCATCTCTGCCGAAAAATCCGCATGCCCCGGTGTATCGAGCAGCGTGACCTCTTTTTCACCGACCGGAATCCTTGCCTGTTTGGAAAAAATCGTAATCCCGCGGTCGCGTTCCAAACCATAGGTATCCAAAAATGCATCCTTATGATCCACCCGGCCCAGCCGGCGGATGCGGCCGCTCTGGAAAAGAAGCGCCTCCGCCAGGGTCGTTTTTCCTGCATCTACATAGGCCAGCAGACCTGCACATATCTGTTTTTTTGTTCTATTCGATTCCTGTTCGCCCATGAAAACGCCTCCTCCTGCAGTTACATACGGTTTCAGTATACCACAAGAAAAGGCGTTCGTCGAGATGCTGTTCCCGTAAGACACAGGAACTTTTTTGTTCCGTTCCATCCCTGCAGTGTTCACAACAATATTTTATTCCAGCCCCATTTGCAGGCGATACAAATACTCTGCCCGCTCCTCCAGCTTCAGCAAATTTCGCTTAGAACGCTCCATGGAAGCCGCCTGCCGCTCAAACGAACGCTCCGCTTTCCCCGTCGATGCTGCCTGCTGCTCAACCAGCTTCCCATCCGCCCCTGCCGCCAGACGCTCGTCCAACAGACAGATTTTGCTTCCCTGCGCAAGCTCCTTGAAGCATGCTTCCTTTTGCCAGTAAACCATGCAGTATGGGGAAAAATCGTACATCCGCCAAATGCCGGCGGCCGATTTTTTCATATGGCACAACAAGCGGAAAAAATATTTGCGTACATCCGAAAGCTCCTTCTCGCTTCCCGCAACCTCGCCGGCAAACTGATGAAAATCGACAAATGCCGCCCGGTGCTGCAGGATCCGCTCCGTCAGCTGCTCATAGCCTCCATAAATATCCGACAGCTCATCCTCCAGAAGGTACAGCTGATACCGCAGCTGATCCGAGATCCGTTTCAGCGCCGCCCCGGTCAGCGCCACCTCTGCATTCAGGTCCGCTTTTACCGGCACGCAGACCGTGGCAATTTTGCTGTACATCAGCTTAAGCGCTTTGATACACTCGACGGCAAACACATTCCGCTGGCTGCTCATAATCTCGCTTCCACGCGATACATACGCCCCCATCGCCTTGGCCTGCGCTTGATAAAAGGGCATTCCCTGCCGCTTATAGTCGCCGACCTTCTGCTGAAGCTCTCTCGGATTGGCAATCAACAGACGTACAATCTCTTCCAGCTCCTCCCTTGAAGCCTGCTCCGTCTCAAGCGCCAGCACATCCACACCGCCCAGCTTGTCCAGTACCTTTGCTCCGCTGAACGCATAGATTCCCAGACTGGAAAGCGACGCGTAATTTGACTGACGCATCAGAAGATCCACTCCGGCTGCAAGCGCACATCCCGCCCGCTGTCTGGCCATCATCGGTGACGGTAAACCATTCTGCAGATAATTTCCGCTCATCACGCCGATCAGGCAGTCGGCTCCCAGACGCGCCCGCATCCCGCCGACCCGCCGCTCTTCTGTCTCAACATTCTGTGTAAAATCCGCAAAAAATGCTGCTTTCATTCTGATTCCCTCCTTTTCTGGCAATACATGCTCTGACATTTCATGCTGTAAGCGTATCATGTTTCATCGGTTTCAACAACTCTATTTTCAGACAATTGACAAATCTGCCATTTATTACTATAATCAAGATGCTTTTTGTTTATACTATGTAATCAGGAAAGGACTGATCGCTTCATGCATACACTGAAAAAAATATACTGCCGCGCCTTCCAGACTGCTTTTCGGGTTGCCATTCCTTACCTTCCCTACCGGCAGCCCCGAATCTTAGGCAGCGTCAAAGCCATTCCAGAGGTTCTGGAGAAGAAAAAGTGCTCCTCCGTCCTCATCATCACCGACTCCGAGCTAAGTCGTCTCGGTATCACCAAGCGTCTGGAAAAATCTCTTCTGAAAGCGCAGATTCCCTATGTACTTTACGATCAAACCGTCGCCAATCCCACCACCGCCAATGTCGCGCAGGCCCTCAGGCTATACCAAATACACCACTGCAATACAATCATCGGCTTTGGCGGCGGCTCCAGCATTGACTGTGCCAAGGCAGTCGGCGCACGGGCAGTCAAGCCCCGCCAGCCCCTGTCAAAAATGAAAGGGATCCTGAAGGTACGCAAAAAGCTGCCGCTTTTGATTGCCATTCCCACCACCGCCGGAACCGGAAGCGAAACCACGCTGGCCGCCGTAATTACGGATGCACAGACACGGCACAAATATGCCATCAACGATTTTCCGCTGATCCCCCGCTATGCTGTGCTTGACCCCAAGGTTACAGTCAGTCTTCCGCCCTCTGTCACCGCCACCACCGGCATGGACGCACTGACACACGCCGTCGAGGCCTACATCGGCAATTCCACCACTTACGGAACAAGAAAAAATGCGCTGGATGCAGTCGATTTGATTTTCCGCTATCTTGACGTCGCCTACCTCAACGGCAGCGACATCAAAGCCCGCAAATATATGCTGCGCGCCTCCTACTATGCCGGCTGCGCTTTTACCAAATCATACGTCGGCTACGTTCACGCCATCGCTCACTCACTAGGCGGCGAGTACAATGTGCCTCACGGACTGGCCAACGCGATCCTGCTGCCCTTTGTACTCAAAGCTTACGGCCCGGCCATCCACAAAAAGCTGCACCGGCTGGCCATTGCCGCCGGCATCGCGGACAAGGACACGCCCGCTGCCGAAGCCGCCGAGGCTTTCATTCACGCAATTCAGGATATGAAAAAACGGTTTCAGATCGGCGACACCGTCCCGGCCATCCGCAAGGAGGACATCCCCAAGCTGGCCCACTATGCGGACAAGGAGGCCAATCCGCTCTATCCCGTGCCGGTGCTGATGGACGCCAAGGAACTGGAACAATTTTATCTGCAATTGCTGGAGCGGGAATAATTTTTCAGACATGCTCTGGAACAGCCTCGTTACAACAGACCGCAGATGCAAGTAATCAGAAAGGAGCCTCCCATGAATGAAACAGAAATCCAACAGATCGTAGCACGCCAACGCCGATATTTTCTCTCCGGCGCTACCTTGCCGCTTGCAGCCAGGAACCGTGCGCTGACCAGACTGTACGACGCAATCCGTCTCCATGAAAAAGAGATTCTCGACGCCCTCAAGGCGGATCTTGGAAAAAGCAAGATGGAAAGTTATATGTGTGAAATCGGATTGGTTTTGAGCGAGATTCGCTACATGCGCAAGCACCTGCCCCGCTTTGCAAAGGAAAAACGGGTGCGCACCCCGCTGGCCCAATTCCACTCCCGCAGCTTTAAGAAGCCCTCTCCCTATGGCGTTGTGCTGATTATGAGCCCCTGGAATTATCCCTTTCTCCTGACCTTAGATCCGCTGGTAGACGCGATTGCCGCCGGCAATACAGCTGTGTTAAAGCCGAGCGCCTACTCCCCTGCCACCAGCGATGTCATCGCCAGGCTCATTTCTGACTGCGTTTCCGATACCCACGCCGCCGTCATCACCGGCGGAAGAGCCGAAAACACTTGTCTGCTTCAGCAGCGCTTCGACTATATCTTCTTCACCGGCAGTCAGTCTGTGGGCCGGGAGGTCATGCGTCAGGCCTCTGAGCATCTGACCCCCGTCACGCTGGAGCTGGGCGGCAAAAGTCCGTGCATTGTAGACAAAACTGCCAACCTCAAGCTTGCAGCCAAGCGGATTGTGTTCGGAAAATATCTAAACTGCGGCCAGACCTGTGTCGCACCGGACTATATCTACTGTGACCGCACAATCCGAAATGAGCTGGCAGCCGAACTGAAAAAGCAGGTTCGCCGGCAATACGGCGACGCGCCTCTTTGCAATCCTGATTACGGCAAAATCGTCAATCAAAAGCATTTTGAACGGATTCTCGGACTGATCGACGAGAAAAAGGTAATCCTCGGCGGCGGCTCCAAGGCTGAAACACTGCAGATTGAACCAACAATCTTAGATTGCGTTACCTTTTCCGACGCGGTCATGCAGGAGGAAATTTTCGGCCCTCTGCTGCCGATTCTCACCTATGACAGCCTCGATCAGGCGATCGAGACGATCAACCGCCGGCAGCATCCCCTGGCGCTTTATATCTTCACCGGAAGCAAGGCCAATGCAAAAAAAGTAACCGCCTCCTGCGGCTTTGGCGGCGGCTGCATCAATGATACCATCATCCACTTGGCCACCAGCGAAATGGGCTTCGGCGGCTTCGGAGAAAGCGGGATGGGCGCTTACCACGGTAAGGACGGCTTTGATACCTTTTCCCATTATAAAAGCATCGTAGACAAAAAGACCTGGCTCGATCTGCCGATGCGCTATCAGCCTTATAAGACCCTCAACGATAAGCTGATTCATCTTTTTCTAAAATAAAACGCAAATCGTAATCCACACCGAAAACTACATCCGCCCGCGACGCCGTGCTTCTCTTTACACAGTGTTGCGGGCAGATGCTTTGAAGGCAAGACATAATCGCCCTCTGCCCAAATCCAGGCAGGCGTCATAGCTTTAAAATGTGCTTTTTGGTACCGGGTCCCCTTTTTTCCATTTCCCGCAGGAACAAGAATAGTGGCTGATGTATGAAACCTTCTGGTACCAGATTTTCTGTGGCAGCATCCCGCACTGTTCCCCTTTCGCAAGGTGCATTTCGTTATGCTTCGTGTCGTTGCGTACAAACTTCAGCTGACCATTCACATATTCAAGCGAAAGGGACAGTCCCTCCTACGGATAAAGCTATGATAAATGCCAATACTGCCGCCATTGCTTTCATAATATGATGTTTTTTCATATTTATCATCCTTTCTTTGCTTCTTTTTCGGGGATTATATCGTAATAAGTCTTGTAATTTGTCTTCAAAATACTGCTGCACGTCAAAATGGATACCCCATAAGAGCCGCATCCGGCAGTCATACAGGATATCCACTTTTTATTTTTCATTCCGGAAGCCAGAATCAGCTCACATCGGCATCCCAGGCAGACGGTTTTTCCGATTGCCGCGGAAAAACAGCACGGGTGTCTGCAACGGTTTCTCTGTCTGACCTGCCTCCAAATCAGGTGATTATGTTCATTGAACGTTTCGCGTCCAATCGGTGTAGATGATTGTTGGGAGATTGCATGCTCCCGCCCGGTCTGGGGCCGAACGGGAACAATGGTATTACAGAGTTTCTACCGTTTCAACAGCTTCTTCTGCCGGTGCTACCGGTGTTTCCTCTGTTGTCTCGTCCGCTTGTGCAGGTGCTTCCTCCGCTTGCGGGATTACGTCAGCAGACTCTTCGCCCGCGGTCTCATCGTCAGCTGGCGCTGCGGTCTCATCGTCAGCCGGCGCTGCGGTCTCGTCCGCTTCCGGTGCGTTTGTCTCGTCTGCTTCCGGCACGTTTGTCTCATCTGTTTCCGGTTCGTTTGTCTCGTCCGCTTGTGCATCGTCTACTGCAGGCTCTGTTGTCTCGTCTGCAGCAGCTGCATCTTCAGCCGGCGCTTCCGGTGCAGCGTCTGTTTCGTCTGTGATCACTTCTTCTACTACGTCATCGGCAACCGGAGCTGTTTCATTGTCGTAGGTAGGCGCCGTCACATTGGATGCCTTCGGATCCGTTGCAGATACATACAGCGTTGCGGTTCTTCCCTCACCGCTGCTATAGCTGCGAATCCCTACATAATAGGTAGTGTTTGCTACACAATCGTAGCTGAAATAGAAGTTGTTATCACCATATCCATCATCATCAGATATTAAAGAGCTTCCCTCTGCGCTCTCTAATTTTCCATATGTATCATTCGTTCCATTGG
>CAMULB010000049.1 GCA_947089585.1 uncultured Lachnospiraceae bacterium | reverse complement strand
AAGCGACAACTTCTATATATTACCATAGTTGTTATCTCTTGTCAATACCTTTTTTCAACTTTTTTCATTTTTATTTTACTGTAACTTTTTGAAAAAAGGAACCACCATACTGTTTACTCGCGCGGTGGAATTACATACTAACATCTTTTTCCTTTTATGTCAACACTTTTTGGACAAGTTTTTTAATTTTTTTATTGATCCACTGAAAAGCGCCCATTTTTCTGCAGAATCCCGCCAAAACAGTTATAAAAAAGACAACACAGCCACCGTGTAATTCCCGCTCAAGCAGCGGGAAAAAGCAGCTCGGCCTTCGGGAAGCGCTCCGATCTAGCAGCAGACATGGAAAACAACCCAGCTACCGGGAAGCTTTCCGTCCTAGCAGCGGGCAGAGTAAGCAGCACCGCCAACAGGAAGCACTCCGACCTGGCAGCGGAAGACTCCCCTTCGGCCGCGTGCTTTCTTACCGCTGCAGATGCGCGGCTCCCGTTTCGTCGCAGCGCAAAAGCGCCACATCTGCAATCTGCCGGTAATTGTTGTCAAAGACCAGTACTTGCAGCCCAGGCTCTTTTGCCGTCTGCACCGCTTCGCCTATCTCCATAACGCCAAGCTCCTCCTCCAGCGAGATACGACAGGGCGTATCCTCCCAAATGCCCAGCCTGCCTTCCCATGCCAAAGCCCCGTCGCCGCTGTTTGTATAGAGCATTTCCCGATTCTTTATCACGCGAATCCCCGTTGTATTTTCCGGTGTAAAGCCCCAGGCATTTAAAAGCTGCTGATCGGCAATGCTCTGCGGCCATTCTATCTGGCCTGCGGCGGCAATGAGCAGCGTAAACCTGGGGTCGCTCGCTAAATTCTCCCACTCTGACAGTGTCTGCGCCTGCTGCATCTGAGCTGCAATCTCTTTTCCGTGCGCGACGTCGTACAAAATGCCCTGCACCGTCTCGCTATGAATCGCCTCTTCCTGACGAAACCGTTCGTAGTCTTGGTGCCAGGAAGCATACGCGCCATCGCTGCGGTGATCGGGCAGATCGTAGTGCTGCTGCAAATAGCTCTGCAAAAATTCCGTATATTTTGCCGCTCCGAACAAATTTACATGGTTCTTGTTGTAAAAATCGGTTGTAAAATCAATTCCCATTTCCCGATAAAATTCATTCGTATTCAAAAATCGAAATCCGCTGCGCTCAACCAGATCGCCAATCGTATTGTATTTCTCTTGCTCCTCCCTTGTAATCCAGTAAGGGCAGACCACGAACAAAAGCTCGACCTCCTCCTTATGGGCAAATGACAGCAAATCCGTCAAAATTTCCTCATTATGCTCCAAAAGCTCTGCCCGCACCTCCGTCTGAAAATCGGCCGGCTCTTCCAGATAGCCATAGGCATCCACCCACTCCCAGCCCTTGTTGACGCTGACGCCGTCATTATTTCTAAGGTTCCAGGCGGCACTGGAAGCCAGATTTCCTGTATTGGTGTGATATTTGGCAATATCCAGGTAGTACGAGAGCACATCCGTCTCTTCCGTAATCACTCTGTGATCGAAATACTCATTCAGCAGCTGAAAACGAGCCTGCGACCAAAAATCCATGCTGTCGCTCCCATTGCGCAGCCCCGATTCCGACGGTTGATCGGAATAATATTGAAACGCTCTGGCGTCAATGACAAACAGACGCGGACTCTGCGTTTTCAGCGCTTCTTTGATGTAGGCTTTGACCTGCTCCGCCTGAAGACTGTTGGTCGCATAGGAATAGGAAGTAAAGCCGCAGTCATTCCACGCTTTCAGCGGCTGCCAGTAGACAAATGCTGCGCTGCCGCCCACATAGACCATATCCAGCGTTTCATTTTCAATGCCGATGACATGTAACCGGTCATAAGAGGTGTTGCGAAACAGATACGTCGCGCTGCAAAATACATGCAGTATCATAAACGCAAATACGCCAAAGCTGATCAGCTTCACCGGCCGTTCCAAATTGATTGTCAGCGTGTTTCCTCTTTTTTTCATCGCCATTCCCTTCATTTTTTCGCTCCGCCTTCCCGCAGCAGCATCATTTTAAAATCCTTGATAAATAAATTCCGCCGCACTATAGCCGGGCCCATATTTTCCATAAACCAGAACCAGCAAAAACAGGGCGATCCAGATCATCCAGCGAAACAAAAAGCTCTGCTGTTCGATCCAAATGCGGGCGTAGGTATATTTTTCCCGCAGGCAGGCCACAATCACAAGCAGCAGCACCGCCAGCAAAATGAGATTGAGATCGCCATATGTAACCCCCAACTGCAATATACTCTGATCAAAAAAGATCCATGGGTTCGCACTCCCTTCAACCCAGAGCACATTCCATGCATCCTTCAGCAGCGCAAGGCTTCTGCTTATCCCCAGGCTGAAAAAGGAAGCGCCAATCGCATAGATCAGGTATGTGCGCACAGACTGAAATAAATGCCAGCTAAAGCTGTCTGTTTTCATATGCAAAGCCGCCGTAAGCTTGACAAACCAGGGCGACAGCAGCTCTCCCAGCATCAATATGATCCAGTACCACAAGCTGACGCCCACGATATAGCGCAGGCCGCCGTGCCAAATTCCCATCACCATCCAGAGTACAAACATTGCCGCTGCATTGACGAGAAACTTTCCTGTCTTTCTGCCGAATTTCTTTTTTGTAAATTTGCCGAAGCGAACCATACGTTTTGATTTCAGCAGCGGATAGAGTACATAATCCTTCGCCCAGGCGCCCAGCGTGATATGCCACCGTTGCCAGAACTCCTGTGAGGTCCTGGAAAAAAACGGATTCTTAAAATTTTCCGTCAAATGAATATCAAACAGCTCTGATACGCCCAGTACAATGTCCATGCAGCCGGAAAAATCGGCGTACATTTGCAGCGGATACATGAAAAGCGCAATCCACGAATAAAATCCGGTATAGCTTTGAGGATTTTGCTGGATGGCCGCAACCAGAATTCCCACGCGTTCCGCCAGAACGATTTTCTTAAAAAATCCCCACAAAATTCGCTGCGCGCCGAACGCAAGATTCCGGTATTGAAGCTTATGCTTCTCAAATAAGCATTCCAATTGTGCATATCGGCTGATCGGCCCGGTCGTCAGCTGGGGAAAATAAACGGCAAATAAAAATAATTTGAGTGGATTTTTCTGCGGCTCGACATTCTCCCAATAGCAGTCGATCAGATATCCCAAAAGCTGCAGGGTGTAATAGCCCATCCCCAGCGCTGCCAAAAGCTCCAAACCAAGCAGCGACTGTGCAGCTGCAAGCCCGGTACTGTCATACAGCTTGGCAGCAAAAAAGCCCCACAGCCCTTTTCCCTTGACCACAAACCAGACTACGAGATTGACTGTGATTGCAAGAAGCAGCACCCACAAGCAAAGCCGCTGCTTCTGCGTCCCGCGCAGCCTGCAGATGGCAAGCGCGGCGCCATAGACCGTCAGCGTTGAGACCGCCAGATAGAGAATTGTCCATGATTCCGCCGCATAATAGTAAAAAATCAGGCTCAAAAGCAGCAGCTCCACCCACTGCCAGGCTTTGGGGAGCAGGTAATACACCCCCGCTCCCAGTGAAATCAAAACCAGAAACCAAAAGGAAGTGATCGTCATGCTATTTTCCCAGCTCCAAAATCAAATCGACCATTTCCCCGACATTTTTCATCGTCACAACCTTTCCCATCGGAATCTTAAAGCCAAATTCCTCCTCCACGCCGACCACGAGGTTGATATGCTCGAAGGAATCCCATCCATCGACATCATCCGCGACCGTTTCATCCTTCAATTCAATCGAATCATCGTCGAGAATCTCACGAAATACCTGGTTCAGTCTTTGATATACCTGTGCTCTTGTCATTTGTTTTTCCTCCTTATTTTAAGACCAGAACCTTCATCCTGGCCCGCGATACACGCTGATTCTGTTGGTTGCGAATCGTTACCTTTAAACAAATGAGGTTCAGCGATTCAACCTTATCCACAACTTCTCCCTCCACGTTCAGTACATCTCCCACAAAGACCGGCTTTAGAAAGGAAAGCTCCTGAAAGCTGTGAATCAAGCTGTAGGTTCCGGGCAGATACATCCCGGCCATCGTCGAATACAGCGAGGCCGTCAGCATGCCAAACGCCGCATGCCCCGCAAATGCGCCCTTACTCACTTCCCGCGCGAAAGCGTCATCCTGATGCAGCGGATTTTCATCTCCGGAAATCATCCGAAACGCCGTTTCCATCTCCGCGGTAATGGTTCTTTGGAAGGAAGCCTTCTGCCCGATCTGTATTTCTGAAAAATAATAGGTGTGCATCACGGCCAAACCTCCCGAATTTTTTTGTAAATTTGCGCCCCGTCCAATTGATTGGCCCGCCGGACTGCCGCATGTGTGCCGTAACCCTTGGCAAAGCAGTCCTGCATCCCGATCGGCAGCACATGGGCGCCAATTCCATTGTAGGCCAATGCCTCCGCCGTCAGGCTGCCCAATCCGCCATAAATATTGTGCTCCTCAACCGTGACAATCCGCTGCGTCTCGCCTGCTGCCTGAAGCACCGCCTGCTGTGCAAAGGGCTTGAGCGTCGTGACATGAAGCAGCCGCGCCTCGATTCCGTCCTGCGCCAGCAGCTCAGCCGCCCGCATTGTCTCTTCGAGAATGCTCCCGGTCACAAAAATCGCCAAGTCCTTGCCCTCCCGCAGCACATCCACGCCGTTTTGAGGCAATTGGTAATCCTCCGCAAAAAATTCCCGCTCCTGATTCATGCCGATTTTGAGATAGACCGGCCCCGGATGCTCATATGCGCTGCGGACGCAGGCGCGCACCTGATTAGGCGTTGCCGGCGATAAAATCATCAGATTGGGAATCGCCCGCAGAACCGAGATGTCCTCTGTTGTGTGATGGGTTGGGCCCAGGGAACTCCAGGAAAGCCCGCTGCCCATACCGACAATCTTTACATTGAGATTCTGAAAGCACACATCGTCCCGGATAAATTCCAATGCCCGATAGGCCAGAAACGCACCGGCCGTAAAGACAAACGGAAGCTTTCCCACCGATGCCATCCCGGCCGCGGCAGAAACCATATTCTCTTCGGCAATGCCAAAGTTAAACATCTGCTGTGGAAAGCTACGGCCAAACAGTTCATCATAGCCCGTCCCGCTGTCCGCCAAAAGATGCAGCACATTTGCATCCTCCTGCGCCAGCTCCATCATCGCTCCGATATATGCACGATTCATCTTCTGCCCCCTGTCCTTGTAATTAATTTTCTCATCTGCACGCGCAGCAGCACATTTGCTCCCGCTGTTTCCCGGCGCGCGCAGATGAGCCTTTTGTTACACCAGCTCCGCTTCCGTAATTCCCAGCTCCTGTGTGAATATTTTGCGTTCCTTTCGCCCCGGAAGCTTAAAATGCCAATTTGGATTATCCTCCATAATGGAAACCCCTTTTCCCTTGACCGTATGCGCCAGGATCAGACGGGGCTTTGCACTGTGATTCTCCTTGGTAAGAACGGCCTGAAACGCTTCCATGTCATGTCCGTCCACCTCATCGACCTGCCAGCCAAAGGAGGTAAAACGCTCGCTCCAGTTGGCCGCGCCGATCGTCTTTTCTACAAAATCCATCTTTTGAATCCGGTTGCAGTCGAGGATCGCCACCAGCGCATCCAACCCAAACGCCGGCGCCGTCATCGCCGCCTCCCAAACAGTGCCCTCTTCGCATTCCCCGTCGCCCAGCATCACATACACCTTAGCCGAGCTGTGATTGAGCTTTAATGCAGTTGCAATGCCAAGCCCCATCGACAGACCATGCCCCAGAGAACCGGTGGTCGCTTCCACCCAGGGACTGTCCCGCATACAGGGCTCTCCGCCAATCAGCGATTCCTCCTGTAAATAGGAAGTAACCGCTTCCTCCCGAATCAAGCCTGCGCGCTGCATCACACAATACAACGCCAATCCTGCATGGCCTTTGCTCAAAATAAAACGGTCACGCTCCTGCCAGTGCGGATTCTTGGGATCATAATTTAAAATTCCTTTTACATACAGGGCATAGAGCATTTCCAGACAGGAATAGCAAGACGCTAAATGGGCCATACCGCCCTTGTATCCGGTGATAAAAATTTGCTTCCGCAATTCCTGTAGCTCCAATTCCTCCTGTTGTGTATTCGCCAAGCTGAACCACCCCTTTCTCAAATATGCAGCGGCCAAATGGTAACAGTTCAGACACCTTCACTGTTACGGGCAGCCGGCCATGAGAATCGCTTCGCGATGGACCGTCTGCCTGTTACCGATCCTTCTTCTTACGGTCAGCGCAGCAAGTGTGCAGACCTGTCTGAATTGTTACGCCAAATGTTCTATGTTGCGTTGCACCAAACATCCGGCGCCCTCTTATCATCAGCCAAATGTTGTCACCTCGTCCGCGTCAAGCCCCAACCCGCCACAATAAGGAAGCTGGTCGATTCGCTGCATCTCCGCGGCTGACAGTGCAAAGTCAAATACATCTGCATTTTCATACAGACGTCTGGGGTTGGCGGTTTTCGGCAACACTGCCACCCCTTTTTGCCGCGCCCAGCGCAGACAGATCTGCGCCGGTGTTTTCTTCCTCTCTGCAGCAATTTTACACAGCTCTTCCTGTGCTAAAATCTGGCCGTTGCCCAGCGGACTGCTGGCCTGCGGCTGAATCTGATTCTGCTGGCAATACCGCAGCAGCTCCTCCTGATTCATACCCGGATGAAATTCAAACTGATTGACAAGCGGCAGGATTGCGGCTGTTTTTTTCAGCTCCTGCAGATGATGCTGCTTGAAATTGCAGACGCCGATCGCCCGCACCAGCCCCTCCTGATAAAGCGCCTCCATCCCCCGCCAGGTTTCGGCATTGAGCTCGGCCCAATCAGGGTGCAGCTTACTCCCGGCCGGCCAATGAATGAGATAGAGATCCAGAAAATCAGTTTTTAACTTTTTCAGGGATTTCCTGCAGGCCTCCTGTACGGCCTGATATCCGCGGCTGGTATTCCACACCTTGTCCGACAAAAGCAGCTTGTCGCGTGGAATGCCTGTGCTGCGCAGCGCTTTGGCAAGCGCAATCTCATTTCCATAGGCCGCCGCCGTATCCAGCAGCCGATAGCCCGCGTCGTATGCGCAGGCAACCAGCTCCGCCAAAAGCTCCGGTTTTGTGATCTGCCAGGTGCCAAGGCCGATGGAGGGCAGGGCAACGCCGTTGGACAGAAGCATGTCCTCAATCCGGACGGCCTCTCCCTGGGCCTTACACGGCCGATTCATCACAATGCTCCCGGCTGGCCGCCTTCTCGCCCGGCACACGATCCGAATGCTTGGAAGACGCCGCCGCGCCGTTGGCTTCGCCCCCGTCCTTCGCCTGGCGCACGCTCTCTGCCGCTCCGTTGGCTTCGATCACGTCCTCCGCCTGGCGCACGCTCCCTGCCACTCCGTTGGCTTCGATCACGTCCTCCGCCTGGCGCGCGCTTCCTGTCGCTCCGTTGACTTCGATCACATGCTGCTTCTTCTGATACTGCTTTGGAATCTCAAATTCCCAGACGGTATTTCCCTGTTCGTCCTCATGAACCTTTTCAAAGCCCTGCCGTCCGTAGAAATCCTTGACCATCGCATTTTTGGCCGTGGGATAATAGTAGCCGACGATTTTGTGAATCCCCATCCGCTGCGCCCGCTCAACCAGCTCGTCCATCATCGCAAATTCCATCTCGCGTTTGAGCACGCGGCAGCTCATGAGCCACAGCTCCATATGCAGCTCCTCCTGCGCGTCCCCCGCGATTTTGCCAATCACAATACTGACGACGCCGTTGTCGCCAAATTTGTCCCCCAGCCTGCCGTACAGCGTCACCCGCCTGGGATCCTGCGCCGCCGCTTCAATCTCCGATTGGCTGTAGCGTTTTGTCGTCAGATTAAACTGATTGCTTTTGTTGGTAAGCTGTGCAATCCGCGACATATAGGCCGGGATAAAGCTCTGAATCTCTCCCTTCATCTCCAGTGATTTCAGATAATCTTCATAATCCTCAAATGAGGACTGCAGGCGGGTTCGTTTTGCATTTTCCTGATACATCTCGTTGCGCTTGAGATCGTCCCCGGTCAGTTTGGTCACTTCAAAATAGCCGGCTCCATCGAGAATCTGGATATAATGCTCCACGGTATCCAGGTCGGGAACCGCTGCCCCCGGCACCTGCCCGGCAATGATCGCCCGTTCTGCCGGATTGTCATCTACAAATACAAAGCTCTCCGGCAAAAGCGCAAGCTCCTTGGCCGTTTTCTGCAGATTCTCACTCTTGGGATTCCAGTTCGCCTCTATGTCGGCAAAATCCTCCTCATGCAAAACACTGTCCGGTCTGCCGAGGCCGCGCAGTGCATTTTCCCTGTCATTTTTGGAGTTGACCGTAAGAAGCACGCCCAGCTGCGTATGCAGCTTCAGGTACTCCTGAAATTCACTGTAGCTCTGTGCTAAGGATGTCTCCTGCCCGATTTCAATGTTTTCCGCCCCGTCCTCTCCGACAATACCGCCCCAAAGCGTGTTGTCCAAATCCAGATTCAACGCCTTTTTATTTTTTCCATAGATGGACTTGATGATATTGGCCACCTGAAACGCCAAGTACGGGATCGCCGGAACGGCCAGGGCATACTTATACATGTGCCAATAATATGGCTCTGACCAGCGTTTGAGCCCATATTCCGCAGACAGATAATTGATATCGCAGATATAAAAATCGTCGTGCGTCTGCGCATATTCGTAAAATCTGCCGTTGAGCATCGTCACAAAATTGACCCGGCCATGGAGATCGGATGCGTCCTTATTTCCCAGCAGGCGAAAAAAAGGATATTCAAAGTTATTCTGAATGATCGGACAGTGGTAGGTCTGGGCCAGATGCTCCCAGAGCCCCGCAAATTTTTGATACATCGCCTGCAGCTTTTGTCCGACTGCTTCACGTTCCTCCGTCAGCGCCGGGAATTCGGTAATATTGCGGATGCAGGTACAAATATAAATCAAGTCGGGCGCGAATTCTTCCAGCTGCGGATTGGGGAACATTCCATCTTCATAATACTGATTGTATTCCGACTCATAAAAGGAAGGCTTAATTCCATAATTGAGCAAAAATAATTCCAGCATCTGCCGGATGTCCTCCGTCGTCTGCCCGCCAAGAATGGCCACCTTCTTTTCTATGTACTGCATCGAATCATCCGTCCACAGCTGCCTGCGAAGCTTTTTCTTCCTCTTTCTTAACAGCTCCGCATCAAATGGATAATCCAGTTCTTTCATAATCCTTTACTCCTCTTTCGACTGTAATCTTTTCCTATGCGCGCGGCGATTGAAAACGGCAAAGCGCCGTCCGCACGCTTTCTTTGCAAAAAATCCGTTTTTTTATTATATACGATTTTAACTCTGATAGCAATAACTATTTTCCTCTGTGGATATAATTTTTAATGCTTATTTTTGCTATGATTAAATATTTCTATTAAAAAATAGTGCAAATAAGAATCGTACACAGAAAGGCGGATGTATCTATGGAAATCAGCAACCCCTTCCCTCTGGGGAAACGAATCACAGAATTGCGCGAACAATACGGCTATACCATTAACAGCCTAAGCTATCTCACCGGCGTCAGCCAAAGCTACCTTCGGGATTTGGAATTGGGAAACAAAAATAATCCAAGCGTAGAGATAATCTATATCATCTGTGAACGGCTTGGCATTTCTTTGCGGGACTTCTTTGACTTGAATCCTTCGGATGAAATGGTTGAGGATCCCCTGTCTCTTAAGATTCACCAGCTAAACAAGGATCAAAGGGAAACACTTTTGGCTTTTTTGAATACGGTCAAATAAACATAAGCAAACAAAAATAAAGCGTGTCAGTTTTTCATTCTAAACTAACACGCTTTATTTTGGGTTCCGTCCTCTCATACAGCAGCGCCGGCTTTTGCCTGCTTCAACGCTTCTGCACGCGACGCTTATGCTTGCGCTTCTACATACTCCGCCGCTTCCATTCCGGCAATCCGCCCGGTATTGACCGCATACCCCATCGAATTGCCCGGCAGCAGAAACATATAGCTGTCATTATAAATGTTGCAGGAATCCGCCCCCGCGGCATACAGTCCGGGAATCGGAAGAAAATCTGCCCCACAGGCTTCGCAGTTCTCGTTGATGCGTATGCCGCCGACCGTACCATAGCCGCCTGCCCGCACTCTGGTCGCATAGAAGGGGCCTTTATGTACGGCCTTTAAATACTTCTTCGGCTTAAAAAATTCCTCGTCCACGCTGTCGCAGTAGTCGTTGTACGCATCCACGGTATCTGTCAGTGTCTCCGGGTCCATGTTCATCTTCTCTGCCAGCTCCTCAATCGTATCTGCGATATAGAAGGAATCGTTCCCGTTCTCCTGGGCCATCCTTACACCGTCATAGAAATCCGACACATCCGTCTCGGTACGCACCATACTGACTACGTCTACCCCGTTGCGGATATAATGTTTCACAATCGAAGTATCCACGATGCTGTAGCACACCCGATCCTTCTGGTTGGCAACCACATTGGAGAGATAGGTGGCGTTCTGCATGTATTCCTCATTCATAACCCGTTTCCCGAACTGGTTGACCAGCAGATTGGGCTGAATAAACACGTTGGGAATGCACTGGGGAAGCTCGTCGATGCCCTCAATGTTGGCCGCCATCTCAATCCGCACCGGAACATGATCCGCCCCGGCCTCCCAGGCCATCCTAAGTCCGTCGCCAACTATGCCGGGAATAGCAAAATTAAACATATCCTTACCGAAGGTAAAACCCGTTTCCTCCTTGATGAGCTCCGGGCTGGCGCCCGCTCCGCCGGTACAGATAATCGCCGCTTTACACGCTACCTGAACCTCCTCGCCGTTTGCATCGACACCCATCACACCGCAGACACAGCCGTTTTCATCCTTCAAAATCTTCGTGCCCGGCGTTTCCAGCAGAAATGTCACGCCCAGCTCCAACGCCTTTTCATAGAGCGCTTTATTCATAAAGGAAGCGGCACGGGGTCCAATTCCTTTATCGGTCTTTACGATATGCCAGGTCGCTTCGGATTGCGGAAAATAGCGGTACGCTCCTTCAAATTCCACTCCCATGTCCTCCAGCCATTCAATCGTCTCCGCCGACTGGTCAAAGTACCGCTTCACCAACCGCGCATCGACCTGATAATGCGTGTACTCCATAAACATATGGAATGCTTTCTCCACAGAAATATCAATCATCTGAGCTTTCTGGTAGCTCGTTCCGATTCCCAGCGGGCCCATACCCATATTGGCCGCTCCGCCCACCGCAGAAGCCTTCTCCAGCACAACAACGCTGGCTCCGTCCTCCGCCGCCTGAACCGCCGCCGCAAGCCCGGTGGGGCCCGCCGCAACCACACAAATCTGCGCCTCGTATTTTTTCATTCCTGTTCTTCTCCCTTCCACACCATTTTTCTTATTTTACCACAGAATCCTTGACCAGGAACATGACATATGTCATACTACAGAAAAGAATTTTGATGATTGCATCGACTCTCTTTCGCCAAAGCCGTCCTGCGGCTGCAAGCGATCCTTCAATCATCGAACGGGGGGCATATGGAAATCATACAAAACGAAAAACGTCTCAAGCGGTTGATGCTGCAATACAATCTGCCCGCTCATTTTTGCTGTTTTGAAGCGTATCAGCCTCACTTTCATCTCGTTCGCTTCGCTAGGCGGGAAGTGATTTACCAAAAGGAATCCCAACGTCAATACCTGCTGTTTTTTGTCTCCGGAAAGCTCAAGGTCTGCTGCAATTTAAACCGTGACCGGTCGATTCTGGTCTGCGTCTACACCTCGTTTCAGGTACTGGGCGATCTGGAATTTTATAAAATTGACACCTCGGCGATTACGATTACAGCCGTGGAGACCTGTCTCTGCATTGCCCTGCGCATCACTTCCATCCGCAAGCAGCTGCTGGCGGATCACCTGTTTCTGCAGCTTCTGGCCTGTTCTCTTGCAGACAAGCTTATGCGCGCCATGCGCAGCCATTCGATCAATCTGCTGTATCCGCTGGAAAATAAGCTGGCCAGCTACATCTTTCAAGTCAACGACGACGGATTTTTTTCGGAAAATCTGACCGTGCTCGCAGAGCTCTTAGGCGCCAGCTACCGCCACCTGCTGCGGGTGATGAAGCAGTTTGTCCTTGCGGGCATCCTCGAAAAATGTCCCGGCGGATACCGGATTCTGGACGGCTGGCGTCTGATGGAGCTGACCGAGGATTTATATTTGACGTGAAGGGAATTGCCGTCCGAAAAATGGAGGAAAGCATGAAAGCCGTAAATCTGTATTTGCTGACAAGAAACCGGAACCGGAATTTTTACACACAATACGAAAATATCCTATCGGCCCGCAATGAGGTTTTGAAGGTAAAGGAGCATGAATTTGAAAACCTGATTCATCTGGTAGAGCTGCTGTGCCAAAACGGCGTATCCATTCGGGAGCTGGAGGGCTTTTACTATTCCTATACCATCCGCCAAATCGGCAAAGAATTCGACCTGCTGAAAATCCACAAAAACGAAGCCGTGCTCAACATCGAATTAAAAAGCCAGGACGTTCCTCTGGAAAAGATCGAAAAGCAGCTTCTGAAGAACCAGCATTATTTCGGCTATATTGCCCCCAGATCTTATTTGTTCACCTTTGTCGACGAGACGGAATCGCTCTACACCTATGCGGACGGGCAGCTTCGGCTTTGTGCCTTTGACGAGCTGATTCAGGTACTTTTTCAGTTTGAAGAATTTGAAAGCGGAGACATCGACGCGCTCTTTTGCGCCAAGGATTACCTGATCTCCCCGTTGAATATGCCCCAAAAATTTGTAGACGGCCGCTATTTTCTGACTCAGCAGCAGGAGGTGATCAAGGCAGAAATCCTCTCGCAGCTTGCAGCGGGAACGCATCCGCTCTATCGCGGGATCACCGGTGCGGCCGGCACCGGCAAAACGCTGCTGCTGTACGATCTGGCCAAAAACTGTGCCTCTGACGGACGCTGCTGTATCATCCACTGCGGCCTGCTCTGTCAGGCGCATGAAATACTGAATACACTGTTAAAGAACGTTACAATCCTTGCGGAGGAGTCGATCGACCGCGCAGACCTTGGCCGCTGCCGCTTTTTGTTTGTAGACGAGGCACAGCACATGCGCTTTGAGACTCTTACCGCGCTGATTCGCTGCACCAAAGCGTATCGGATCCCATGCATTTTCTCTTACGACTATTTTCAAACCCTGTCCAAGACAGAGCAGCGAAGAAACATCCCCGGCAGGCTCAAGCAACTGGACGCCTTTTTTGAACATAAGCTGTCGGGCAGAATCCGCAGCAACGAGGAGATGAGCTCTTTTATCCGTAAGCTTTTGGATCTGGAGGACACCTCAGGCAAGCTCTACCGATATGATGCGGTCGATGTCGTATTTGCGCAAAATGCGCAGGAGGCGAAGGAGATCCTTCGCTACTACTCGGCTGTAAAGCATTATACCTATATTGAGCATGACACCGACGGCGCGCCGTCTGAATTTCTGGCATGCTTAAGCAATGGCTTTCGCACCGAGGATGTGATCGGCCAGGAATTTGAGCAGGTTGTGATTACGCTCGATCACCACTTCTATTATAACGATGAGGGCAAGCTGCAGGGGCGGAATCATCCCAACCCGGATTACCTCTATGCGCGGCTGTTTTTTCAGGCCGCGTCGCGAACCAGGGAAAAGCTGTGCATCGTCGTCATCGGCAATGTGACGTTATTTGAGCAAATTGTCGCGCTAAAATGCAGCCATCTGCCGTTTTCCCTTCATCCTGCCTCCGGTTCGCAATAAAACCCTCACGCTGCAGGCTCAATCCTGCAGCAGCTTGATATATTCGGTCATCAGATCACTGGTCTTGCTCAGATAGATGCACTCCTTGGCCAGCGTTACATCGTCGGTAATGATGTGATCCACATTAAGCGCAATCATACGGTTGATGTTCTCCTCCGTGTTCACCGTCCAGGCATATAGCTGCTTCCCGGTGCCGTGCACGTCCGCCACCAGTTTTTCTGTAATGCTCGTCGCCTCGATGCTGAAATGATCCGCCGCCGTCAGCTGATTGATGTCCCCGTAAGCCAAGCTCATCACATACACCGTCTCAATCCGCTCATCGCAGGCTTTTACGTTCTCCAACACCTCATAGACCTGGGAGGTAATCACACATTGATCCCAGAAATGTTCCGCTGCAATCAAATCTACCACCGTTTTCTCAAAATCCGTTTCATGTCCCGACGGCTTCATTTCAATATTGAGCTTGAGGCCGTTCCTGCGCGCATATTCGACGACCTCCTGCAGCAGCGGAATGTGCTCGCCTGCGAATTCCGGGCCAAAAAAGCTGCCCGCGTCCAGCTTGCGGATTTCCTCATAATCCAGCTCCCAGACCTGCTTGCCGACCCCGGCCGTACGCCGAAAGCTCGTATCGTGCATGACAATAATCGCTCCGTCTCTGCTCTGCTGCACATCCAGCTCCACCCAATCGGCCCCCAGCTCCTTCGCCCCGGCAAAGGCTGCCATCGTATTTTCAGGGTAAGCGCGCGATGCGCCCCGGTGCGCCGTCACCTCCATCGTATGTGCATATTCAACCGGAATCTCAATTTTGTTGTTATAGACACAGTAGAAGTAAAAGCTGCAGCAAGCCACCGAGGCTGCCAGAAGCACACCCTCCAGCAAATGCATCCCACGGCGCCAGCCCTTGCCGCCCCGGCCCAAAGGCGCCTGCACATGAACGATCTCTTCCCCATGCTCCCGTTTATGCTGGTAAAACAAGATGCTGATGCAGCCGTAGCTAAACGGCAGTGCAAGCGACGATGTCACGAGAAAGGAAACCGCCAGAAAGACCCACACCACCGACGACGACACGATTCCGAACCACTCCCATCTTGTCATCAGGCTGGCCAGCGCCACGGCGAGAAATACGCCCGCCAAAATCAGCAGCAAATAGAGCACCGCAACGACCATCTGCACGCCAAACAGCACCAGCCAATCCTTGCACTTATGGTTCCTGCTCAGGGCGGCGCTTTTCCTGCGCGCCTGACGAAAGCTGCACGCTTCCAGCGAAAAATAGTGAAACGCATACAGCCACCGCAGCAGCAAAACGCTCATTCCCAGCAGAAGCGCCACGAAAGGCAGCAGCAGATACCAGTAGCCGCAGATAAAATCAAGAATAAATTCCGGCACCGAAATGCTGCTCACATATCCCGGCGCCACACCGAGATTCAAAAACGGAATCAGAAACAGCACGACAAACGCCACGAGGATATTTTTGCGGTGAAAAACCCGCAGTCCATTGGGAACGGCAAAGCGCAGGGTCTGTGTCAAATGCACGCGCTTTCCCTGCGCAGACTGATCAAGCAGAAAAAGGATCGCCCCAATGTCAATCATCGTGTATACCGCCATACAGACAAACAGCACCAGCAGGCCCAACAGCGTCAGCGGATTGCCCAAAAAAGAGAGAATATTCTCCTTCGTCAGATACGCATAGCCGGTCAGGGACAGAATGAGGTTGAACATCCCCCAAAAAAGCGGCGTAAAAATTGTCCATGACACAATTTTATACAGCATTTCAAATCCGGCCATCGTCCGCCAATTGACGCGCAAAAGAGACAGCACCTGTCCGATTTTTTTCATAATCTCCTCCTTCGTATCTCACCTTCATTTTTCGCTATTATAAACCGTTCCGCTACTGGAAGGTCAAGACCGTACTTCAAGAGGCTTACTCTTTTGGCAATTCCACGGCCACGGTATAGCGTCCCTTCTGCAGACGGATGCTTTCCCCCGCTTTCTGTATCCCGGTCTTTGTTCCGTCAAGCAGCACGCGAAGGCAGTCCATGGTCAGCACAAATTCCGCCTCCGTATCAAAGGGCACCTCAAGGTCAAACTCATACCCCTGTTCCGTTTTCCGAAACCCGCTTTTGATTCTCCCCATCGCCGAGTGATATTCCATCGACACCCACTCAAACCGTTCATCCGGGTAGGGCTGGATCAAAAAACGCCGATAGCCGGGCGCTTCCTCACAGGCAGACAAGCCGCACATAAAACGATACATCCATTCGACAATCGAGCCATAGGAATAGTGATTGAGACTGTTCATGCCCGTATCACTGATGCTGCCGTCTGCCAGTACCGAGTTCCACCGCTCCCAGATCGTCGTCGCCCCCATATTGACCTCATACAGCCAGC
The DNA here is from genome assembly GCA_947089585.1 of uncultured Lachnospiraceae bacterium. Lineage (GTDB taxonomy): Bacteria > Bacillota > Clostridia > Lachnospirales > Lachnospiraceae > 14-2. Next base: position 318 of record CAMULB010000049.1, on the reverse strand, counting down.
TGGGGTAATCCTCGTTCAGCAGCAATGTGTAGGCTTCCTTCACCAGTCCGGCCTTCGTCAGCGCCGGACACAAAAACGGGGTTCCGACAAAACCGGTCGTTAAATGAATCGCTTCTTCGTTTAGCTTATCCCGCAGGGACTGCACCAGCCGCTCCCGATGGGCTTCAGGCGCCAAATCAAACCAGAGCGCCAGCACCAGCCCGGTCTGAGTATCCGCCGCCAGCCGTCCGGTTGCGGTAAAAAATTCCTCCCGGATCGCCTGCTTGATCTGCCCCGCCAGCTCCTCCCTCAGCGGCGAAAACGCATATTTCTTCATAT
>CAMULB010000048.1 GCA_947089585.1 uncultured Lachnospiraceae bacterium | reverse complement strand
CGTGGCGGCGGTCAATGAGGTGGTCAAAATTCTTGAGACTCATTGGCAGCAGCCCGAAGCCGCTGCTTTTTCGCCTCTGGATTACACGGTGCTGGGGCGGGACGGAACGGTTCGCTATCAGACGAGAGAGGGCCTGAGCGAAACGATTCCCAAGGCCATTGCCCGGCGTGATACGATTCTCGATCTTTGGCAGGACGATCAGAGGCTGGGGCAGGTGCTGATTCACAATTCGGCAAACGAGAGCTTTGCGGCGCAGCGGCGCTGGCTGGCCGGCGGCGTTTTTGTGCTTCTGCTGGTGCAGACGGCTGTGCTGTTCGGCAGCTATTTTTACTTGGAACAGACCTATGTACGGCCGTTTCAGGAGCTGAAGCAATTTGCCGTGCGTGTAGCCGGGGGCAATCTGGAACTTCCGCTGACTATGGATCGAAAAAATATTTTCGGCGCTTTTACCGAGAGCTTTGATTTGATGCGCCGGGAGCTTGCGCAGGCGAGGCTGATGCAGGCGCGGGCAGACCGGGAGAAAAAGGAGCTGGTGGCCAAGCTTTCGCATGATATCAAAACGCCCGTGGCGAGCATCAAGGCGGTGGCGGAATTGGGATATGCCTGCGCCGGTCAGGAGCGGATTCGGGGTAATTATGAACAGATCATTCGCAAAGCCGATCAGATCAACGCGCTGATCAGCAATCTGTTTACGGCGGCGCTGGAGGAATTGCAGCAGCTGACGGTAACGCCGGTGGAATTTGACAGCAGTGAGCTGAAAAATCTGCTTCACGCGGCCGATTATCTGCAGCGGGGAACTATGGCGGCGATTCCGCAATGCCTGCTCTGGGGGGATTTGCTGCGCCTACAGCAGGTACTGGACAATCTGTTTGCCAATGCTTATAAATATGCGGGTACTCAGATCGAAGTGACCGCATTTCGACAGGAGGACCACCTGCGTCTGGTGATTGAGGATTTTGGCGGCGGCGTTTCGGATGAGGAGCTGGGGCATCTGAAGGAGAAGTTCTGGCGGGGAAGCGGCCGTGACGCGGTGCAGGGCGCCGGGCTGGGGCTGTTTCTCTCCGATTATTTTATGAAGGAAATGCAGGGAGCCTTGCTGGTGGAAAATGGCCGGGCTGGCCTGAAGGTCAGCGTGGTGATAGCCCTGGGAGGTATGATTTGACAATGGGCGGGCTTTATTTAAGAATTGGCTAAGGTTTGCTTAAAGACAGTTAAGAAAGGAGCGTGTAAAATAGAAGCTATCTAAGGGGGGATTTGGAATGAAAGAGATCTTAATCAAGACCGAGAGCTTAAGCAAGTCCTTTTCCAGCGGCGGGGTAATGCAGCACGTTTTGAAGAACATTGACCTCAAGCTGTATCAGGGAGATTTTACCGTTATTATGGGAGCCAGCGGCGCAGGAAAGTCAACGCTTTTGTATGCGCTGTCGGGAATGGATACGCCCACGCTGGGGACGATTACGTTCGCCGGTCAGGTGATCTCCGGTTTCAGCGCGGATGCACTGGCGGTATTTCGCCGCCGCCACTGTGGCTTTGTGTTTCAGCAGATTTATTTGATCGAGACCATGAGTGTGATCGACAATGTGCTCTCCGCCGGATATCTGGCCAACAAGGATCGGCGGGCGGTGATCGCCCGCGCGAAGGAGCTGTTTGCGTCCGTTGGCCTTTCCGAAGCGGTGCAGAAGAAATTCCCCGTACAGCTTTCCGGCGGAGAGGCACAGCGGGCGGGGATTGTGCGGGGGCTGATCAATCAGCCGGAGGTGCTATTTGCCGACGAGCCGACCGGTGCGCTCAATTCTGCCACCGGCCTTGAGGTGCTCAATACCCTGACGAGGTGCAACCAGCAGGGACAGAGCATCGTGATGGTCACGCACGACATGCGTTCGGCACGGCGGGGGAATCGGATTCTGTATCTGAAGGACGGGGTGATTCTCGGCGAGTGCAATTTGGGCGCATACGTTCACGGGGATGAAGCCAGACATCAGGAGCTGTCCGCTTTTCTGACGGAAATGGGGTGGTAGGATGAGAGAGTGCATGCTGCTGGTTCGTTCCAATTTAAGAAAATCAAGGGGGCAGACCATTTCGATTCTGGTGCTGATGCTGCTGGCGTCGTTTCTGCTCAATTTGTGGCTGATGCTGACGTTGGATTACAAGGAGAATTTTGTCCGCTGTCACGAACGGCTCAATGGAGAGCATGTTGCGCTGGTGATTGACCGCAGGCCGCAGAAGGTGCGCTCCTGTCTGACACAGCTCCTGGAAGCGGATGACTGTACAGAGGAATTTTACCTCGACGACGCGCTGGAGATGGTAGGTTCCTTTTCTTATCATCAGGGAGAAGTGAATTCCGAATTGATCTTTCTGCCCAAAGAGAAAGCGCTCGTTCGACCAATTGGCGCGGCCGAGCTGGTTGCGGACAGCGATTATGACAGCGGGGTCTATTTGCCGCTGCTCTATCGAAGCAGTGAGACGGAGATTGGCAAGACGATTGAGATTGCGATCGGCAGTCAGACGAGATCCTATGTTGTATGTGGTTTTTTTAACAGTACGATGACGGGTTCGCACAACTGCGGGATGTGTGCGGTCCTGCTGACGGAGGATTGCTATCAGGAATTGGCACAGAGCGGGGCGGCGTCCGAGGCGGCGTTTTTGTCTGTGCGTTTGAAGACACCATCCGAGAGCGAAGCATTTCGCGGCCGCCTGATGGAGCGATTGTCGCAGGAAGAACCCGAAGCGCGTACAATCAGCAACGATTATGCGATGGTTTCACAGTCCCGCTATATCTCACAGATGATTTGTTCCGGGATTGTCAGCGCGGCTTCCCTCTTTCTACTGTTGATTGCGCTGGTGGTGATTGCGTCTAATATTGCGGGCGACATCCGAGAGAATATGAAGAATCTTGGAGCTTTAAAGGCCATCGGATATACAAAGCGGCAGCTGATCACATCCTTGCAGATGCAGTTTTTGGGCAGTACAATACTGGCAGCCCTGTTCGGCATCCTTATTTCCTATCTGCTTTTTCCTGTTCTAAATGAGGGGATGATTTCACAGACGGGGATTCCTTATGAGATTCATTTTTTGTTTCTGCCGTTTTTGCTGACACTGGGGATTCTTTCCGCGGCCGTATCTCTGGTCGTCTGGTTTGCGGCGCGGGGAATCGGGCGCATTGAACCCATTGTGGCGCTTCGCCAGGGGATGCAGACCCATAGCTTTAAGCGCAACCACGTCCCGTTGGAGCAGTCATTTCTTCCGCTGACCTTTGCTTTGGCTCTGAAAATGTTTTTTGCGGGGGTGAAGCAGAACCTCACGATCTGTATCACGATGCTGGTGCTTTCGCTGATGGCCGTGTTTTCGGGCGTGATGGCGTCCAATATGATTGCGGATCAGACGCCGTTTCTGAATATGATTGTGGGAGAGATGGCGGACAGCTGCATCAATGTTTCGCAGCAGAGCGAGGAGGCGTTCCTGGCTCAGATGCGCAGGGAGCAGGCGGTAGAGAAGGTGTATCTTTACAATTCGGTCGGAGTACGTCATGTAGGCGGGGCAGAGCTGATGGCCACGATGGCAGATGATTTTTCGCTGGTAAACAATACGCAGATCTGTGTCAAAGGACGTGTTCCAAAGTATGAGAACGAGACAGCCATCGGGATCAAATATGCCAAAGAGACGGGACTTGTGATTGGGGATGAGATTACGTTGGCCGCGGAGGGACGACAGCAGAAGTATCTGATCACCGGCTTTACTCAGAACAGCAATAATTTGGGTAAGGATTGCCTGCTGACGCGTGAGGGCTATCAGAGAATGGGAACGCTGCAGAACGTAAGCTTTTACCTTAACCTGAAGGAAGGAACCGATATGGATGCGTTTCATCAGAGCGTGCAGGAGCAGTTTTCGGGGCAGCTCCATGCGACACTGAATGTTCGTGCGATTATTGAGGGGAGCTCCTACGTCTATGTCTCGCTGATGAAGATGATCGTCTTTGCGATGCTGCTTTTGAGCGTTCTGGTGATGGCTTTCGTACTGCATCTTCTGGTAAAAATGATGCTCCAGCGCAGGAAACAGGAATACGGCATTCTCAAGTCGCTGGGTTTTACCACCGGACAGCTGATTCTGCAGACGGCGCTTTGCTTTATGCCGGCGATGGCCGTCTCTCTTGCGGTAGGACTGGTGGGATGGAGCTTTCTGATCAATCCGCTGATGGCATTGTTTTTGCAGGAGATCGGCATTGTCATCTGTATGTTCCGGGTGCCGGCGGGATGGGTTGCTTTATCAGGCGTCTGCCTTTTGACATTTGCCTTTCTCCTGGTGTGCCTGCTGTCGCAAAAGATTCGAAAAATCGCTCCGCGCAGCCTTTTGGCCGGGGAGTGAGAAAGAGCCAATCGCTCCGCGCAGACCGCCGGACTCAATAGAAACGATAAGGAGAACCGGATTCGATCTGTTTCAGCACATCCTGATAGTAGTCCAGATACTCATTGAGACCGCCGAACTGCGCGACCATGTAGAAGAAAGCGACTGCAAAAAGCACCAGAGTCAACGTCAGTGCACCGATGCCAAGACCCAGCCCTACCTTCGCGCGGCCAGGGATGGTCCTGGTCCCGCCACGCGCGAGCAAAGCGAAGATGATGGCCAGCGCGCCGCAGATCAGACCGCTGTAAAGGCAGCAGCCGGTGGAGAGTCCGACGATTCCCAGTACGAGTGAAGCGGTGGAGAATCCGGCTGACGGTTTTGCTTCAGAAACGGATGGATGCATAAAGAACCTCCTTAATAATGAGATAATCCTTATTCTATCATGCGAGATTTTTTCTGGCAAGAGCGAAACAAGGTTCTTGTCTTTTCGCAGAAGTTTGACTATAATGATGGATGGAAATTGTAAACCTACAAAAAGGAGTCTCAGATATATGGATATCATTGCGAAATTAGCACAGGAGCTGAACATCCGGCAGGGGCAGGCAGAGGCCGCTGTCAAGCTGATTGACGAGGGAAATACGATCCCCTTTATTTCACGATACCGCAAAGAAGCAACCGGTTCCTTGAATGATGAGGTGCTGCGCAGCCTTTATGAGCGCTTGAATTATCTGCGCAATTTGGAGGAGAAGAAGCAGCAGGTACTCGCCACCATTGAGGAGCAGGGAAAGCTGACCGAGGAGCTGCGGGGGCAGCTGTTAGCGGCGGAGACGCTGGTAGCGGTGGAGGATTTATACCGCCCGTATCGTCCCAAGCGGCGAACGAGAGCGACGATCGCCAAGGAAAAGGGCTTAGAGCCTTTAGCTAACCTGATTCTGTTGCAGCAGCTGAAGCATCCCGTTGAGCAGGAGGCAATAGCGTTTGTCGATGCGGAAAAAGAGGTACATACAACAGAGGATGCCATTGCGGGGGCAATGGACATTCTGGCGGAGAATATTTCGGACGAGGCGGATTACCGCAAGCATATTCGGGAGCTGACGATTCAGGAGGGCTCCATCACGTCTGTGGCCAAGAACCCGGATGCGGAATCTGTCTATGAGATGTATTATGATTTTGAGGAGAAGATTGTCAAGCTGGCAGGGCATCGGATTCTGGCTTTGAACCGAGGAGAATCAGAGAAGATTCTCACCGTCAAGATTGAGGCTCCGACCGAACGGATTTTGGGATATCTGCAAAAGCAAGTCATTTGCGGCAGCAATGCCTATACCGAGCCGGTGTTGATGGAAGTTGTGGAGGACAGCTACAAACGGCTGATCGCTCCGGCGATTGAGCGAGAGATCCGCGGCAGTCTGACGGAACAGGCTGAGGACGGGGCCATTAAGGTATTCGGTAAGAATTTGGAGCAGCTGCTGATGCAGCCGCCCATTGCCGGTCAGGTCGTGTTAGGCTGGGATCCTGCGTTTCGCACCGGCTGTAAGCTGGCTGTAGTCGATGCTACCGGAAAGGTGCTGGATACGACGGTGATCTATCCGACTGCGCCTCAGAATAAAGTAGCCCAGTCGAAGGAGATTTTGAAGAAGCTGATCGAGAAATATAATATTTCCCTGATCTCTGTCGGCAACGGAACGGCCTCGCGGGAATCGGAGATGATCATTGTCGAGCTGTTAAAGGAGATCCACAGACCGGTGCAGTATGTGATTGTCAATGAGGCAGGAGCTTCCGTCTATTCTGCCAGCAAGCTGGCGACCGAGGAGTTTCCGAACTTTGATGTTGGTCAGAGGAGTGCGGCTTCCATCGCCAGGCGTCTGCAGGATCCGCTGGCTGAGCTGGTGAAGATTGATCCAAAATCCATCGGCGTCGGCCAGTATCAACATGATATGAATCAGAAAAAGCTAAGTGAAGCCTTGGGCGGTGTCGTCGAAGACTGCGTCAACAAGGTAGGCGTTGATTTGAATACAGCGTCGGCATCGCTGCTGGAGTATATTTCCGGCATCAGCAAGGTGATTGCCAAAAATATTGTTGCTTACCGGGAAGAGAACGGACGGTTTCTCACCCGTGCACAGCTTCTGAAGGTGGGAAAGCTTGGGCCGAAGGCTTACGAGCAGTGTGCCGGCTTTATGCGTATCTCACAGGGCAAGAATCCGCTGGATGCCACCAGTGTGCATCCAGAGAGCTATGAAGCGACAAAGAAGCTGTTGGAAAGGCTGGGCTATGCGCCGGACGATCTGAAGGGCGGAAAGCTGCGCGGAATCGGCAAAAAGATTGGAGATTATAAAAAGCTGGCATCTGAGCTTGGCATCGGTGAGATTACATTGCGGGATATTGTCAAGGAGCTTGAGAAGCCGGCCCGCGATCCAAGAGATGAGATGCCGAAGCCAATTCTGCGCACCGATGTGTTGGAGATGAAGGATTTGACGCCGGGAATGATTTTAAAAGGGACCGTGCGCAACGTGATTGACTTTGGCGCGTTTGTGGATATTGGCGTTCATCAGGATGGTCTGGTTCATATCTCGCAGATCTGTGAACGCTATATCAAGCATCCGCTGGAGGCGGTCAGCGTCGGCGATGTGGTGGAAGTGAAGGTTATGAGCGTCGATCTGTCTAAAAAGCGCATTCAGCTGACGATGAAATTGTAAGAGAAGGGGGACGAAAATGCGGTATGGCGGCTGTCCATATCGTATTTTTGATTTAAGGGCAAGGCAAGACCCAAGCTTTACGCCATATCTGCCATATTTTAAACCTTACGCGAGAAAGAATCGTCATAAAACAACAAAAAAGCAACAATAAAACAGACATGAACGGTTACTTTTTCCGAAACGAGGTGCTCGCAGCAACAATTCATGCATAGAATAGACAAGTAAGTGTGGACTTTTGCGATATGTTTTGTTAAAATATTACATATCAAAGGAAAAGGAGGTAATTGCAATGTTATTCCAGACCACTACAGAACATGAACAGCTGCGGGCTAAGATCCGGGCGTTTGCCGAGGAAGAGATCAAGCCGATTGCATTTTCGCTCGATCAGGAGAATTCCTTTCCAGACGAGGCGGTGAAAAAGCTGGGCGAGATGGGACTGATGGGCATTCCGTATCCGGCAGAGTACGGCGGGGCGGGTCTTGATGTTTTGAGCTATGCGATTGCAGTTGAGGAGCTTGCCAGAGTGGACGGCGGTTCCGGTGTTATTTTATCCGCCCATGTTTCGCTGGGCAGCTGGCCGATTTTTGCCTATGGCAATGAGGCACAGAAGCAGAAATATCTCGTTCCGCTGGCGAAGGGAGAGAAGATCGGCGCGTTTGGCCTGACAGAGCCAAATGCCGGTTCCGACGCGGGCGGTACGGAGACGACAGCCGTGGACAAAGGAGATTATTACCTGTTAAACGGCGGAAAGATTTTCATTACCAATGCGCCTAAAGCAGATACGTATGTGGTATTTGCTGTTACCACACCGGATATCGGAACCCGCGGCATTTCTGCATTTATTGTTGAGAAGGGCTGGGAGGGCTTTACGTTCGGCGATCATTATGACAAGATGGGAATCCGTTCTTCCTCTACGGCCGAGTTGATTTTCAATGATGTAAAGGTTCCCAAGGAGAATTTGTTGGGCAAGGAAGGACAAGGCTTTAAGATTGCCATGTCTACCCTGGACGGCGGGCGAATCGGCATTGCAGCTCAGGCGTTGGGAATCGCGCAGGGTGCGTTTGAACAGGCTCTTTCCTACTCCAAGGAACGTGTTCAGTTTGGCAAGCCGATTGCAGCCCAGCAGGCAATTTCGTTCAAGCTGGCCGATATGGCAACCAAGCTGCGCTGTGCACGCTTTTTAGTCTACTCTGCGGCGGAGTTGAAGGAGCAGCATGATCCTTATGCGATGGAAGCGGCTATGGCCAAGATGTATGCTTCCGATATTGCCCTGGAGGTGACGAATGATGCACTTCAGATTTTCGGCGGTACCGGATTCCTCAAAGGGATGGAAGTAGAACGGATGTACCGTGATGCCAAGATTACAACCATTTATGAAGGCACCAACGAGATTCAGCGGGTCGTCATTGCCGCCAATTTGATTGGCAGGATGCCGAAGGAATCCGGCGGGTCGAAGAGTACGGCGTTAAAAAAACCTGCGCCGATTACCGGAATCCGCAAGGGCCATATTTTTAAGGAAGGCGGGGCAAAGGAACGGGTCGATGCCCTGGTCGAGGCTTTAAAGAAGGACGGCCATGATTTTACAGTGGGAATTCCTGCAGATACGCCGATTACGCAGGCGGAACGCGTTGTTTCTGCCGGTAAGGGGATTGGCGATCAGAAGAATATGAAATTAATTGAGCAGCTGGCAGCAGCGGCCGGAGCGGCCATCGGTTCCTCTCGTCCGGTGGCTGAGACATTGAAATATGTACCCTTGAGCCGTTATGTTGGTATGTCGGGACAGAAATTTACCGGCAATCTCTACATAGCCTGCGGTATTTCCGGCGCAACCCAGCATTTGAAGGGAATTAAGGATGCTTCGACGATCGTGGCGATCAACAAGAACGGCAATGCGCCGATTTTCAAAAATTGCGATTACGGAATTGTAGGCACGGTGGAGGAGATTCTTCCGCTGCTGGCAGAAGCGTTGGATACCGGTGAGAAGCAGCCGGCTCCGCCGATGGTGAAGATGAAACGGCCGCCGGTTCCGAAGCCCTCACCCATCGGTAAGCGGTATGTATGCGGCGGCTGCGGCTATGAGTACGTTCCAGAGCTGGGAGATGAAGACGCCGAGATTGCGCCGGGCACCTTGTTTGAGAAGCTTCCGCAGGACTGGGTCTGCCCTGAGTGTGCGGAGGGCAAGGATCAATTCATTGAAGCATAAGGACGAGAGGAGGAAGAACTATGTATTGTGTGCGTAATGTAACGGAGGATCTGTATTGGGTTGGCGCCAATGACCACCGGCTGCATTTGTTTGAAAATATTCATCCGATCCCAAAGGGCGTGAGCTACAATGCTTATCTGCTTCTGGATCAGGAGACGGTATTATTTGATACGGTGGACTGGTCTGCCTGCCGTCAGCTGATGGAGAATCTTGATTATCTGTTGGCGGGACGTCCCTTGGACTGGCTGGTGGTCAACCATATGGAGCCGGATCATGGCGCCTCGGTTGAGCAGATTCTGATGCGTTATCCCGATGTGAAGCTGATTTCTACGGAAAAAGCTTATATGCTGATGCGGCAGTTCGGATTCCATCCAGACGATCATGAGTGTGTGACGGTTGCCGAGGGCGATACGCATTGCTTCGGGAAACACAGTGTGACCTTTGTGGCTGCGCCGATGGTGCATTGGCCGGAAGCGATGGTAACGTTCGATGTGACGAACGGCGTACTGTTTTCTGCGGATGCCTTTGGTTCCTTTATTGCACTGGATGGCAAGCTGTTTGCGGATGAAGTGGATTTTGACCGCGACTGGCTCGACGAGGCGCGCCGCTATCTGGTTAATATTGTTGGCAAATATGGCCCCCACATTCAGCTTCTGCTGAAAAAAGCTGGCGCCATTCTCGATCAGATCCAATACGTCTGCCCGCTGCACGGGCCTGTTTGGCGCAAGGATCTGGCCTACTTTGTAGACAAGTATGACAAATGGAGCCGTTATGAGCCGGAGGAAAAGGGTGTGATGATTGCCTACGCGTCCATGTACGGCAACACGGAGGCTGCGGCTCAGGCGCTGGCTGCGAAGCTCTGTGAAAAAGGCTGCACCAATGTTGTGGTGCATGATGTGTCCAATACCCATGTGTCCTATCTGATTGCGGACGCGTTCAAATACAGCCATATCGCACTTGCCTCCGTAACATACAACCTGGGTATTTATCCGGTGATGCATAATTTCCTGATGGATATGAAAGCCCTCAACCTGCAGAATCGTACATTTGCGATCCTTGAGAATGGTTCCTGGGCCTGCAAATCCGGAGATTTGATGCAGAAATTTATCGACGAAGAGATGAAGGATATGACGATTTTGAATGAACGCTTAAGTATGGCCTCCGCGATGAGCGCAGATAAGAGTGTAGAGCTGGATGCGCTGGCGACGGCAATCATTGATTCGATGAAGGAAGTATAAGAAACAAAATAAAAAATGCGTTATGGCCCCGTGGCTGTACCGCATTTTTTATGCCAAGGAGCGTGACTGCATGACAAATAAAAAGAAATTACTGGGAATTCTGTTGACTGTGTTTATGATATGCACTTCATTTGTATTGTGCAAAGACAGGCTCCAGGCATCAGCACTGCCTGCTGTATCAGAAGAACCAAAGACGCCGAAGTCCGATCAGAAGGAGCCGGAGACGCCGAAGTCCGATCAGAAGGAGCCGGAGACACCGAAGTCCGAGTCGGAAGAACCGGAGGCTGGCCAAGAGGAGCCGGAGACGCCGAAGTCCGAGTCGGAAGAACCGGAGACTGGTCAGAAGGAGCCCGCCGGCCCGGAATCGGAGCAGAAGAACCCTCCGGTTGAAGATGGCCTTGTACGGCAGGAGGATCAATATAAGCTCTATCTCAAGGGCAAACCAGTGACCCAAAAGGGCTGGTACAAGCTGGATGGAGAGAGAATTTACGTATCGAAGAACGGCGTGGCAGCAGCCAGATTAAAGGAATCATCCGGCAGTTATCAATATTTTCAATACAATGTTAAGAAAGCAGCCTGGGAGCTGCAAAAGGATACTTGGAAAACCGTTTCGCGGCAGGAATATTATCTGAATGCCAAAGGCAGGTGCACCACAATTTACGATCAGGATACGAAAAAATGTAAGGTGCTGCGCGGCAGGAAAATGACTGCAGCCAAGAATGAGATCTGTATCTTGAAAAACGGCAGATTGTATTATTTTAATAACAAAGGCATAAGGACGATAAAGAAGGGCTGGCACAAGCTTTCCGCAAAGTCCTATGTACAGGTCGGACAAAAGGGCTATGTGACGGCAAGGCTGACCAGTCAGCAGAACATTTGGCATTTTGATTTATACAATTACAAAACGTCCGCCTGGAACAGACAGAAAAAGCGGTGGCAGGAGGTGGACGGAAAGGAGTATTATTTCAACGCCAAGGGCAGCTGCAGTAAGATTTATGTGCAAAAAACGAAAAATCTCCGCTTGACGGGCAATGGAAAATGGACGACCTTAAAAAACGGAACCTCCGCGCTGAAGGACGGTAAGCTTTATTATTTTGACCGCAGGGGAAAGCAGGTTGGCGAAGCGGGCTGGCACAAGCTTTCCGCGGACCATTTTTTGCAAATCGGGAAAAAGGGCTATGTGACCAACCGACTGAGCAGCCAAAGTGGAACTTGGCATTACGATGCTTATCGCTACAGCAGCAAAAAATGGCAGAGGCAGAGGAACGTCTGGAAAACGATTGATCTGAAACAGTATTACTTTGACGCGGTGGGAAATTGTACCAGAATCTATGATACAATGGCGCAGAAGTGCTATGACTGTGAAAACGGCGGGATGGCCTTGGTGGAAAATGATTCGCGCAAGATTGGCAGTACCTGGTATTATTTTGGCATTGGCGGAACAAAGGGAAATCAGGCGGGGCTTTATCTTACAGTCGGCAAACGTCTGCTCTATGCCGACCCGTTCGGCCGTGTGGAACGAGAAATCCCCGGAATTGTGGAGAATTACCAGCTCTGGGAGGGCAAGGTAATGAGCTGCCGGGTCAGAAACGGGAATTATATCACTTACTACAACGGCCTTGGCCTGATGACCCGGCAAATTGATGTAAATGGGCCGATGGTAGCGCTGACTTATGACGACGGGCCTTCCCGATTTACGACTGAGATTCTGGATGTACTGGGACAGTACAACAGTGCGGCGACTTTTTTTGTAGTCGGCGAACGGGTGAATGCATATGCGAATGCTGTGAAGCGGGCTTATGAGATGGGATGTGAAATCGGCAATCATACCTACAGCCATAAGAGCCTGACCGGAATCGGGGCCGTGATGATACAAAGCCAGCTTGCGATGACCAATACGGCTGTGGCGCATCTGACGGGTGTCTCTCCGGTTGTGATGCGGCCGCCGGGCGGAGGATACAACCGCACGGTACAGCAGGCAGCAGGAATGCCGCTGATCCTGTGGTCGATTGACACGTTGGACTGGAGGACAAGAAATGCTGCGGCTACCCGTGCGGAGGTTCTTTCACATGTCAAGGATGGAGACATCGTACTGATGCATGATCTCTATGGGCCAACGGCAGCCGCGAGCAGGAGCATTGTTCCGGAATTGATTGGCCGCGGATACCAGCTTGTGACGGTCAGCGAGCTGGCACAATGCCGGGGCGGTATGAGCAACGGTTCAGTCTATCGCTCTTTTGGTCGATAATACAAAGCGAATGGTTTTGAAAGAGGCTGTCGCGCGAACGAAGCATGAAGCAGGATCGAGGAGTGGAACGCTTCCAGATGATCTCTTGCGTACATGCTGTTTCGGCGGACAGCCTCTGTTTTGTGATACGGTATGTGGACTACAGCGTTCCCGCCACATGCTTTTTGATCGCGGCAAAACTTTCCCGACTGATGACATGCTCCATTTTACAGGCGTCTTCAGCGGCTATTTTCGCATCGACGCCTAAGCTGACCAGCCAGGAGGTAATCAGCTCATGGCGTTCTAAGATCATCTCGGCAATTTGGAGGCCGGCGTCGGTCAGCGTAATGAAGCCCGATTTGTTTACGACAATGTATTCCCGCTCACGCAGGTTCTTCATCGCGACGCTGACACTGGATTTCTTAAATCCGAGTTCCTCGGAAATGTCTACGGCCCGCACGACTGGAAGCCGTTTGCTTAAAATCAAAATCGTTTCTAAATAATTCTCGGCAGATTCATTATTGTGTATCAATGACAATTCTCCTTATCCGTAATATGCGCATGGTTTTGCCAAATGGAGCCCGTTTCGCGGGTCTGTTTGCGATTCGTATGTAAGACGATGGTGTGGGACAGAACCCTGGCAGTTCCGTTTTTTCTTGTACAACATCATATCATAAGTCGGCAAAATTGGCAATGTCGGTGTTCTTTTGCACAATGGAGACTCCGTTGAGAATGCTGGTTTTTGCGCCTGTTTCCCGTGTTTTTGCGCAAGGTGAGTGAAATTTTTTAAAAAAGTTATTGACATATAACGAAAGTAAGCTTATACTAACTAAAAAGGAAAGAAAAAAGGAGAAAATGAAAGGAGGTTCTGCTTATGCCATTGTCGATGGCCCGGCCGGGAGAGGCGAATTGGATTAAGAGAATCGGGGGCAGAGACCAGACGCGGCGATTTTTAGAAAAGCTTGGTTTTGTCAACGGCACAAGTGTGATCGTCGTTTCGGAGAACGACGGAAATATCATTGTGAATGTGAAGGATTCCAGAGTTGCTATTGGAAGAGAGCTGGCGAATAAGATTATAGTGTGAAGCGGAGGGAGGAGCAGATGATAACATTAAGAGAAGTGCCCTGCGGACAGACGGTCACAGTCAAAAGACTGTTTGGAGCGGGGCCGGTAAAGCGAAGAATTATGGATATGGGGATCACCAGAGGAGTGGAGGTGTTTGTCCGCAAAGTGGCGCCCTTAGGCGATCCTCTGGAGGTTACGGTGCGGGGCTATGAGCTGTCCTTACGCAAGGCGGATGCGCAGATGATTGAGGTTGAAGCAACCTAAATTTTTTTAGCCATGAGTTAGTGATAACTAATAAAAGGAAGCAAAAAGTAACCGGATAGATGAAAGGATCAAAGAAAAGAGGAGTGAAATATGTCAATCAAAATCGCATTAGCGGGAAATCCAAATTGCGGCAAAACCACGTTGTTTAATGCACTGACCGGTTCCAATCAATTTGTAGGCAACTGGCCTGGCGTTACGGTAGAGAAAAAAGAGGGAAGACTGAAAGGACAGAAGGATGTGACGATTATTGACCTGCCGGGGATTTATTCCCTGTCCCCCTATACGCTGGAGGAGGTGGTAGCCAGAAATTATCTGCTTGAAGAAAAGCCCGATGTAATTCTCAACCTGGTTGACGGAACCAATCTCGAACGGAATCTTTACCTCTCTACGCAGCTGATGGAACTGGGAATTCCGCTGGTCATGGCGGTGAATATGACGGACTTGGTGGAAAAAAATGGAGATAAAATTGAGATCGAATCATTAAGTAAAAAACTGGGCTGTCCGGTGACGGAGATTTCGGCCCTCAAGGGAAGCGGAATTTCCAAAGCGTCTGAAATGGCTGTGAAAGCAGCGCAAAACAAAAAGCCAGATGCGATTGAGCCTATCTTTTCCGCGGAAACAGAGCAGGCGATCGAAGCGGTGGAACACAGTCTGGAGGGTCTTGTGGCCAAGGAGCAGGAACGCTTTTATGCCATCAAGCTGCTGGAAAAGGACGAAAAAATTCTCACGCAATGCAAGCAGCTGCCGGATGTCAGTGAAGAGATTGAACGGCTGGAGACGGCGTTGGACGACGACACGGAGAGCATTATCACCAATGACCGGTATGTTTATATTTCCACTGTGATCAAGGACTGTTACACCAAAGCGAAAAAGCAGCGGGGTTCCGTTTCCGATCAAATTGATCGGATTGTGACCAACCGAATTTTGGCGCTGCCAATCTTTGCAATCATCATGGGTTTGGTGTATTATATTTCTGTAAAAACAGTCGGGGACTGGGCAACCGGCTGGGCCAACGACGGGGTATTTGGCGACGGCTGGTATTTATTTGGCATAGAGGGAATCTTTGTGCCCGGAATTCCGGCGTTGGCGGAGGCCGCGTTACGTGTGGTCGGCTGTGCGGATTGGCTGTGCGGATTGATCATTGACGGCATCATTGGCGGTGTGGGAGCCGTGCTGGGGTTTGTGCCGCAAATGATGGTGTTGTTTGTGTTTTTGGCGTTTTTGGAAGCCTGCGGGTATATGGCGCGGGTGGCGTTTATCATGGACCGTATCTTTCGTAAATTCGGGCTTTCCGGCAAATCCTTTATCCCGATGCTGATTGGTACTGGCTGCGGCGTTCCGGGAATTATGGCCTCTCGGACGATTGAAAATGACCGTGATCGTAAGATGACAATCATGACGACGACTTTTGTTCCCTGCGGCGCTAAGCTGCCGATCATCGCGCTGATCGCAGGCGCGTTTTTTGGCAACGCCTGGTGGGTGGCCTTCAGTGCGTTTTTTATCGGCATTGCCGCAGTAATCTGCTCCGGCATCCTGTTAAAGAAAACAAGATTATTTGCCCAGGAACCGGCGCCTTTCGTGATGGAGCTGCCGGCCTATCATTTGCCCACCGCAGGCAATGTGCTGCGCAGCATGTGGGAACGCGGCTTTTCCTTTATCAAAAAAGCGGGCACGATCATTCTTTTATCCGCGATTGTGCTCTGGTTTTTGCAGGGCTTTGGCTGGGTGGACGGCCAATTTGTCATGCTAAAGGAAGAACAGCTCAACAGCAGTATCTTAGCGGCGATCGGCGGTGCGATTGCTCCGATCTTTGCTCCGTTGGGCTGGGGCGATTGGAAGATGGCTGTAGCGGCTGTTACAGGTCTGATTGCCAAAGAAAATGTGGTCACAACCTTTGGCGTTTTGTTTGGCTTTGCGGAGGTAGCGGAGGATGGAGCCGAGATTTGGAGTATGCTGGCAGCGTCTATGACCGGCGTAGCCGCTTATTCGTTTCTGGTGTTTAATCTGCTGTGCGCGCCCTGTTTTGCGGCGATGGGGGCGATCAAACGGGAGATGAACAACAAAAAATGGTTTTGGTTTGCGATTGGCTATCAGACGCTGCTCGCTTATTTGGTATCGTTTAGCATCTATCAGATTGGAACGTTTTGTTCAACTGGTTCATTTGGCCTTGGAACGGGAATGGCAATCATTGTAATTGCAGGGTTTGTTTATCTTCTGGTAAGACCCCGCAGTATCGTTGGTAAGGAGGTGAAGCATGGGAACATTTGTAGTCGGATGGATCGTGCTTAGTGTTGTGGTTCTGGTGATTCGCGTTATGGTTCGCGACCGCAAAAATGGAAAATCCTGCGGCGGCAGCTGTGGATCCTGTAAAGGGTGCGGTGTAAAAAAATTTTGAATTGACAAATATCGTATTTTATGGCAGAATGAAAAAAATGAAAGTAAGGTTATCAAAACAGCATGAAAAAAGAGCCTTGAGGGCGGCCGTTTTGGTAGCCTTACTTTTGTTATTTCGGATAAAAACAAGACCATACAGAGCAAAGGAAAGGAACATGAGA
Organism: uncultured Lachnospiraceae bacterium; assembly: GCA_947089585.1. Lineage (GTDB taxonomy): Bacteria > Bacillota > Clostridia > Lachnospirales > Lachnospiraceae > 14-2. The sequence goes on along the minus strand of CAMULB010000048.1, from coordinate 215 downwards.
GAGACAATTTTATTGGTTCATTTCACAGATTTGGAGAAGAGAAAAAAGCTGACCAGGGCGTTGCTGCCACTGGGACTTAGAATCAAGGAGGTGGACAGAGCGGATTACGACAAGGCAGTTGGGGTTCTGGTCGGACAGAAGGGCATCGTTCAAGAGGAAACCGCAACAGATGAGGAGCGTTTCCGTGCGAGCTCCGTTCGGCAGGGGCAAGCCAC